>JAEUMJ010000214.1 GCA_016792865.1 Hyphomicrobiales bacterium | reverse complement strand
ACGCAACACCTCGCAGCCGAGCGGGTGATGGCGGACGTCACCCACACCGATGTGTTCGATGCCGCGCAGCTTGCCCGTACCCTGGATGGCATCGAGGGCTATGACGGCGTGGCCGTGGTGGCACTCGATCACCCGCGCGTCCGCGAGGCCGTGAACACCCTCGTCGGCCGGGGCACGCAGGTCGTGACTCTGGTGTCCGACGTGCCGGGCGCCTCGCATTCGCATTTTGTCGGCATCGACAATTCGGCAGCAGGCCGCACTGCGGCAACCCTGATGGGACGTTTCCTCGGCGGTCGCAAGGGCAAGGTGGCGGTGATTGCGGGTGCACTGGCCCTGCGCGATCATGCCGAGCGGCATTTCGGTTTCCTGCAGGTGCTGGGGCAGGAATATGCCCACCTCACGCTGCTGCCGGTGCGCGAGGAACGCGACAGTTCCACACGCGCGGCGCAAGCGACCCGCGAACTCCTCCGGCAGCATCCTGATCTCGTCGGGCTTTACAATGTGGGGGCGGGCACCGACGGCATCATCACCGCCCTGCGCGAACCGGCAGCGCGCCGCGATCTGGTGGTGATTGCTCACGAACTCACCGACCAATCCCGTTCGGCACTGATGGACGGCACGCTCTCTGCCGTCATCGCGCAAGACCCCGGCCACGAGATCCGGAGCGCCATGCGTGTCCTGATGGCCCGTTGCGACCGGCAGCCGATCATCACCGCACAGGAGCGCATTTCCATCGACATCTTCCTGCGGGACAACCTGCCATGAACACCACCAACCTGAAGGAAATTGTGAGGTCACATGTATCTCGGTCTTGATTTCGGCACCTCGTCCGTCAAGGGCGTGCTCATCGACGCGAAACAAAAAATCATCGCAACTGCCTCGTCGCCACTGAAGGTATCGCGCCCCCATCCCGGCTGGAGCGAGCAGGCTCCGGATGACTGGTGGAAGGCCGCCAACAAGGTGATCGCGCAATTGCGCAAGCTGAAGCCCAAGGCCGTTGCCGCGGTCGAAGGCATCGGGCTTTCCGGCCAGCAACACGGCGCAACCCTGGTGGACAAGGACGGAAAGCCGCTGCGCGATTGCATCCTCTGGAACGATGCGCGTTCCTTCAAGGAATGCGAGGAGATCATGGACGGCGAACCTCGCGCCGTGCCGCACTCCGGAAACATCGTGCTGGCGGGCTACACCGCGCCCAAGCTAGTCTGGGTGCGCAAGCACGAGCCGAAGATCTTCGACAAGGTGGCGAAGGTGCTGCTGCCGAAGGACTACGTGCGCCTGCGCATGACCGGCGACTATGCCTCCGACATGTCCGACAGTTCCGGCACCTATTGGCTCGACATCGGCGCCCGCAAGTGGTCCGACCTGCTGCTCAACGCCAGCGACATGCGCCGCGACCAGATGCCTGACCTATATGAAGGCACCGATCCAACCGGTCGCCTCTCGCCGTCGGTGGCGAAAGCCTGGGGCATGCCGAAGCGCCCGGTTGTGGCGGGCGGCGGTGGAGACAACGCGGCCTCGGCCTGCGGAATCGGTGCGGTGACGGATGGCGCGGGCTTCGTGTCCATCGGCACCTCCGGGGTGATCTTTGTTTCCAACGACACCTGGAGTCCGAATGCAAAGCGCATGGTGCATGCCTTCTGCCACGCCACGCCCGGCACCTGGCACCAGATGAGCGTCATCCTGTCCGCCACGGCCAGCCTCGAATGGCTGGCGGGCGTGTTGCAGACCCCGGCTCCGCAATTGACCAAGGCGCTTGGTCCGAAGCTCAAGGGGCCGTCGTCCATGCTCATGCTGCCCTATCTGTCGGGCGAACGCTCGCCGGTGGGCGATGCACAGGTACGCGGCGTGATGATGGGGCTTGGTCACGAAACCAGCCGCAACACCCTGACCCACGGCGTGCTCGACGCTCTCGCCTTCGCCTTCAAGGACAACATGGAGGCCCTTGAGGAAGGCGGCGCAAGGATCGACCGCCTGATGGCGGTGGGCGGCGGCACCAAGTCGGAACTCTGGCTCCGGATCATCGCAACGGTCCTGGGCATTCCGATCGACCTTCCGGCGGCGGGCGATGTGGGCGGAGCCTTCGGGGCCGCCCGCATGGGCCTTGTCGCGGCAACCGGTGAGGATTTCCGCAAGGTCTTCACCAAGCCGAAGGTGGCCCGCACCATCACCCCGGAGAAGGCGGCGAAGGCCGCCTACGACGACCAGTTCCAGCGCTACAAGCAGATTTACCCCGCTATCAAGGAGATCAAGCTCTCATGACATTCTTCACAGCAAAGAAGGCAAAATACGAAGGCCCCAAGTCAAGGTCGGAACTGGCCTTCCGGCACTACGACAAGAACAGGAAGGTCATGGGCAAGACCATGGCCGATCACCTTCGCTTCGCCATCTGCTGGTGGCATTCCACCTGCTGGCCGGGCAGCGATCCCTTCGGCGGCGACACCTTCCTGCGCCCGTGGCACCACAGCAGCAATGAAATGGAGGCGGCCCGCCAGAAGGCCGACGTGATGTTCGATGCGATGGACCTCACCTCCATCGACTTCTTCTGCTTCCATGACCGCGACATTGCGCCTGAAGGCCAGTCGCTCAAGGAAAGCAATGCCAATGTCACGGCCATTGCCAACTACATCGAAAAGAAGATGGCGAAGGGCAAGAAGAAGTGTCTCTGGGGCACCGCCAACCTCTTTTCCAACCGCCGCTTCATGGCCGGTGCCGCCACCAATCCTGATCCGGACGTGTTTGCCTATTGCGCTGCGCAGATCAAGCATTGCATGGACGTGACCAAGGGCCTGGGCGGTGCCAACTACGTGATGTGGGGCGGCCGCGAGGGCTACGAGACCTTGCTCAACACCAACATCGGCCATGAGCTGGAAGCCGCCAAGCGCATGCTGGCGCTGGTCATCGAGTACAAGCACAAGATCGGCTTCAAGGGTCCGATCCTCATCGAGCCGAAGCCGCAGGAGCCGACCAAGCACCAGTATGACTATGACGTGGCCACGGTCTATTCGCTGATCTCGTCGCTGGGCGCCCAGAAGGACGTGAAGGTCAACATCGAGCAGAACCACGCCATTCTCGCCGGTCATACCTTCGAGCATGAAATCGCACTGGCGTCCGCACTGGGCATATTCGGGTCCATCGACCTCAACCGCGGCGATTACCAGTCCGGCTGGGACACCGACCAGTTCATTGTCGACGTGCCGGAGCTGACACTTGCCATGTATGAAATCCTCAAGGCCGGCGGCTTCACGACGGGTGGCATGAATTTCGACGCCAAGATCCGCCGCCAGTCCATCGACGCCGACGATCTCATCCACGCCCATGTCGGTTCCATGGACGCCTGCGCCAAGGCACTGCTGAACGCCGCCGCCATGATCGAGGATGGCGTGCTGAAGGGCATGGTCGATGAGCGCTACGCGGGCTGGTCAACGGCGCGGAACAAGGCCATGCTTCAGGGCAAGGAGAGCCTTGAACAGATTGCGGCACGGGTGGAAAAGAACAACATCAACCCGCAGCCGAAATCCGGGCGTCAGGAACGACTGGAAAATCTCATCAACCGCTACTGCTGATACACAAGAGACACGGGAGGATTCACACATGGCGACAGACATCAAGGGGCCGGGCATTTTCCTGGCGCAGTTCGCAGGCGATGCGGCACCGTTCAACTCGTTCGAGGCGATCACCAAGTGGGCCGGCTCGCTCGGCTACAAGGGCGTGCAGGTGCCGTCCTGGGACGGCCGCCTGTTCGACCTGAAGAAAGCGGCGGAGTCCAAGACCTATTGCGATGAACTGAAGGGCATTGCCAAGAAGAACGGGGTGGAGATCACCGAGCTGTCCACGCACCTGCAAGGCCACCTGGTGGCCATCCATCCCGCCTATGACGAGGCCGTCGATGCCTTTGCGCCGCCGAGCGTGCATGGCAACCCGAAGGCGCGTCAGGCCTGGGCGGTGGAGCAGGTGAAGCTCGCCGCCAAGGCATCGAAGAACCTGGGCCTGCACCGCCATGTCTCGTTCACGGGTGCGCTCGCCTGGCCGTTCCTCTATCCGTGGCCGCCGCGCGCGCCGGGCGTGGTGGAGGAAGCCTTCAAGGAACTGGGCAAGCGCTGGGTGCCGCTGCTCGATGCGATGAAGGACAACGGCGTCAAGGTCGGCTTCGAGCTTCATCCCGGCGAAGACACCTTCGATGGCGCCACCTTCGAGATGTTCCTGGCCGAGACCGGCAATCACGAAAGCTGCGGCATCAATTATGATCCGTCGCATTTCCTCCTGCAGCAGATGGACTATGTGGAATTCATCCACATCTATCACGAGCGCATCTTCGCCTTCCATGTGAAGGATGCGGAATTCAATCCGAACGGCAGGCAGGGTGTCTATTCCGGCTTCCAGGGCTGGACGAACCGGGCCGGACGCTTCCGTTCCCTGGGTGACGGGCAGGTGGATTTCTCCGCCATCTTCTCGGCGCTGGCGCAGCACAACTACGACCACTGGGCCGTGCTGGAATGGGAGTGCTGCCTCAAGGATGCGGCGCAAGGGGCGAAGGAAGGCGCACCCTTCATCGAGAACCATATCATCAAGACAACCGCCAAGGCCTTTGATGATTTCGCTGCCGGCAACAAGGACACCGGCAAGGCCCGCCGCATGTTGGGCCTGGAGTAAGGGAGAGAGCCATGGTTTCCGGAACACGAGAAAAAAAGACAGGCAAGATCCGACTCGGCATGGTGGGCGGCGGGCAGGGCGCCTTTATCGGTGCCGTGCATCGTCTGGCCGCCCGCATGGATGACGAATATGAATTCGTCGCGGGCGCACTTTCCGCCGATCCCGCCAAGGCGAAGGCTTCAGGCCGGGATCTTGGGCTTGCGCCCGACCGCATCTATTCCAGCTACGAGGACATGGCGAAAGCAGAGGCAAAACGCCCCGATGGCATCGAGGTGGTGTCCATCGTCACGCCCAACCATGTGCATGTTCCTGCCGCGAAGGCCTTCATCAACGCGGGCATTCATGTGATCTGCGACAAGCCGCTTGCCCTGTCGCTCAAGGAGGCGCGGAGTCTTGAGGCGCTGCTGGCAAGGCGCAAGGACGTGATCTTCGCGCTCACCCACAACTACTCAGGCTATCCCATGATCCGGCATGCCAAGGCGATGGTGAAGTCGGGTGAACTTGGCGAAATCCGCGTGGTGCAGGGCGAATACCCGCAGGACTGGCTGACGACGGCGCTGGAAAAGACCGGCCAGAAGCAGGCGGCATGGCGTACCGATCCCAAGCGGTCCGGCGCCGGTGGCTGCGTGGGCGATATCGGCACCCACACCTACCAGTTGCTGTGCGATGTCTCCGGTCTTGCCGGAGAAGAACTCGCGGCAGACCTCACCAGCTTCGTGAAGGGCCGTGTGCTCGATGACAATGCCCATGTGATGTTGCGCTTCAAGGGCGGCGCCAAGGGCATGATCTGGGCCAGCCAGGTTGCGCCCGGCAACGAGAACGGCCTCAAGATCCGCATCTATGGCACCAAGGGCGGATTGGAGTGGAAGCAGGAGGATCCCAACTATCTCTGGTTCACGCCGTTCGGCGAGCCGAAGCGCCTCATCACCCGTGGCGGAGCAGGCTCGGGCGGAGAGGCCGGACGGGTCACGCGCGTGCCGCCGGGCCACCCGGAAGGCTACCTTGAAGGCTTTGCAAACCTGTACACCGAAGCGGCGCGCGCCATCAGGGCCGCCCGCACAGGCAAGAAGGCCGACAAGGAGGTCACTTTCCCCGGCATCGCCGATGGCGTGGCGGGCATGGCCTTCATCGAGGCGTGCGTGAAATCCTCCCGCGCCAACGGCAAGTGGACGAAACTCTGACGCAACCGGAAAGGGGAGGGACATGACCCTCCCCCGCGTTTCCTGCTTCCCTTCGCCCCGGCGCCTGTGCTTTGGAAGACGCGCACAAGGACGGGGGACGGAGTTGAATGTCTGACATCATCGTCATCGGCGCGGGCCACAACGGATTGGTCTGCGCCTATTATCTGGCGCGCGCGGGGCACAGGGTCACGGTCCTGGAGCAACGTGATGTGGTCGGGGGTGCCGCCGTCACCGAAGAATTCCATCCCGGCTTCCGCAACTCCGTCGCCTCCTACACGGTATCGCTGCTCAATCCGAAGGTGATTTCGGACATGGACCTTTCGCGCCACGGCCTCACCGTGGTGGAGCGCGAGATCTCGAATTTCCTTCCGCTCGATGACAGTACCTATCTCAAGGTGGGCGGCGGAAAGACCCGGCAGGAAGTGGCAAAGTTCTCCGCCCGCGATGCGGAGCGCCTTGATGCCTATGGCGAGCGCCTTGACGTGGTGGCCGATCTCCTGCGCGACCTGGTTCTGGAAACGCCGCCGAACGCGGTATCAGGCCGCGGGCTTCTCGCCGTGCTGCCGCAGCTCTACAAGGCGGGCAAGCTCGGTCGCCGCCTCGCAAAACTCCCGGTTTCCCTGCAACAGGAGGTGCTGAACCTCTTCACCCAATCGGCAGGGGATTATCTCGACCAGTGGTTCGAGAGCGATCCCATCAAGGCGGCCTACGGGTTCGACGGCATCGTCGGCAACTTCGCCTCGCCCTACACACCCGGCTCCGCCTATGTGCTGCTTCATCATGTGTTTGGAGAGGTGAACGGCAAGAAGGGCGTCTGGGGCCATGCCATCGGCGGCATGGGGGCGATCACGCAGGCGATGGCGCGGGCCTGTGTCGAGGCGGGTGCCAGCATCCGCACAGGCGTGGGCGTGAAGCGCGTGCTGGCCGGCAAGCTGGGCGTGACAGGCGTCGAAACCGTCACCGGCGAGGTGCTCAACGCCTCCACCGTCGTCTCCAACCTCAATCCGAAATTGCTCTTTACACGGATGATCGAGGCGGATCACCTGCCGGAAGCCTTTTCCCGGCGCATGGAAAACTGGAAATGCGGCAGCGGCACCTTCCGCATGAACGTGGCGCTCTCGGAGTTGCCCAGCTTCACCTGCCTTCCGGGCAAGACACGCGCCGAGCACCATACCGCAGGCATCATCATCGCTCCCAGCCTGCGATACATGGAAGACGCCTACATGGATGCCCGCCGCCATGGCTGGTCGAAGGCGCCGATTGTCGAGATCCTCATTCCCTCCACCCTCGATGACTCGCTTGCTCCGAAGGGCGCCCATGTCGCCAGCCTCTTTTGCCAGCACGTCGCGCCCAGCTTGCCGGATGGGTCGTCATGGGACGACCACCGCGAGAAGGTCGCCGACCTGATGATCAAGACCGTGGACCGTTTTGCACCGGGCTTCCGGAAATCGGTGATTGCACGGCAGATCAATTCCCCGCTCGATCTCGAACGCACCTTCGGCCTTGTCGGCGGCGACATCTTCCACGGTGCGCTGGGGCTGGACCAGTTGTTCGCGGCCCGGCCCATGCTGGGATATGCGGACTATCGCACGCCGGTGAAGGGGCTCTACCAGTGCGGCTCCGGCACCCATCCGGGCGGCGGGGTCACGGGCGCACCGGGCCACAATGCAGCACGGGAACTGCTGAAGGATCTGCGGGGCTAGTCTTTCTCCTGCCGTGACAATCCCCTGTTCCGAAACAGTTTCCTCAATTCTTGAGGTGCGCCCACATTGCCCCTTCACAGGCCCGCAGGACGGTCTATAAGGACGCGCATTCCGCTCACGAGAAGGATCTGGAGAACGTCATGGCAAAAGTCCGCGTCGCAATTAACGGGTTCGGCCGCATCGGCCGCAATATCGTTCGCGCCATTTATGAGTCCGGCCGCAAGGACATCGATGTGGTGGCCGTGAACGACCTTGGCCCGGTCGAAACCAATGCCCACCTGATGCGCTATGACTCGGTCCACGGCAAGTTCCCCCACGAGGTGACCGTCAAGGGTGACTCGATCTCGATCGGTTCCGACACCTTCAAGGTGACGGCGATCAAGGATCCCGCCCAGCTTCCCTGGAAGGACCTGGGCATCGACATTGCCCTTGAATGCACGGGCATCTTCACGGCGAAGGACAAGGCTTCGGCCCACCTGACCGCCGGCGCCAAGCGCGTCATCGTGTCGGCCCCGGCAGATGGCGCCGACTATACTGTCGTCTATGGCGTGAACCATGACGGCCTGAAGAAGGAGCACATGGTGATCTCGAACGCCTCGTGCACCACCAACTGCCTCGCTCCCGTCGCCAAGGTGCTGAACGATGCCATCGGCATCGAAAAGGGCATGATGACGACGATCCACTCCTACACCGGCGACCAGCCGACGCTCGACACCATGCACAAGGATCTCTATCGCGCCCGCGCTGCTGCGCTGTCGATGATCCCCACCTCGACGGGTGCCGCCAAGGCCGTCGGCCTGGTGCTGCCAGAACTGAAGGGCAAGCTCGACGGTTTCGCCATGCGCGTGCCCACGCCGAACGTCTCTGTCGTGGACCTCAAGTTCATCGCCAAGAAGGCGACGACGAAGGAAGAAGTGAACGCCGCCATCAAGGCCGCCGCCGATGGCCCGCTCAAGGGCGTCCTCGGCTATACCAACGATCCGAACGTATCGATCGACTTCAACCACAACCCCCATTCCTCGATCTTCCACATGGACCAGACCAAGGTCATGGAAGGCACGCTGGTCTCGATCCTGTCGTGGTACGACAATGAATGGGGCTTCTCGAACCGCATGGGCGATACCGCCGTGCACTTCGGCAAGCTGATCGCCTGAGCCGCAGCGGGCTTCTGAACACCCGACACCCCGGACAATGTGCCGGGGTGTTTTTGTTTCCGGCCCCCGCTATAGAGGGAGCATCATGCAAAACCGTCCTCTCCTGATCTCGCCCTCCATCCTCGCCGCCGACTTTGCGAAGCTCGGTGAAGAAGTCCGCGCCATCGAGGCGGGCGGTGCGGATTGGGTGCATATCGACGTGATGGACGGGCATTTCGTGCCCAACATTTCCTTCGGTTTTCCGGTGATGCAGTCGTTGCGCCCCCACACGAAGCTGCCTTTTGACGTGCACCTGATGGTGGCTCCGGTTGACCCGTACCTGGCGCAGTTCGCCGCCGCAGGGGCCGACATCATCACCGTGCATGCGGAGGCGGGCCCTCATCTCCACCGCAGCCTTCAGGCCATCCGCGCCCTCGGAAAGAAGGCCGGCGTCTCGCTCAATCCCGGAACCCCCGTCTCGGTCCTGGAGAATGTCATCGACCAGCTTGACCTCATCCTGATCATGACGGTGAACCCCGGTTTCGGTGGCCAGAGCTTCATTCCCTCCATGCTGGAGAAGATCCGCCAGGCCCGCGCCCTGATCGGCGGGAGGGCCATCGATCTGGAGGTGGATGGCGGCGTCTCCGAGAAAAATGCCGGGGAAATCCACCGCGCCGGGGCGAATGTCCTCGTTGCCGGGTCGGCCATTTTCCGGGGCGTTCATGCCCAGCAGATCAGGGCCATCCGCTCGGCTGCGATGATTACCGTTTGATTACAGTGGGTTAAAGATTTGTCCGGCGCCTCCAGCAGCTCCCGGATTCTGAACGCCAGATAAATTCCGCCCTCAGGATCGGTTCAGGCCCGCTCCCCTAGAAAGGCACCATCAAATGCTTTTCCAGAGGGAACACCACAATGAACAAGATCCTGAAAGCCGCCGCCGCCGTCCTGGCCGCCGCCTTCATCTCCACCGCCGCCCAGGCTGATGACAGCCTCTACGGCTCGGAAGGCGCCGTGATCGTTCCGGCCTCCACCAATTCCGCCGATGTCGATGCTTCGGCCATCTTCCCGAATGTGCAGCGCGGCAAGATCGTCACCTTCCAGACCAGCAAGAAGCGCGGCTCGATCGTGATCTCCACCCGGAAGAACGAGCTTTACCTGGTGCTCGGCTACAACAAGGCGGTGATGTACCGCGTCGCCACCGCCCGCAAGGGCTTCGAATGGTCGGGCGTGCACAAGGTCTCGGCCAAGACCCAGTGGCCCGACTGGCGCCCCCCGGTTGAGATGCGCGCCCGTCATCCTGAGCTTCCGGCCTTCATGGCGGGTGGCCCCAAGAACCCGCTTGGCGCCCGCGCCATGTATCTTGGCTCCTCGATCTACCGCATCCACGGCACCAACGAGCCGAAGTCCATCGGCAAGGCCGCGTCCTCAGGCTGCATCCGCATGCTGAACGCCGATGTGAGTGAACTCTATTCGCTGGTAAAGATCGGTGCCGAAGTAACGGTGAACTGATCCGACGGAACCCCCCGCCGGCACTAACGCCCCCGCTGCCGGCAGGGGTCAAGCTCCGGTCAGGCCAAACCTGACCGGAGTTTTTCTATGTGGCAAGCCCGCGACCCTCGACGAGGGATCGGGTTGCCCGCGCGATGGCCTTGAAGCCTTCCATGGCCGGGGCCGAGTGATGTCTGGCACGCATGTAGGAGTGGGCAAGGACCGGTTCCTCGCGCAGCGCGACCGGAACCTGCGCCAGCTTCAGCTTCTCTGCAAAGATCACGCCGTCGTCGCGCAACGGGTCGTGCGCCGCCACGGTGATAAAGGTGGGCGGCAGGAATGACACGTCGCCGGCAAGATTGGGTGCAGCCTTCGGGTCACGCCAGGCGGGGCTTCCCTCCGGCCCCAGGAAGCTCCTGAGATAGAACCCCATCTCGTCGCGGGTCAGGCAGGGTGCGTTGGCATTGCGGAGATAGGACGCCGTGCCCATGTCGGAACCAAGCACAGGATAGATCAGGACCAGGCCCTGCAACTGCGGCAGCGCGAGTTCCTGCAAGGCCATGGCAAGGGCAACCGACATCTGCCCGCCGGCGCTGTCGCCTGCCGCAATCAGCACGTTGGGGTCGATGCCGTGTGCCGGGCCTTGTTCCCGCGCCCAGCGCCAGACCTTGAGGGAGTCTTCAAGCTGCGCCGGGAAGGGATGTTCGGGCGCGAGGCGATAATCCATCAGCAGCACCGCCGCGCCTGTTGCCGCGCAGAGTTCGGCGCACATGTCATCATGGGTGGCGGGTCCGCCCAGCACCCAGCCGCCGCCATGGCCATAGATGATGGCCGGTACGCTGCCCGGTTTCCGGGGCCTGTAGAAGCGGCAGGGTACACCGTTGCAGGTGATGTCGCTCACCTCCACATCGTCGGGACGCGGTGCCTGGAAAGATTGGCAAAGGGCGTTCCAGGCAGCGCGCTGCTGGTCCAGCGGCCAGCTTTCGGCACCGGGCGGCGTTGCCTCGTTCAGCTTCCTGTAGAAGTGGCGCATGCCCTCATCCAGCGAAGCATGCGGATCGTCGGCGCCGGTGGCGTTGCCCATGAAAAACCCTCCGTGAAGCTAGCCTGTATCACGGAGGGTTGAAGGTTCGCCAGAGTGGCGGTGCGCGGAACGCGGCTGCAGGAGGATTCAGCCGGCCCTGCGCATGCGCCGGTCTTGCGCCGGTTGATAGGCGATACGGGCGTGATACTCGCAATAGGGCGAGCCATCGCGCGGGCTGTGCCCGCAGAAACAGAAATCCTCGTGGGTGGGATCGCCGATCGGCCACTTGCAGGTCTTGTCGGAGAGATGAAGGATCGTGATCCGGCCATCCTTGGGAAGATCGACAAGGCGCAGCGGCTTCGGTTCCGGCAGCGGAGCCGGACGCGGCGACAATTGCGGGGCGGCGAAGGCCTTGAGGGCGGTGCTTCCGGCAGTCGGCATCGAGGGAGTGCCGGTCGGGCGCACGCCGGGGGCGCTCGGCTCACGCGGGCCCTTGCGGGCCGTGCGCGGGGCCGCATTGCGCTGCACGGGCTGGCGGCCGGAGAGGTTGAGGCGGTGCACCTTGCCGATCACGGCGTTGCGGGTGACACCCATTCCAAGGCGGGCGGCGATCTGGCTGGCGCTCAGTCCGTCGGTCCAAAGTTTCTTGAGAAGTTCCACACGTTCATCGGTCCAGGGCATCTTGTCGGTGCCGGCCGCTGCTTGCACGAGTTCGCTCAAAACCTGAATCCTTCTACCTTCGCAGGAGTCCAAAACTCCCGCGCCCAAATCTTTACGCTGTACAGAAACGCTACATCTCGTAGCCCGATGCGTTACTGACTACTATGTCGGGTGACTCCACCGCAACAATGCGGGCCATCTTTCGTCGGGTTTTCCCCAGCTTTGGACGGGCGCCACATGGTTAACGGGAGGTTAAGCCCCGCCCGACTCCGGCGTCCATGCGCTGTTTTGACTCAGGTGTGGATTCCGGTGCAATTGACCGGTGGGTAAGTGCACTTTATAAGTTGAGTGTTGCGCGCCGGTCTCACCCGACCGGCGTTTTTCATTTGGATATCACATGATCACGCCCGTCCTGCCGACCTACAACCGCGCCCAAGTTTCTTTTGTCAGGGGAGAGGGCGCCCGCGTGTTCACGGACGACGGCACCGCATTCCTCGATTTCGGCGCCGGTGTTGCGGTCACAAGTTGTGGTCATGCCCACCCGCATCTCGTGAAGGCATTGACGGAGCAGGCACAGAAGATCTGGCACACCTCCAACATCTATCAGATGCCCGGGCAGGAGAAGCTGGCCAGGCGCCTGATCGAGAGCACCTTTGCCGAAACCGTATTCTTCTGCAATTCAGGTGCGGAAGCGCTGGAATGTTCCATCAAGATGGCGCGGCGCCATCACTTCGTGAACGGTGCGCCTGAGCGCAACCAGATCATCACCTTCGAAGGGGCATTCCACGGGCGCACCCTTGCCACGATCTCGGCAGGCGGCCAGGAAAAATACCTCGAAGGCTTTGCGCCGCGCATGCCGGGCTTCGTGCAGCTTCCCTTCGGCGACATGCAGGCGCTTGCCGCAGCGATCACGCCCGAAACCGCCGGCATCCTGATCGAACCCGTGCAGGGTGAAGGCGGCATTCGCCCCTTGCCCCATGCCGGGCTGAAGGCGCTCCGCGACCTCTGCGACAAGCACGGCCTGCTGCTCATCCTGGATGAGGTGCAGACGGGCGTCGGCCGCACCGGCAAGCTCTTTGCCCACGAGTGGGCCGGGATCACGCCCGACATCATGGCGGTAGCCAAGGGCATCGGCGGCGGCTTTCCGCTCGGCGCCTGCCTTGCCACGGAGAACGCCGCCAAGGGCATGACGGCGGGAACCCATGGTTCCACCTTCGGCGGCAATCCGCTGGCGACTGCAGTGGGCAACGCCGTTCTCGATGTCGTTCTTGCCGATGGCTTCCTCGACAACGTCCGCGACACGGCCCTCTACCTGAAGCAGAAGCTTGCGGGCCTGAAGGATGCGCATCCCGAGGTGATCGAGGACATTCGCGGCGAAGGGCTGATGCTCGGCATCAAGTGCAAGGTGCCCAACACCTCTCTCCAGGCCGCCGCCGTTGCCGAAAAGCTCCTCACCATTGGAGCGGGCGACAATGTCGTGCGTCTTCTGCCGCCGCTGGTGATCACGCGCGCCGATGTGGATGAAGCGCTGCAAAAGCTTGACCGTGCCTGCAAGGCACTCACGCCAAGGGCTGCATGAACAGGGTATCGGGTAACAACATGCACTTTCTCGACCTCAATGATTTCGACGCCAAGACATTGCGGGACATCGTCGACAACGCCCGCCGCATGAAGGAAGCCCGCCGCGGCAGCCCGCGCGGGCACCGCGAGAAGGACGAGCCGCTCAAGGGCAAGGCGCTGGCCCTCATTTTCGAGCGACCCTCGACCCGCACCCGCGTCTCGTTTGAAATGGCCATGAAGCAGTTGGGTGGCGAAGTGATCGTGCTCTCCGCCAACGACATGCAGTTGGGCCGGGGCGAAACCATTGCCGACACGGCGCGCGTGCTGTCGCGCTATGTCGATGGCATCATGCTGCGTGCGGCTAGGCACAGCAACCTTCTCGATCTCGCCCGGCATGCCTCGGTTCCGGTCATCAATGGCCTCACCGATCTTTCGCATCCTTGCCAGGTGATGGCCGACATCCTCACGCTGGAAGAGCACAAGGGGCCGCTGTCACGACAGCATGTGTCCTGGGTGGGCGACGGCAACAATGTCGCCGCCTCATGGATTCATGCAGTGGGCGTGATGGGCGGCAAGCTCACGCTCGGTTGTCCTGAACCGCTGCACCCCACCCGTGAGGTGATGAGCTGGGCGAAGGCGGCCAGGGCCGATGTCTCGCTCATGGTATCTCCGGAAGATGCGGTGAAGGACGCCGATTGCGTGATCACCGATTGCTGGGTGTCGATGCACGACAAGGATGGCGAAACCCGCCACAACCTCCTGAAACCCTATCAGGTGAACAAGGCGCTGATGTCCCGCGCCAAGCCGGGGGCGATCTTCATGCATTGCCTTCCCGCCCACCGGAATGAGGAAGTGACCGACGAGGTGATGGATGGTCCCGCCTCTGTGGTGTTCGATGAGGCGGAAAACCGCCTGCACATCCAGAAGTCCATTCTCCTTCATTGCCTGGGCGGCAAATGACGGCGGACAAGCTCCCTGATTTCGTTCTTCCGTTCGAAGTGAAGCCTCTCGGCATCCGCGGCCGGGTGGTGCGACTCGGGCCGGTGATCGACGACATTCTCGCGCGTCATGATTACCCGCCGCCTGTCTCCGGCCTGCTGGCACAGGGCGTGGCGCTCACCGCGCTTCTCGGCTCGGCCATGAAGTTCGAAGGCAAGTTCATCCTGCAAACCAAGACCGACGGCCCCGTCTCGATGCTGGTCGCTGACTATGTGGCGCCCAACGGCGTGCGCGGCACGGCACGCTTCGCCACCCCGGCCGCACTGGAGGGCCTGAACGAGAAGCAATTGCTGGGTGGGGGCTACCTCGCCATGACGGTCGATCAGGGCGCCAACATGGAGCGCTATCAGGGCATCGTGCCCTTGGGCGACAACACGCTGGCCGACGCCGCCCACACCTATTTCATGCAGTCGGAACAGATTCCGACGAGGCTCCGCCTGGCCGCTGGCCCCCTTTCCGTGAAGGGTGACAAGGCCGCCCACTGGCGTGCGGGCGCCATCCTGATCCAGCACCTGCCGCGCGAGGGCGGCATGTCGGCGATCCCGCATTCCTCAGGTGACGTGCCGGAAGGCCACGAGGAGAACGTCAGCGAGCATGATGACTGGGTGAAGGCCAGGCTGCTGCTGGATACGGTCGAAGATCACGAACTCCTCGACCCCACGCTGTCAGCGGAAGAACTTCTGTACCGCCTGTATCATGAAGACGGCGTGACGGTTTATCCGGCGGCGCAGCTGGCGCGCCATTGCACCTGTTCTGCCGGGGCCGTGGAAACCATGTTGAAGAACTTCACGGCGGAAGAGCGCGCCGGCATGGTGCAGGACGGCGAGATTGCCGTGACCTGCGAATTCTGCTCGACGCGCTACAGCTTCAGCCCTTCGCAATTTGCCTGACCGGCTGGCCGCCTGACGTGCCCATGACGCCGCTCATCGGAGTGAGGATGCGATCGACGCTCACCACTGTCTTGCCGACGGGGAAGAGCGAGGCAATCGCCAGCTTCACATGCTGCCATGCGAAGGGAATGCCGATGATGGTGATGGCATAGGCCACCGCCGCAGAAATATGGCCCAGTGCCAGCCACCAGCCCGCCAGCACGAACCAGATGATGTTGCCGAGCATGCCGAGCGCGCCGGTGCCCATGTCCTCGCGGCCATAGAGGCGGTCACGCGCGATGATGTCATTGCCGAAGGGCCAGAAGGAAAATCGGGCCAGCATGAAGCATGACCGCGCCCAGGGCAGGCCGATGATGGTGATCGCCATCAGGACGCCGGCCAGCGTCCATGCAAGTCCGGCAATCACGCCGCCGGTCACGAACCACAAGACGTTCAGAATGAAAAGGATGATCGGCATTTTACTGTCCCTCCGGTCGCCGCGCAGATGTGGGGAGCGGGAGCGGAAATTTCAATTGCTGCCAGGCTGGACAGGCCGGAGGCGCAGCCGGGTCAGCAGCACCGTGCCGCCAGCCGCGACATGAAGGCTTCGCACTTCCGCAACTGCTCCACCGCGATGAACTCGTCGGGCTTGTGCGCCTGCTCGATCGAACCCGGCCCGCAGACCACGGCAGGAATGCCGATCGACTGGAAATGCCCGGCCTCGGTGCAGTAGGAAACCGTATGGGTGGAATTGGCATGGGCACAATGGAGCGCGAGAAGCTCTGCCGGTGAATCCGGCTCGGGTGCAAGGCCCGGAACATCGGTCATCTTTTCGGTGGAGATGCCGGCAGCGCCGGACACCTTCTTCATCGCCGGTTCAAGCTTGCGCGACAGCGCGGCAATGCGTTTCGGCACGGCCTCGCGGTCGGCCGTGGGCAGAAGCCTCGTCTCCCAGGAGAAGCTGCAGGATTTCGGAACGATGTTGTTGGCCGTGCCGCCCTTGATGACGCCCACATGAATGGTGGAATAGGGTGGATTGAAACGCCCGCTCGGATCGCCTTCCCCGATCAGGTCTTCCCTGATGCGGCTGATCTCGGAAATGATTTCCGCTGCCACCATGATGGCGTTCACGCCCTTGTCCGTGAGGGCCGAATGGGATTCGTGGCCCGTCACCTCCGTGCCATACCGCACCGCGCTCTTGTGGGCGTTCACCACCTGCATCGAGGTCGGCTCCCCCACGATCACCGCAGCCGGGCGCTTGAGATGATCGCGCATGTGCTCGACCAGCGGCACCACCCCGCGGCACCCCACTTCCTCGTCACAGGAGAAGGCAAAGTGGATCGGCACCTTGAGCCTGGCTTCCTTGAAGGCTGGGACCATCGCCAGGCACACGGCGATGAAGCCCTTCATGTCGCAGGTGCCACGGCCATAGAGCAGGCCGTCGCGCAAGGTGAGCGAGAAGGGGTCGCTTGACCAGGCCTGGCCATCGACCGGCACCACGTCGGTGTGGCCGGAGAGCACGATGCCGCCCTCAACATCCGGCCCTATGCTGGCGTAAAGGTTGGTTTTCTTCCCTTCCTCATAATCCACGCGAAGATGGGGCACGCCATGGGAGTCGAGGAAACCCTCGATCCAGGCAATCAGCGGGATGTTGCTCTCGCGGCTCGTCGTGTCGAAGGAGATGAGCTTGGCGAGAATGTCTTCGGAGGTGGCAGGAAACATGGTGACAGTCAGTTGAAGGTGGGACGCTCGTGCGGTGAATCGAGCGAAAAGGCGGGGATGTCGATGGCGAAGGCATGCCCGTCACTGCCGAGCATGTGATAACTGCCCACCATCATGCCCGAGGGTGTGGAGAGGGGGCAACCGGAAGTGTATTGGAAGCTCTCGCCGGGTGCCACTGTCGGCTGTTCACCGACAACGCCCTCGCCGGTCACTTCCTGCTTGTGGCCGCGTGCATCGGTGATGATCCAGTGCCGGGAAATCAGCTTGGCCGGGCGCGAACCCAGGTTCTCGATGGTGATGGTATAGGCCCAGACATAGCGGTCCTCGTCGGGTTTCGATTGTCCCTCGAGGTATTGCGGACGAACCGTGACGCGGAAACGGTTGCTGATCGCCTGGTACATGGCTCCAAGATAGGGCATTGTCCGGGGTTTTCCACTGTCCTTTCGCGCCACTTGCGCCGGACCGTGCAAAACCGCCAAAAGGCCCCATGCCCGTATCGTCTCCACAGCCCGACCTTGCCCTGCCCCAGGGCATTCTTCCTGCCCGTGTCATTGCCGACTTCTGCGAAAAGGGATTGATCGGGATCGAGCGGCCGCTGGACGACGATCAGGTCCAGCCCGCCAGCCTCGACCTCAGATTGGGTCCGGTGGCATGGCGCGTGCGGGCCTCGTTCCTGCCCGGCCCCAGACTTCGGGTTGAGGAAAAGCTGAAACAGCTCTCCCTGCACGAGATCGACCTGCGTCAGGGTGCGGTCCTGGAAACCGGCTGTGTCTATATCGTGAAGCTGATGGAAAGCCTGAAGCTGCCCCAGGGCGTGGCCGCCGCCGCCAACCCGAAAAGCTCAACCGGTCGCCTCGACATCTTCACCCGCGTGATCGCCGATCAGGCTCAGGAATTCGACAAGGTGCCTGAAGCCTATGAAGGCCCGCTCTATGCCGAAATCTCGCCGCGCACCTTCCCCATCCTGGCGCGGCAGGGTTCGCGGCTGTCCCAGATCCGCTTCCGCTCCGGGCCGTCGCTCGCCACCGATGCGCTCATCCATGCCCTGCATGCGGCCGAGCCGCTGATCGCATCGGGCGAGGCCAATATCGATGGCGGCCTGGCGCTCACCGTCGACCTGTCGCCGATGATGCCGGGCGGGCCTGTCGGCTTTCGCGCCAAGCGCCATTCGGCACTTGTGGATGTGGACAGGAAGGCAGCACTCGACGTGCTCGACTACTGGGAGCCGATCTGGCAGCAGGGGTCGCTGATCCTCGATCCCGACCAGTTCTACATCCTTGCATCGAAGGAAGCCGTGCGGGTGCCGCCGACACATGCCGCCGAGATGGTGCCGTTCAATCCGCTGGTGGGCGAATTCCGGGTGCACTACGCTGGCTTCTTCGATCCCGGCTTCGGGCATTCATCGGGAGCGGGCGAGGGCGCCCGTGCCGTGCTGGAAGTGCGGTCCCACGAGGTGCCTTTCATCCTCGAGGACGGCCAGATCATCGGCCGTCTTGTTTACGAGCCGCTCACCGAGCGCCCGCAGAAGGTCTATGGGCAGCTTGGTTCAAGTTACCAGAAGCAGGGGCTGAAGCTCTCGAAACACTTCAAGCCCTTCGACCCGGCGGCGAAGTCGTGTTGAAGGCCGGTGTGACCCTGCCGCAACGGTTTGACGGCGCAGGATTAATGCATGCCTGTGATCCCCCAAGCCTTTTGACGGGGGACGCGGGCTCGGTTAGTGTGTGGGCGACGCGGGCGTAGTTCAGTGGTAGAACTCTTGCTTCCCAAGCAAGATGTCGTGGGTTCGAGTCCCATCGCCCGCTCCATCCCCCTCCCCGGCGGAGCAGCCGGATGTCCCAAATGCCGCTGTCCTGCATCG
>JAEUMJ010000196.1 GCA_016792865.1 Hyphomicrobiales bacterium | reverse complement strand
GATGGATGCCGTGATCACCACCACGATTGCGCTCCATGACCTGAAAAAGAAGCAGGGCACACGCAATTCCCGCCATGGCTCGGTCTATGTGGTGAAGCCGAAGATGCATGGGCCGGAGGAAGTGGCCTTCACCGACGAGATCTTCACTGCGGTGGAGAAGCTGCTGGGGCTTCCGCAATACACCGTGAAGATCGGCATCATGGACGAGGAACGCCGCACCACGGTGAACCTGAAGGAGTGCATCCGGGCCGCCCGGCATCGCGTGGCCTTCATCAACACCGGGTTCCTTGACCGCACCGGAGATGAAATCCACACCTCGATGGAAGCCGGCCCCTTCAGCCGCAAGGACTTCATCAAGCGCAAGGGCTGGATCACCGCCTACGAGAATCTCAATGTCGACATCGGCCTGGAATGCGGCCTTTCCGGCAAGGCGCAGATCGGCAAGGGCATGTGGGCAGCCCCCGACATGATGGCGGCCATGCTGGAGCAAAAGGTCGATCACCCCAAGGCGGGCGCAAACTGTGCCTGGGTGCCGTCGCCCACGGCGGCAACACTCCATGCGTTGCACTATCACCGCATCGATGTCTTTGCCGTGCAGAAGAAGCTCGCCGGCGGCGGCAGGCGCGCCCATGTGGAGGCCCTGCTCGACGTGCCCGTTGCCGCCTTCCGCATGTGGAGCGAGGCGCAGATCCTGCGCGAGATCGAGAACAATGCCCAGGGAATCCTGGGCTATGTGGTGCGCTGGATCGATCAGGGCATCGGCTGTTCCAAGGTGCCCGACATCAACAATGTCGGCCTGATGGAAGACCGCGCCACACTGCGCATCTCGTCACAGCACATCGCCAACTGGCTGCACCACAAGGTGTGCAGCAAGGACCAGGTGATGGAGGTGATGAAGCGCATGGCCGCCGTGGTGGACAGGCAGAATGCCGGAGATGGCGCCTATCGGCCCATGGCCCCGGACTTCGACCTCTCCACGGCCTTCCAGACGGCCTGTGACCTTGTGTTCAAGGGCCGCGAGCAGCCGAACGGCTACACCGAACCCCTGCTCCATGCCGCCCGCCTGAAGGTGAAGGCACGCAACTAGGAAGGCTAGACCGCTTCGCCGCGCTCGGCGATGCGGGCGTTTTCCTTCACCCGTTCGGCTGCTGCCTCTTCGCGGCGCTTCAGCAGTTCATAGGTCAGGGCGCCCAGAAGCGAGAGGGTGATGATGATCACCGCCAATGCCGAAAGCACCGGCGTGGTGCCCTGTCGCGCCTCACCCGCCAGCACCGTCACCAGCGTCTTGTCGGCAAGGATGGCGAAGGTGGTGGTGTTGAAGTTCTCGAAGGATGAAAGGAAGGCGATCACCGAAGCCGAAAGCAGGGCGGGCTTCAGGAACGGCAGCAGGACATGCCAGAACACCTGCGGGTATGATGCACCCAGATCAAGGGCCGCTTCTTCCTGCGCCCGGTCAAAGCGGGTGAGACGGGCCATGATGATGAGCAGGCAATAGGCCGCGACAAAGCTGGACTGGCCGAGGATGGACAGGACAATGCCCTTGTAGAAGGTCGCCTTGGTGAAATCGGTGAGGCCCAGCGCATCCTTCCAGAAGATGACGGTGGAAATGCCGATGATGACGCCGGGGGTCAGCAGCGGCGAGACCGTGACGAGATAGAACAGGCTGCGGGCACGGTGGTAGATCTGGTTCATGATGATCGAGGCCGCAAGGCCGATCGGAACCGAGATCACCACGACCCCCACGCCGATGATCAGGGAATTGCGCAGGCCCTCCATCAGCAAGCGGTGTTCCCACAGCTTGCCGAACCATTCGAGGGTGAAGCCTTCGAAGGGATAGGCCTGCGGATAGGTGGGCGTGTTGAAGGCGGTCACGCTCATCACCATCAACGGGCCGAAGAGGTAAAGCAGGAAGATGGCGATGTAGAATCCGAGCATCGCCTTCATGACCTTGCCGGATGTCATCGGATGGCCTCCCCGAGTTTCACCTTGAAGAGCCGGAGCATGACCATGACGAAGGTGATGCAGGCCGCCAGCAGGATGAAGGCATAGGCAGAGCCGCGCGGCCAGTTGAAGGCCTGGAAGAAGAAATCATAGACGGTCATGGTGAACCAGCGCTGCTGCGGGCCGGCAAGGAACAGCGGTGCGGCCAGCGAACCGGCGGCCAGCATGAACACCATCGTGCAGCCCGAAGCGATGCCGGGCTTGGCATAGGGGATCACCACATCGCGGTGGATCTTCCACCACGGTGCACCGAGATCCCGCGCCGCCTCGATCTGGTTCTTGTCGAGGCTTTCGATCGCATTGTAGAGCGGGAAGATCATGATCAGCAGGTTGGCGTAGCTCAGGCCGATCCACATGCCCGCGTTCGCTCCCAGGAAATCGATGGGAGCGTCGGTGATGCCGGTCCCCATCATCGCCTGGTTGATCAGGCCCTTGGAGGCCAGCAACAGGCGTACCGCAAAGGCCCGGAGGATCTCATTGATCCAGTAGGGCACGATGAGCGCCAGCATCAGCATGCGCACCTTCTGCGGCGTTCCCGATTGCGCCATGTAGTAGGCAAGCGGATAGCAGATGCAGAGATTGAGGAAGGCAATGAGAGCCGAAACGACGATCGAATAGGTGAAATTGGACATGTGAATCCAGTTCCACTCGTTGTCGGTCGGCGAGATGACGAAGGACTTGTATTGCGCGATGGTGAGAAAATCGTTCGGGCCGCCGCGTTGCGCGGGCGGCAGCTTGGGATGGAAGCTTTCCACCACCATGTAGAGATAGGGCAGCGTGACGAGGAACAGTGTCCAGAAGGCTACCAGTCCCACGAACGTAAGGCCCAGCACCATGCCGTTCCGTTCCCAGTAGCTCTTGTGGGTCGGGTCGTGCCCCAGCTTCGCTTCATAGCGCGAGAGCAGCCAGAAGGCGGCAATCACCACGAAGGGAATGAGAAGGATGAGGGTGCGGCTAGTCACGGGCCATCTTTCCTTCCGGAAGGACGAGGCCATGGGCCTCGTCATAATGGACGGTGGACTTCTCGCCCTGCGCCGGAATCTTCGCTCCGCCATGGCGACCGACGGTGACGGTGATGTCCTTCTTCGAGGCCCCCTTCAGGAAGACGTGGGTCATGTTGCCTTCAAAGGCAACGCTCTCGACCGTGGAGACAAAACTGGTGGCGCTGCCGCCCTTGCCGATCTTGAGGGATTCGGGACGCACAAACAGGATGGCCTTGTCGCCCACTTTCAGCGCCTTGGGGTTCAGGCCCGCGAGAGCACCGAAGGGCGTGTCGACGACGGCAGCGCCATTGGCAACCTTGCTCACCGTTCCGGTGAAGGCGTTGTTTTCACCGACAAAGGAGGCGACGAAAGGCGTTTGCGGCAGGTCATAGACCTGCTTGCCGTCGGCCACCTGCTCGATCACGCCATCGCTCATCACGGCGATGCGATCCGACATCGTCAGCGCCTCGCCCTGATCGTGGGTGATGTAGATGAAGGTGATGCCGACGCGCTGCTGGATGGCGCGAAGCTCGGTGCGCATGTGCTGGCGCAACTTGAGGTCGAGGGCAGAAAGCGGCTCGTCGAGCAGCAGGACCTTGGGTTCCACCGCGAGGGCGCGGGCAATGGCGACGCGCTGTTTCTGGCCGCCGGACAATTCACTGACAAGCTTGTCGCCCTGGCCCTTGAGAGCGATGAGATCGAGCAGCTCATCGGCCTTCCTGCGGCGGGTCGTCCTGTCGATCCCACGCACGCGCAGGCCATAGGCAATGTTCTCGGCCACGGTCATCAGCGGGAAAAGCGCCAGATTCTGGAAGATGAGCGCGGTCGGGCGCTTGTTGGGGCCGATGCCCTGCATGTCCTGCCCGCCGATCCTCACCTGCCCTGCGGTCGGATCGAGAAAGCCGGAAACGGTGCGAAGGATCGTGGTCTTGCCGCAACCCGACGGTCCAAGGAACGAGAAGAACTCACCGCCCTTGATGTCGAGCGTGGCATCATTCACGGCCGTGAAGTTACCGAATTTTACCGTGACGTGGTCAAGCTCAACGCCCGCACTCATGCATTCTTCCCCTGCGTGGTCTTCTTCTGTTTGGGCAACTCATTCCACAGAACGGCCTGCCAGATCAAGTGAATCGAATGTGACCAGCGCCCCGTCGCCAGATCAACAAAGCAAAAGAGCCAGCCCTTTCGGGGCTGGCTCCAATTGTGAGGCACGATGCTGAAACACTGTGCCCGGACTGCCTGATCAGGCGGCCTTGAACTTCGCTTCGTACTGGCTGCGCAGTTCGGCGAACCACGAAGGTTCAGCCGGCCACGGCCAGAGGTTCTTGAGCGCGTCGCCCGGATAGGCGTCCTGGAAGTTCTTCTTGAAGGCTTCCGAGGTCAGCGCGTCAGCGCCTTCGATGACCGGGTTGTAGTTCGAACCATCAGCCACTGCGGCCGAAACTTCCGGCGCATGCAGGTAGTTGAGGAACTCGTACACCTGGTCGATGTTCTTGGCAGCCTTGATCATGGTGATGCCGTCGATCCAGACGATGGCGCCTTCCTTCGGAGCCTGATAGCTCACCGGCTTGCCTTCCTTCTTGAGGGTCAGCGGCGGGCCATCCCAGGTCTGGCCGAGCCACACGTCGTTCTCCATCAGGCCCGACTTGGTGTTATCGGCAGAGTCCCAGAACTGCTTTACCCAGCTCTTGTGCTCGATGGCGAAGGCGAGGATCGGATCCCACAGCTTCTTGAAGCTGTCTTCATCCTTGTAGCTGTCGAGCATGCGGTTGGACGGCATCTTGCCTTCGGCATCCCACCACAGGCCGATGCCGAGGAGGAAGGAGTGGCCGCGGCCCTGCGTGTGGCCCTTGACATCTTCCTGCCAGAGCGAACCGAAGGAGAGCTTCGAGAGATCGCCCTTGTACAGGTCGGTGCGGAACGAAAGGGCTTCAGAGCCCCAGCAGTGCGGCAGGTGATGCAGGCCGTCGTCCCACTTCCACAGGTCTTCCGAAGCCTTGAGCATCGACGGCAGGATCTTGCCGGTGTTCTTCAGCTTGTTCATGTCATAGGGAGCGGTGACATCGATGTCCTTGAACTGGGGAGCGCGGCTCACGGTCGGCTGGCAAAGGTCGAAGCCTTCGCCGCCCGTGGCTTGCAGCTTGTTGATCTGCTCTTCGTTCTGCGAGAACGGCGTCTGGTTCACCTTGATGCCGGTGGCCTTCTCAAAGTTCGGGATCACGTCGCCGGGGAATTCGTCCGACCACATGAGAAGGTTGAGTTCGCCCGAAGACGACAGCGCATTGCGCGTCACCAGCGGAGCGGACAGGCCAACAGCACCAACGGCTGCAGCAGCCTTCATCACGCTGCGGCGCGACAGCTGGGCCGCCTGCAGCAGCTCCTTCGTTGACTGGATCTTGCTCATTACATTCCTCCAATGAAGGGATGGCACTATGCCACCCTGAAACTCCCATATGCCCGGTTTGCCCGGTTTCTGGCTGAGTTATTGTCACACTGTGACACTGATGTGGCGATACAGCAATGGGGGTATTGGTCTGGTCCAAGCCCGCTCGCCCGGCTGGCACCGTGGCGCACTTTCAGCTTCGCCGCCGCATTTCCACGTAAAGCAGGCCGTAGAGGCTGCCGCCAATCAGCAGCATGGCCAGGATCTGGTAAGGGGCAACCCCCTGGCCCAGCAGCAGGACCGACGCCGCCATGGTCAGCGCCGGGGCGGGAACGGTGATCGAACTGGCCAGCGACACATTGATATGCCGCATCGCCAGAAACCAGAACAGCAGCTCCAGATAATAGACGATGCCGAAAACGGCCGCTGGAACCTGAACGTTCAAATCCGTGAATTGGCTCATGAATTGCCCGCCTTCCCCTGACAGGATGACAGCCGCGATCAGGAAGACCTGGGAAATCAGCAGCCGGGACAGCGTCACCTGATTTGCCGTCATCCGGGCCTTGACCAGCAGGCGGCGCAGCATCATGTGCGCCGAGCTCCACAGCACCGGGATGCAGAGCACCAGCAGTGACCAGGGCGAGACACCGGCAAGGCTGAAGGTGCCTCCGCTCACCAGATAGGCGATGGCGAGGATCATGACGAGGGTCAGCGCCAGTTCCGCCCATCCCCGCCGTTGACCAAGAATCAGGAATTCCATCAATGAGGCGATGAGCGGGTAGGATTGCAGCAGGATGATGAAGTTGACCGGGCCGACCTTGCCCGCCCCTAGGATATAGAGCCAGGTGGAAAGGCCGAACATGGCCCCCGTCAGGAGTGCGACCCCCCACTCCCCGATCGACAGGGCGGCGCGGGACTGCGTGCGCAGCATCCCTGAGCGCCACTCCACCAGCATCAGTGGCAGGCCCGACAGGATCTGCCAGAGGGTGAGGATGACGGTAAATGTGAGGGCCGGAACATCCGCCGGACGCGCGGCGGCAAGCAGGGGCATGGCACCGAGCAGCAGCAGGCAGACAAGCGCATGGCCGGCGCCGGTCTTCTTCGACATGCTGGCTCCGGATGGATCAGGCGAGCATGGCGGCACGGGCGGCTGACCGCCATGGCCAGTCCTGCCGGAAAGGTGCAGTCCAGGCGCTGGCGGCCGGACGGGGTCCGGAACGGACTCAGGGCTTGTTCTTGAAATACACGTCGAGGAACACGGCCAGCATCAGCACCGCGCCCTTGATGACCTGCTGCCAGTCGATGCCGATGCCCATGATGCCCATGCCGTTGTTCATCACGCCCATGATGAAGGCACCGATGACAACGCCCGTGATCTTGCCAACGCCGCCGGTGACGGCGGCACCGCCGATGAAGCATGCCGCGATCACGTCGAGTTCGAGGCCGGCACCCGCCTTGGGCTGGGCCGAGTTCAGGCGGGCGGCATAGACAAGCCCGGCCAGCGCCGAGAGCGCGCCCATGATCGCGAAGATCGCAATGGTGATGCGTTCGGTATTGAGGCCGGAAAGCCGCGCGGCCTTTTCATTGCCGCCCATGGCATAGACCCGGCGGCCAAAGGTCGTGCGGGTGGTGATGAACATGAAAAGCGCAACGAGCGCGAACATGGTGATGAGCACGTTCGGCAGTCCGCGATGGTTTGCCATGATCCACGAGAAGGCGAGAAACGCGGCGGCAATCAACACATTCCGCGCATAGAAGAGTTCCATCGGCTCTTCCGCCATGCCATGGGCCTGTTCCAGCACGCGGGCTTTCCAGTTCGACCAGATGATGAGGAAGGTGACGATTGCACCGACCACCAGCGCGAACATGTTGATGCCCTGCGGAGCCATGAAGGCCAGGAAGTCGGGCACATAGCCGTTCGAGAGCGCCTGGAAACTCTCCGGGAAGGGACCGAGGTTACGTCCCGAAAGCATGGCAATCATCAGGCCGCGATAGACCAGCATGCCGGCCAGGGTGACGATGAAGGCGGGAATGCGGAAGCGGGCCACGAACCAGCCCTGGAAGGCGCCGATTGCCGTGCCCACCGAAAGACAGATGATGACGGCGGGCACCGTTCCCATCTTGAGGTCGGCAGGCCAGAGCGGATTGGTGACCATCAGCACCCCGGCAATCGCCCCGATGAATCCGGAGAGGAAGCCCACCGACAGGTCGATGTGGCCCGCCACGATGATCAGCAGCATGCCCAGCGCCATGATGACGATGTAGCTGTTCTGCAGGATGATGTTGGTCATGTTCAGGGGCGTGAAGAGAATGCCCTTGGTGGTGATCTGGAAGAACACCATGATGGCCGCCAGCGACAGCAGCAGCGCGTAATCGCGGATGTTCGCCTTCACGAATGTCATGATGGACGGGCGTTCGGCCTTGGCGGCGATATCGGTCATGTCAGGTACCCCACGATTTCATGATGGCGCGCATGATCTTCTCCTGCGACGCCTCCCTGGCCGGCATTTCGGCCACGAATTTTCCTTCATTCATCACATAGATGCGGTCGGAGATGCCAAGCAGTTCCGGCATTTCCGACGAGATCACGATCACCGCTTTGCCTTCGGCAGCGAGCTGGTTGATGATGCCGTAGATTTCATATTTCGCGCCGACATCGATGCCGCGTGTCGGCTCGTCGAGGATCAGCACTTCGGGCTCGGAGAACAGCCACTTCGACAGCACCACCTTCTGCTGGTTGCCGCCGGACAGGTTCACCGTGGCCTGATAGATGCTGGATGAGCGGATTCCCAGATCCTTGCGATACTTGCTGGCAACGCCGATTTCCCTGATGTCGTTGACGACCCCGCGTTCCGAAACGCCATCCAGGTTGGCCAGTGTCACATTGTGCTTGATGTGGTCGATCAGAACGAGGCCGAAGGTCTTGCGGTCCTCGGTGACATAGGCAAGCCCCGCCTCCTTGGCCCGCGGAATGGTGGAAACGTCAACCGGCTTGCCATGCATGAACACTTCGCCGGTGATCTTCGTGCCATAGGCGCGACCGAACAGCGACATGGCAAATTCCGTGCGCCCTGCCCCCATGAGGCCGGCAATGCCGACGACTTCGCCCGCCCGCACCTTGAGGTTCACGCCCTTGATGACCTGACGGTCGGCATGCTGCGGGTGATAGACGCTCCAGTTCTTCACTTCGAGCAGCGTGTCGCCGATCTGGGGAATGCGCGGCGGGTAGCGCTCGGAAAGATCCCGGCCAACCATGGCCTTGATGATGCGGTCCTCGTTCACTTCCCCCGAATGCACGTCCATGGTGTCGATGGTCTTGCCATCGCGGATCACGGTGATGCGGTCGGCCACCTTCATCACCTCGTTCAGCTTGTGGGTGATGAGGATGGAGGTGATGCCCTGCGCCTTGAAGCCTTTCAGCAATTCCAGAAGCGCATTTGAATCCTTCTCGTTGAGCGACGAGGTGGGCTCATCGAGGATGAGCAGCTTCACCTTCTTGTTCAGCGCCTTCGCAATCTCCACAAGCTGCTGCTTGCCTGTGCCGATATTGGTGATGAGGGTGTTGGGATGTTCTTCGAGGCCGACCTTCTTCAGAAGCTCGCGCGTGCGGGTGAAGGCTTCGAACCAGTTGATCACGCCGTTCCTGGCCGTCTCGTGGCCGAGGAAGATGTTTTCGGCGATGGAGAGCAACGGCACCAGCGCCAGCTCCTGATGGATGATGATGATGCCGATATCCTCGGAATCGGAAATCTTGCGGAAGTGCCGTTCCTGGCCTTCGAAGTGAATGGCGCCGTCATAGGTGCCTGACGGGTACACGCCGGAGAGAACCTTCATCAGCGTGGACTTGCCCGCGCCGTTCTCGCCGACGACGGCATGGATCTCGGCGGGCATCACCGTCAGGTTCACGTCCGTCAGCGCCTTCACGCCCGGAAACGTCTTGGTGATATCCCGCATTTCAAGGATGGGCTGCACGTGCTGCTGCATCGCCGTCTGGTTCGCTCCCATGAGTCAGGCGGTTGTTCCGCTCTTGCCCTTGCTTGTCATGATGTCTTGAAAAGAAAGGCCCCGCAAGTCTCCCTGCGGGGCCCGGCAATCACATTCGATTACTGGAGTTCTTCGGCCTTGATGTAACCGGACTCGACCAGCATCTTCTGGATGTCGTCCTTGCCCACCGAGTGCGGCACGAGGAGGTTCGAGGGAACAACCTTCTTGCCGTTGTCGTAGGTCTTGGTGTCGTTGATTTCGGGCTCCTTGCCCTGCATCACGGCATCGACCATCGAGGCGGTGGTCTTGGCGAGGTCGCGGGTGTCCTTGAACACCGTCGAGTACTGTTCGCCTGCGATCATGGCCTTCACCGAAGCGACTTCGGCGTCCTGGCCGGTGACGATCGGCATTTCGGCGCCCGGAGCATAGCCCACGCCCTTCAGCGAGGAGATGATGCCGCGCGACAGGCCATCGTAGGGCGAGAGAACGCCATGCACCTTCTTGTCGGTGTAGTTGGCGGAAAGGAGGTTGTCCATGCGGGCCTGCGCCACGGCGCCGTCCCAACGGAGCGTACCCACCTTGTCCATGCCCATCTGGCCGGAGACGATGGCGATTTCGCCCTTGTCGATCATCGGCTGCAGGACGCTCATCGCACCGTCATAGAAGAAGAAGGCGTTGTTGTCGTCCGGCGAGCCGCCGAAGAGTTCGACGTTCCACGGCTTCACGGAACCAAAGCGTTCCTTGAGGCCGGCCACAAGCGAATCGGCCTGCAGCACGCCGACCTTGAAGTTGTCGAAGGTGGTGTAATAGTCGACGTTCTCGGAGCCGCGGATAAGGCGGTCATAGGCAAACACCTTGGCGCCCGCGTCATGAGCCTTCTGCAGCACGTCGGTGAGCGTGGTGCCGTCGATCGAGGCGATCACGAGCACCTTGGCGCCCTTGGTCAGCATGTTCTCGATCTGCGAAAGCTGGGTCGGAATGTCGTCTTCGGCGAACTGCAGATCGACATCATAGCCGAGGCCGGCGAATTCCTTGGCCATCGATTCACCGTCCGAAATCCAGCGGGTCGATGACTTGTTCGGCATGGCCAGCCCGACGAGGCCCTTGCCTTCGGCATGAGCAACGCCAGCGGTGGCGGCAGCAGCAGCGGCAACAACCGACGCCAGGAAAAGTCTGCGATTAATCACGTGGTATCCTCCCTGATAGAGACTGCGCCCCCGGCACCATGCCGGTCTTGCGCTGTCATGGGCGCGGACCATAATGTGCAGCCGGAACGCGATCAAGATTTTTGTATGACAAATACCCACGGCCTTGTATGACAAAAGCCCGGAAAACTTTGCGGCAGCGCAACATGGCCAGGACTCAGTATGGCAGGACCGAGGGCAGGCAGCCCTCCGGCAACCTGCATGACAAGATCGAAAGCGCCATCGGAGAACGCATTCTCAGTGGCGAATTCATGCCCGGTACCGTCCTGCCGAACGAGGCGGAATGGGGGAAAATCTATAATGCCAGCCGCACCGCCGTCCGTGAGGCGATCAAGAGCCTGACCGCAAAGGGCCTCATCCAGTCGCGCCCGAAGGTGGGGTCGCGGGTTGAACCCCGCAGCCGCTGGAACATGCTGGACCGGAACGTGCTGGGCTGGCACCGGGCGGCCATGGACCGCAAGGCCTTCCTTGCCTCCACCCAGGAAGCCCGCCGCCTGGTCGAGCCGGGCATTGCCGAACTTGCGGCCCGCAAGCATTCGCCCCAGCAGCTTGAACGCCTGGTGGCGGCCTACCATGCCATGGCGGAGGCCACCGAGCCGCCGACCATGGTGGCGACCGACGTGGAATTCCACGAGGCCCTGCTCGCCTGCGCCAACAACGAGTTGCTGGTGCCCTTCGCCATCATCATCGAACAGGCGTTAACCCATTTGTTCGATTACACCACCAACAAGAATCCGCATTATTCCCGCGCCCTGCGCCTGCACCAGAACATCGTGCGGGCTGTCGCCGCCGCCGACGGGGCGGCGGCCAGGGAGGCCATGCTCCAGCTCCTGTCCGACACCGACAACGTCATCAGCGCCAGCCCGGCGATCCGGAAAAAACGTTAACCCGCCATGACTTCTGAGGGGTGACGGGGCCGGGGGCATCTGCTATCCCGCACTCGCGAAAAGCGGGAAAAATCATGCGCACAGCCACCATCAGCCGCAAGACAACCGAAACCGGGATCGCCTGCACGGTGAACCTGGACGGCAGCGGGAGCTTCGACATCAGGACCGGCGTCGGTTTCTTCGACCACATGATGGAGCTTTTCTCGCGTCATTCGCTGATCGACATCGACCTCAAGGCCGAGGGCGACCTGCACATCGACTTCCACCACACGGTGGAGGATTGCGGCATTGCCCTGGGGCAGGCCGTGAGCCAGGCGCTGGGCGACCGCCGCGGCATTCGCCGCTATGCCTCCTGCGACCTCGTGATGGACGAGACACTGACCCGCGTGGCGATCGACGTGTCGGGCCGTCCCTTCCTCGTCTTCAACTGCGAATATCCGCGCGACAAGATCGGCGAATTCGATACCGAACTGGTGCGCGAGTGGTTTCAGGCCTTCTCCATGAATTCCGGCATCACGCTGCATCTCGAAAACACCGTCGGCGGCAATGCCCACCACATTGCGGAATCGAGCTTCAAGGCCCTGGCCCGCGCCCTGCGCGACGCGCTGGAAATCGACCCGCGCCAAAAGGACCGCATTCCCTCCACCAAGGGCTCGCTCAAGGGATGATGAAAACCGTCATCATCGATTACGGATCGGGCAACCTGCATTCCGCCCACAAGGCCTTCGAGCGCGCTGCCGCCGACAACGGGATCAAGACCAGGATCGTCGTGACCGGCAAGGCGGAAGAGGTCGCCAAGGCGGATCACATTGTCCTTCCCGGTGTCGGGGCCTTCAAGGATTGCCGCGATGGCCTGAATGCCGTCGAAGGCATGCGCGAAGTCCTGCAACAGCAGGTGATCGCCCACGGGCGGCCTTTCCTCGGCATCTGTGTCGGCATGCAGTTGATGGCGACACGCGGCCTTGAGCACCAGACCACGCAGGGGCTGGGCTGGGTTGCGGGCGACGTGGTGAAGATCAGGCCCGATGACCCCACGCTCAAGATCCCGCACATGGGCTGGAATACGCTGAAGGTCCATTCCAGCCATCCCGTGTTGCAGGACATTGAAACGGGCGAGCAGGGCCAGCATGCCTACTTCGTGCACTCCTACCACCTGGAACCGACCCTGCCCGAAGACCTGATCGCCACCACCGACTATGGCGGTGCCGTGACGGCAATCGTGGGCTACGAAAACCTGGTGGGCACGCAGTTCCATCCGGAAAAGAGCCAGGAGCTGGGCCTGCGCCTGATCGCCAATTTCCTGAGGTGGAAACCGTGATCCTCTTTCCCGCCATCGACCTGAAGGACGGGCGTTGCGTGCGCCTGAAGCTGGGCGACATGGCGCAAGCCACCGTTTACAACGAAGACCCCGCTGCCCAGGCCCTCGCCTTCGAGCGGCAGGGCTTTCGCTGGTTGCATGTCGTCGACCTGAACGGCGCCTTCGCGGGCCAATCGGTGAACGGCGCTGCGGTGGAAGCCATCCTCAAGGCCACCCGCAACCCGGTGCAACTGGGCGGCGGCATCCGCACGCTGGACCACATCGAGCATGGGCTGTCGAAGGGACTGGCGCGGGTCATCCTCGGCACCGTGGCCGTGCGAGATCCCGAACTGGTGAAACTGGCCTGCCGACGCTTCCCCGGACGGATCGCCGTCGGCATTGACGCCAAGGGCGGCAAGGTGGCGGTCGAAGGCTGGGCCGAAGCCTCGTCGCTGGAGGTCATCGAGCTTGCGAAAAAGTTCGAGGGGGCCGGTGTCGCCGCCATCATCTACACCGACATCGATCGCGACGGCATTCTCGCGGGCATCAACTGGGACGCCACGATTGCCCTTTCAGACGCCGTTTCCATTCCGGTGATTGCATCCGGCGGCCTTGCATCGCTTGCCGATATCCGCCGCATGTTGCAGCCCGATGCGCACAGGCTTGAAGGCGCAATCACGGGCCGCGCCCTTTACGATGGCCGCATCGACGCGGCGGAAGCCCTCAAACTGATCGCGGAGGCCGCATGACTGGCAAGGTAATGTTGATCACCGGCGGAAGCCGCGGCATTGGCGCTGCCACGGCGCGGCTCGCGGCCATGCGCGGCTATCGCGTCGTGGTGAACTATGTCTCTGACCGCGCCGCTGCGGAAGTGCTGTGCGAGGACATCCGCATCGACGGCGGCATGGCCCTGGCGTTCCAGGGCGACATGGGGAAGCTCGAAGACATCGAGCGCCTGTTCAAGCAGACGATCCTGAGTTTCGGCGGCATCGATGTTGTGGTGAACAATGCAGGCGTCACCGGAAAATCCGGCCGCCTCGATCAGGCAGACCCCAGGCTCATCGCCGATGTGATTGCCGTGAACACCACGGGTGCCATCTATGTGGCGCGTGAGGCGGTGAAGCACATGTCCACGCGGAACGGCGGCAAGGGTGGCGTGATCGTCAACATTTCCTCCGCGGCGGCCCTGCTCGGCAGCCCCGGAGAATATGTCTGGTATGCCGCAAGCAAGGGCGCCATCGATTCCCTCACCATCGGACTGGCCAAGGAAGTGGCGATGGAAAGCGTGCGCGTCGTCTCTGTCACCCCCGGCATGATTGAAACCGAAATCCATGACCGCTCATCGGGGGATGCGGCGCGCGTTGAACGCATCCGCCCGTCGATCCCCATGCAACGGATCGGCAAGCCCGACGACATTGCCGAGGCCGTGCTGTTCCTCGCCAGCGACGCCGCCGGCTACATCACCGGCACGAGCCTGCGCGTGTCAGGAGGCCGCTGATGCTCAAGATGCGCGTCATTCCCTGTCTGGACGTGAAGGATGGCCGCGTCGTCAAGGGCGTGAACTTCGTCAACCTCGTCGATGCGGGCGACCCGGTGGAAGCGGCGAAAGCCTATGATGCGGCAGGTGCAGACGAACTCTGCTTCCTCGACATCACCGCGACTCATGAGGGCCGCGGCATCATGCGCGACGTGGTGCAGCGCACGGCCGAGGCCTGCTTCATGCCCCTGACCGTCGGCGGTGGCGTGCGCACGCTCGAAGACATCCGCGCACTTCTTCTGGCTGGTGCCGACAAGGTCTCGATCAATTCTGCTGCGGTCGCAAACCGCCAGTTCGTGAAGGAGGCGGCAGAGAAGTTCGGCAGCCAGTGCATTGTGGTCGCCATCGATGCGAAGGAAGTGGCGCCCGGCAGGTTCGAGATCTTCACCCACGGCGGCCGCAAGGAAACCGGGATCGACGCCGTGGAATTCGCCCGCGAGGTGGAGGCGCTGGGGGCCGGCGAAATCCTGCTCACCTCCATGGACCGCGACGGAACGGGCAAGGGCTTCAACATCGCTCTCACCCGCGCCATCGCCGACGCCGTGAGCATTCCGGTGATCGCTTCCGGCGGGGTCGGTACGCTTGACCACTTGGTCGAAGGTATTAGGGACGGACACGCCACGGCGGTTCTGGCCGCCTCGATTTTCCATTTCGGAACCTTTACCATCGGGCAGGCAAAGGAGGCCATGGCGAAGGCGGGAATACCCGTGCGCCCGGCCGTCACTTCAAGGGGAGCGTGATGGCCGATTTCAGCCAGCTCGAAAAACTTGCAAGCGAGATCGAAGCGAAGGCTTCGGCATCGCCCGATTCATCCTACACGGCACGGCTCATCGGCAAGGGTGTGGGACCGTGCGCGAAGAAGCTGGGCGAGGAAGCAGTGGAGCTGGCCCTCGCCGCAGTGCAGAAGCAGCACACGGAGACGGTGAAGGAAGCCGCCGACGTGCTTTATCATTTCCTCGTGCTGCTCAAGGCCGCCGGCGTTTCGCCGCAGGAGGTCATGGACGAGCTGAAGCGCCGCGAAGGCACGTCCGGCCTGGCCGAAAAGGCGAGCCGCAAAGATGATTGATCTCGCCGAAGACTTCGCCCGCGAAGTCTCTCCCTTCCGGCGCTTTGCACGCAACGAATGGGCCGGGCTTCGCGCCGATACGCCCATGACCCTGACCGGCGCCGACCTTGAAGAAGTGCGCTCGCTGAACGACCGCATTGACCTGGCCGAGGTGGAAGCCATTTACCTGCCGCTCTCGCGCCTGCTGAATCTTTATGTTCAGGCCAGCCAGAAGCTGTTCCATGCCTCAAACCAGTTCCTGCACATCACCGACCTGAAAGTGCCCTATGTGATCGGCATTGCCGGAAGCGTTGCCAGCGGCAAGAGCACCACGGCGCGCATCCTGCGCCGCCTGCTGTCGCGCTGGCCGTCGCATCCGAAGGTCGATCTCGTCACCACCGACGGTTTCCTCCTGCCGAACGCGGTCCTGGAGCGCGAGGGCCTGATGCAGCGCAAAGGCTTCCCGGAATCCTATGACCTGCCCCGCATCCTGCGCTTCATGTCGGACATCAAGTCGGGCGAGCGCGATGTGGAAGCGCCGCTCTACTCCCACCTCACCTACGACGTGCTGAAGGACCAGACCCAGATTGTTGACCAGCCCGACATCCTGATCGTCGAGGGCATCAACGTGCTGCAGACGGGACGCCCGCCCCGCGATGGCCGCGGCATTCCCAATACCTCCGACTTCTTCGACTTCTCCATCTTCATCGATGCGGACGAAAAAGACCTGAAGAACTGGTACATCGAGCGCTTCTTCTCGCTCCGCAACGGCGCCTTCAAGGATCCGAAATCCTACTTCCACCGCTATGCCGGCCTGAGCGACCAGGAGGCGGAAAGCACCGCCACCCGCATCTGGAACAGCATCAACCTCGTGAACCTGAAGGAAAACATCCTGCCCACCCGACCCCGCGCCGATCTCGTCCTGCGCAAGGGAGCCGATCACAAGGTGCGCAGCGTTTTCCTGCGGCGGCTTTAAGTCAAGCTGTTGACGCACAGGCGGTTGATTGTGTCATCAGGCACTTTGCAATCCCCGGCAACAGCGTGCTAGTTTATAAAAAATGGGCTGAAACAGAACATGGCAATCGGACAACCATCCTACACATACGAAGAACTTCTGCAGTGCGGACGGGGCGAGCTTTTCGGACCCGGCAACGCCCAGCTTCCGTTGCCGCCCATGCTGATGTTCGATCGCATCACCCACATCAGCAGGGATGGCGGCAGTGCCGGGTTGGGAAAGGTTGTTGCCGAATTCGACATCAAGCCCGACCTGTGGTTCTTCCCCTGCCATTTCCACGGCGACCCCGTAATGCCCGGCTGCCTTGGCCTGGACGCGCTGTGGCAGCTCACCGGTTTCTACCTCGGCTGGCTGGGTGAACCGGGCAAGGGCCGCGCCCTTGGCGTGGGCGAGGTGAAATTCACCGGCATGGTCACGCCCCGGACGAAGTTGGTCACTTATGAAGTCGATGTCACCCGCCTTATCCTGCGCAAGTTGAAACTTGCGGTAGCGAATGGCGTGATGAAGGCCGACGGCGAAACCGTCTATCAGATCACCGACATGAAGGTCGGCCTGTTCGAACCGGAAAAAGCCTGATTTCCCTTGGCCTTGCGGACTGTGCATGAGGATGCGGGAACTCGTAGCCCTGCCTTCCTCATCCTGCTAAACCAACTGCAAAGAGAACTTTCGCTCCAAGGAGTTTGAAGAGAATGCGGCGTGTCGTCGTCACAGGCATGGGGATCGTCTCCTCGATCGGCAACAATGTGCAGGAAGTCACCGCTTCCCTGCGCGAGGCAAAATCGGGCATCGTCTCGGCTGAAAAATACAAGGAACTGGGCTTCCGCTGCCAGGTGCACGGCGCCCCCACCTATGATCTCGACACGGTGGATCGCCGGGTGCGCCGCTTCATGGGCGATGGCGCGGCCTGGAACTTCGTGGCCATGCAGCAGGCCATTGCCGATTCCGGCCTTGAGGAAAAGGACGTGAAGAACGACCGCAGCGGCATCATCATGGGATCGGGCGGACCCTCCACCCGCACGCTCGTCGCTGCCGCCGACACGACCCGCGAGAAGGGGCCGAAGCGCGTTGGCCCCTTCGCTGTTCCCGCCACCATGTCGTCCACCAACTCGGCGACACTCGCCACGCCGTTCGGCATTCGCGGCGTCAACTATTCCATCTCGTCGGCCTGCGCCACCTCGGCCCATTGCATCGGCAATGGCGCGGAACTGATCCAGTGGGGCAAGCAGGACATCGTGTTCGCGGGCGGCGGCGAAGAACTCGACTGGACCCTCTCCGTGCTGTTCGATGCCATGGGGGCCATGTCCTCCAAGTACAACGACCGCCCGGCAACGGCCTCCCGCGCCTATGACAAGAACCGCGACGGCTTTGTGATCGCAGGCGGCGCCGGTGTCGTGGTCCTGGAAGAACTGGAGCATGCCAAGGCCCGTGGCGCCAGGATCTACGGTGAGCTTGTGGGCTACGGCGCCACCTCCGACGGCTACGACATGGTTGCACCGTCGGGCGAAGGGGCCGTCCGCTGCATGCGCATGGCAATGAAGGACGTGAAGGGCGAGATCGACTACATCAACCCGCACGGCACCTCGACTCCCGTGGGCGACGCCAAGGAAATCGAAGCCATCCGGGAGGTGTTCGGCAACAGGATCCCGCCCATTTCCTCCACCAAGTCACTGACCGGGCATTCGCTGGGTGCAACCGGCGTGCAGGAAGCCATCTATTCGCTTCTCATGATGAAGAACGGCTTCCTCTGCGAGAGCGCCAACATCGAAGAACTCGACCCCGCCTTTGAGGGTGTGCCGATCCTGCGCAAGCGGGTTGATAATGCCAGGGTTGACACGGTGATGTCGAACTCCTTCGGCTTTGGCGGCACCAACGCCACCCTCGTGTTCCAACGTTACAACGGATAAGCAGCAGATGACCGAAGGATTGATGAAGGGCCGCCGCGGCCTTGTGATGGGTGTGGCGAACGACCACTCCATCGCCTGGGGCATTGCCCAGAACCTGGCGAGGCACGGCGCCGAACTCGCCTTCACCTATCAGGGTGAAGCCTTCGGCAAGCGCCTGGCACCCTTGGCGGAGAGCGTGGGATCGAAGATCCTCATCAACTGTGATGTCGAAGACCTGGGCAGCGTGGACGCCACCTTCGCTGAACTGAAGAAGCAATGGGGGACCATCGACTTCCTCGTTCACTCCATCGGCTTTTCGGACAAGAACGAGCTGAAGGGCAAGTATGCCGATACCACGCGGGCCAATTTCTCGCGCACCATGGTGATCTCGTGCTTCTCCTTCACCGAGATCACCAAGCGCGCGGCGGCGCTCATGCCCAACGGCGGCTCGGTGCTCACCCTCACCTATGGCGGCTCGCAGCGCGTGATGCCCAACTACAACGTGATGGGCGTGGCGAAGGCCGCGCTTGAGGCCAGCGTGCGATATCTCGCCGCCGACTTCGGCCCCAATGCCATTCGCGTCAATGCGATTTCGGCAGGTCCCATGCGCACCCTGGCCGGTGCCGGCGTCGGCGATGCCCGGGCCATGTTCAATTACCAGCAGGCCCATGCACCCCTGCGCCGCACGGTGACGCTGGATGAAGTGGGCGGAGCCGCCGTCTATCTGCTCTCGCCGCTGTCGGGTGGCGTGACGGGCGAGATCCACTACGTCGATTCCGGCTACAACATCATTTCGATGCCGCGGCCTGAAGACCTCGCAAAGGCCTGACCTCAGAAACCTTCCAGCGCCAGCTTGCCGACCATGCGGCCATCTTCCAGAAGCCGATGGGCTTCGATGAGGTTGGCCGCATTGATCGTGCCGAGCCTTCGCGTGAGCGTGGTGTGGAGTTTGCCCGCCTCGATGAGCCGGGCCGTTTCGTTCAGCAGTTGTGCCTGTTCGGAAATGTCCGGCGTGCCTTCCACCGGCCGCGTGAACATGAATTCCCAGTGGATCGAGACGCTCTTGTTCTTGAGGGAGGAAATGTCGGCGGTGTCGGCGATCAGGCCCAGGCGGCCCTGCGGCGCGATCAGGGCAGCGATCTCCTGCATGTAAGGCTCGGCGTTGCTGGTGCAGAAGACGAATGCGGGCTGCCCCAGGTTCAGGGCGGCGACCTGCGCGGCAAGTGGCTTCGCGTGGTCGATGACATGATGCGCACCCATGGCGCGGCACCAGGCATCGCTCTCCGGCCGCGAGGCGGTCGCGATCACCGTGAGGGCGGTCAACTGCCGGGCAAGCTGGATGGCGATGGACCCCACTCCCCCGGCCCCGCCGATGATCAGGATGGCGGATGCGGCCCCCGGCACGGGCTTCGACACGTTCAGCCGGTCGAACAGCATTTCCCAGGCGGTGATGGTGGTGAGCGGCAGGGCCGCCGCCTGTGACCAGTCCAGCGACTTCGGCTTCCTGCCCACGATGCGGGCATCGACGGCCTGGCGTTCGGCATTGCATCCCTGCCGGTTGATGGCTCCGGCGTAATAGACCTCGTCGCCCGGCCTGAACATGTCGGCGGCCTTCCTGCCGACGAAGCGCACCACGCCCGCTGCGTCATACCCGATGATCTTCGGCCCCTGCCCCGCCGGCGCCGAGCGGCGGCGCACCTTGTAATCCACCGGGTTCACCGAGATGGCCTTCACATCGACCACGATGTCGAATTCGCCACAGGAGGGTTCCGGAACCTCCACGTCTTCCAGCGGTTTCGCCTCGCTGAGCGGGCCGCTCCTGAAATATCCGACTGCGCGCATGTGATCCTGTCCTTTCAGGCAACGGTTTTCCGTAATCTTTGCAGCCCATTGCGCCCGGCGGCAACAGGGGCGATAGTCTGCCGGATATTCGCATCTGACATAGACCCCTGCCATGAGCACGAGCCACGACCACCTTCTCGACAAATACGCCGAACTGATCATCCGGGCCGGATTGAATATTCGCAAGGGCCAGCAACTGATCATGACAGCCCCGCTGGAAGCGGTGGACCTGGTGCGGCGTGTCACCCACCATGCCTACCGGGCGGGAGCTTCGCTGGTCACCACGCTCTACAACGACGAGCAGACAGCACTGATGCGCTTCCGTGAGGGCGAGGCCGAAGCCTTCGACGTCGCACCGGGCTGGCTCTTCGCCGGGATGGCCGAGGTGTTCAAGGATGGCTCCGCTGCCCGCCTTGCCATCATCGGGGAGAACCCGGCCCTGCTCGCCGGGGAAAATCCGGATCACGTCGCCCGCGCCAATCGCGCCAGAAGCCGCGCCTACAAGCCCGTCATCGAGCAGATCACCGCGTTCAGCACCAATTGGTGCGTGGTCTCGGCGGCAACACCTTCGCACGCCCGCAATGTCTTCCCCGACCTGCCGGAAGAACAGGCGCTTGCGGCCCTGTGGCGTGCGATCTTCAAGTGCACTCGCGCCGACCTGCCTGATCCGGTCGCCGCCTGGGAGGCGCACAATGCCGCCCTTCATGCCCGCGTGAAGATGCTGAACGCCAAGCGCTATGCCGCGCTGAAGTACAAGGGACCGGGCACCGATTTCACGCTTGGCCTCGTGGATGACCATGTTTGGGCCGGGGGCGCATCGATGGCCCGGAACGGCATTCTCTGCAATCCCAACATTCCATCCGAAGAAGTCTTCACCATGCCGCACCGCGAGCGCGTGGAGGGCATCGTGCGGTCCACCAAGCCGCTGTCCTATCAGGGATCGCTGATCGACGGCATTTCCTGCCGCTTCGAGAATGGCCGTATCACCGAGGGCTGGTCGGAAAAGGGCAACGACGTGTTCCGCAAGATGATCGAGACGGATGAAGGGGCCGCACGGCTTGGCGAAGTGGCGCTGGTGCCGCATTCATCGCCGATTTCCGCATCGGGCATCGTCTTCAATGAAACCCTCTATGACGAGAACGCCGCCTCGCACATCGCCGTGGGCCAGGCCTATGCGCAGAACATGGAAAACACCGCCAACATGTCTGCCGAGGAAAAACTCGCCGCCGGCATGAACACATCTCTCATCCATGTGGACTGGATGATTGGCTCCGGCGAACTGGATGTTGACGGCATCGCCCGCGACGGCAAGGCAGAAGCTCTGATGCGCAAGGGCGAATGGGTGGCCTGAGCGCGCCCCCTCTCCCTGCTTCACCTGCTCCACATGCCCTACTTCACCCGCTCCACATGGAGTGTGGTGCCCGAAACGCTGCGCACGATCACGGCGGTGCCTTGCGGCATGTCAGCGCCCGTTGCATCCCAGACCGTGTCATCGATCTTCACCTTGCCGCTGCCGTTGCTGATGGCCTGCAGAAGCGTGGCGCGACGGCCCACATAACCAACCTGTCGCTGATTCAGATCGGGCTGGTCGCTGTGCGGGCGGTGCTGGCGGCGAACGAACCGCCACGAGGCAATGACCAGCGCCACCGACAGGATGGCAAAGGTGACGATCTCGCCCTGCCAGTCCAGCGGCATGATGAAGTTGATGACACCGGTGATCGCTGCCGCAAAAGCCAGCCAGAGCAGGAAGACGCCGGGCGCGAGCAGTTCGCCGATCAGCAACAGCACGCCGAGAATGAACCAGAACCACACATCGCCGATGAAGGGGAAAATCTCTCCCATGATGATCCTCGCAGGTCAGGGCGTGCTGCGCGGCGGGCGGCGCGGCGCTTCGGGTGCCGGGGAACTGCCGAAAGCTTCCTTGGCGATCTCGGCGATGCCACCGATCGAGCCCAGCACGGAACTCGTGTCGAGCGGCATCATCAGCACCTTCTGGTTGGGTGAACGGGCAATCGCTTCCAGCGCCTTCACGTAGTTGTTGGCGACGAAGTAGTTGATGGCCTGCACATTGCCCTTGGCAATGGCCTCGCTCACCATGCTTGTGGCCTTGGCTTCTGCCTCGGCGGCGCGTTCGCGGGCCTCGGCTTCGCGGAAGGCGGCTTCACGACGGCCTTCAGCTTCCAGCACCACCGACTGCTTTTCGCCCTCGGCCTTCAGGATGGCGGCGTTCCGCATGCCCTCGGCTTCGAGGATGGCGGCACGCTTGTCGCGTTCGGCCTTCATCTGGCGGGCCATGGAATCCACGAGGTCGCGCGGCGGATTGATGTCCTTGATCTCGATGCGCGTCATCTTCACGCCCCAAGGCTGGGTGGCCTGATCGACGACACCGAGCAGCGCGTGGTTGATCTGGTCGCGCTGCGACAGGAGGCTGTCGAGTTCCATCGAACCCATCACCGTGCGGATGTTGGTCATCACCATGTTGACGATGGCATTTTCCACATCATGCACTTCATAGGCGGCACGGGCGGCATTCAGCACCTGGAAAAAGGCGACACCGTCCACCGTGACCATGGCGTTGTCCCTGGTGATCACTTCCTGCGAGGGCACCGGCATCACCCGCTCCATCATGTTCACCTTGTGGCCGATGCGGTCGATGAACGGCACGATGAGGCCAAGCCCCGGCTCCAGCGTGTGCACGAACTTGCCGAAACGCTCCACCGTGTAATGGAAGCCCTGCGGCACCATGCGAATGGCGCGGAGCAGGTAGAAAACGACAACCGCAAGCAGGATGATGACGAAAATGCCTGCACCTTCTGGCATGGTGATACTCCCCTGTAGCCCGACCTCAGCGGCTCAATATGGGGATGCAGGTGAGTCGCTGCAAGTCAGGGTGGCAGGCGCTCAGGCCCAGCCCGCCAGCTCTTCCGCAGCGATGGTTTTCAGCATCGCGATGGAGCGGGGAGAATCGTTCAGGCAGGGCACGACCGAAAACTTCTCGCCGCCCTTTTCCATGAAGGTCTCCTGCAAGCCAATGGCAAGCTCTTCCAGCGTTTCCACGCAATCCGACGCAAAGCCCGGCGATACGATGAGCAGCTTCTTCACGCCCTCGCCCGGCAGTTCCTCCACCGTATCCTGGGCATAGGGCTTCAGCCACTCCGCCTTGCCGAAGCGCGACTGGAACACGACCTGCAACTTGTCCTCGCCGAGGCCCATCTTCTGGCGCAGCAGGCGGGCCGACTTCTGGCACTGGCAATGATAGGGATCACCCTTGTCGAGGTACTCGCGCGGCAAGCCGTGGAAGGCGACAAGGATGCGATCCGGCGTCCAGTCCAGGCCCTTCATGTGCTCGCTGATGCTTTCGGCGATGGCCGCGATGTAGGCGGGATGCTCGTAGTACGGCGGCACCACCCGGATCATCGGCTGCCATCGCATGGCGAGCAGCTTCTCGTAAGCCTTGTCGAGAGCGGTCGCCGTGGTCGCGGCAGAATACTGCGGGTAGAGCGGGAACAGCACCACGCGGTCACAGCCCTGATCCTTCAGCGCCTGCAGCCGGTCGGCCACGGGCGGAAGGCCGTAGCGCATGGCCCAATCCACCACCAGCTTGCCGCCACGCCCCAGCGCGGCGCCCAGCTTCTCCGCCTGGCCGCGGGTGAAGGTCTTGAGGGGCGACTCGTTCTTCTCGCGATTCCAGATCTGCTCGTAGGCATGGCCAGAGCGGAAGGGACGGGTGGTGAGGATGATGCCGTTCAGGATGAACCACCACAGCACGCGGTTCGCCTCGATCACGCGGGCGTCCGACAGGAACTCCTTCAGGTAGCGGCGCATCGACCAGTAGTCGGTTGCTTCCGGTGTCCCCAGGTTCAGGAGAAGCAGCCCGGTCTTGCGGGAGGGAATGGGCGGATGGCCTGGCGGCAAATGGGGGTAGGTGTCGGACATGCTCACTTCAACGGCCCGGTCAGTGGGCCGGATTGCCCCTCCCTTAGTCCAGCGGTGCGGCAGAGGGAACCGCTTTCGCAGGGTTCCACCTTGCTCATGGACGGACCTCCGTGCCCGGAATTTGCGCAAGGACCGCACCAGACCCGGTGATCAGGCTATGATCAGGTGATTCGCGCTGCCCAAGGGCGGCGGGAAGGGACGGGGCGACATGCTGAACGGAACACTCGCGAAGGCGACGGGAACCGGGGCAGAACAGGGAAGGTGGCGGCAATGGCTTGCGGCCACCCTGCTGCTGATGGCCGGGCTTGTCTTTGCGTCCGTGGCCTGGACCCTCAACATCAACCTGCCAAACTGGATGTGGCTCGCACTGGTGGCGGTGGCGAGCCTTGCCCTTGCCGCCCCGGCGACGGACGACACCAAAGCCGCAGCCGCCGTCATGCCTGCCGGGCCGGAGGTGGCGCGGGATACAGGCGGGGATGCGACCGCACAGCCACAGGCCCAGGTCATTCTCACCACCGCCGGTCATGAATTCCGCACGCCGCTGAATGCCATCATCGGATTTGCCGGCCTGCTGGCCGACGGCGAAGCGAGCGAACCGACCAGGGACGAACGCATCGAATACGCCAACGCCATCCGGGACAATGCGCAACAGCTTCAGCAGCGGATCAATGATGTGCTGGATGCCAACCGCATTGCCGGCAATGCCATGACACTTTCAGAACAGCCTTGCGACATCGCCGAGATCATCGAAGCGGTGTGCCGCGAGCAACAGGTGCACGCCACGGCGAAGGGCGTCACCATCGTGGCGCGGATTGCCGGAGGGATTTCCTGCACCGGCGACCTGCGGCGGCTGCATCAGGCCATTGCCTGTGTCGTCAACAATGCCATCGCCTTCTCGCCCGGAGACGGCATCATCAACGTCAACATGCTGCGCGGGACTGGCGGCGGACTGGTGGTGAGCATCACCGATGCCGGCCCCGGCCTTTCGGCCGCTGAAGCAGCACTGGCCTTCGAGCCATTCCGGCAGGTGGAGGAAGGCATGAACCGCCCGCACAACGGGATGGGGCTGGGGCTTTACCTGGCGCGGGGCATCATGCGGTTGCATGGCGGCGACGTGAAGCTCGCAAGTCTTGCCGGGGCGGGAACGGAAGCCCGGCTATTCCTTCCTGCGGGGCGTGTGAATTGGGCAACAGAACAGCCACCACATCACTTCGCCCATGTGCGGAACGTTGCCTGAGAGGTGATTCTGCGCCACACTTTGCATCATGGCAAAGAAACCCGCACGCAAGGCGGCTCGCGCCGCCGCTCCGAAGGCCCCGTCCCGGAAGGCCGCCGGCCGCAACCCGGCGATGATGGGCACGACCCGCGCAAAGTCCGCGAAGGGTTCACAGGCCGCATTCTTTGGTGCCCCGCATGGCACGCCCTACCGGACCATCGACAACCGCCCGCATGCAGCCTCCGCCGATGCCGTGCGCGAGGCCCTGAAAGGCGATGCGCTCTGGATCGATCACTGGGATTTCGATTTCGGCAGCAGGCTCCTGCCGGATGAAGGATTTTCCGCCGTAGACCTTGGCAACCTTCCCACCAGGCCGAAGGACGGGCGTGGCAACCGCCGCAAGATCGAAGCCACGACCAGGGCCATCCTGGATGCGGGTGCAGTGCCCATCATGATCGGCGGCGACGACAGCACCCCCATTCCCTTCCTCGCCGGATTCGCCGGAGGACCGCCGATCACCATCGTGCAGATCGATGCCCACATCGACTGGCGCGAGGAACGTGAGGGCGAGCCGATGGGCTTTTCCTCCACCATGCGGCGGGCGTCCGAGATGTCCCACGTCTGGCGCATCGTGCAGGCCGGAGCACGTGGCATCGGCAGTGCCCGCCAGGGCGAGGTGGATGCCGCAATCGGCTGGGGGGCGCGGATCGTGCCCGGCACGGCCTTCCACCGCGACGGAGTGGACAGCGTGCTGCGCCACATCGAGCCGGAATCCACCTGCGTCATCAGCCTTGATCTTGATGTGCTCGACTCCTCTGTCATGCCCGCCGTTGCCTATCCATCTCCCGGCGGCATGAGCTTCCTGCAACTGACCGGCCTCATCGCCGGGATTGCGGAAAAGGCGCGGATCGGCGGCTTTGCCATGGTGGAATTCGTGGCGAAGAAGGATCTGCACGGCACCGCCGCACTGACCGCCGGACGTGTCGCCATGCACGTTCTCCACCACATCGCGCGCCAATCCCGGACGTGAGCGACCTCTTTCGAACCTTCCTGCGGATCGGCCTGTTGTCCTTCGGCGGTCCGGCGGGACAGATTGCACTGCTGCACAAGGAACTGGTGGAGCAGCGGCAATGGCTGACCGAGAAGGAGTTCCTCGCCGCACTCAATTTCTGCATGTTGCTGCCGGGGCCGGAAGCCATGCAGCTTGCCACCTATTCCGGCTGGAAGCGCGGTGGCGTTGCCGGGGGACTGATTGCGGGGCTTCTCTTTGTGCTGCCGGGAGCAGCCGTGATCCTGGCGCTCTCCCTTCTCTATCATCTTTTCGGAAACCTTCCGCTGATCACCGCCATGTTCTGGGGCCTGAAGGCGGCAGTGCTGGCAATTGTCCTCGAGGCCCTGGTCAAGGTGTCCCGACGCACACTCCGTTCCCCTGCCGACTGGCTTGTGGCGGCGCTTGCCTTTGTGGCCCTGTTCGTCTTCGCACTGCCCTTCCCGCTGGTGATTGCGGCGGCGGCGCTGGCAGGGTTCCTCCAGTCTGCTCCCGCTGCCGACGGCAGCAACACGGCGATGCGGCCAAGCGGCGTGGCGACGTTGCGCACGGTGATGACCTGGGCGGCCATCTGGCTCGTGCCGCTCGCCCTCCTCCACCTGACGGCCGGCAGCGGCAACATCCTCTCGCAACTGGGCCGCATGTTTGCCGTGCTGGCGGTTGTCACCTTCGGGGGTGCCTATGCCGTTCTCACGTCGCTGGGGCAAACCGTGGTGGAACAGGCGCAATGGCTGACCGCGCGGGAGATGATGGACGCCCTGGCGCTGGCCGAGACGACGCCGGGACCGCTGATCCTGGTGGGCCAGTTCGTGGCCTTCACGGCGGCGGCCAAGCCGCAAGGCATACTGACCGGCGCGATGGCAAGCCTCGTCTTCCTCTGGACCACGTTCGCGCCCTGTTTCCTGTGGATCTTCGCGGGTGCGCCGTGGATCGAATATCTCCAGGCGAAGCCGCGGCTGGCAACTGCGCTGCACCGGATTTCGGCGGCGGTGGTCGGCGTGATCCTGAACCTGAGCCTGTGGTTTGCACTGCATGTGATCTTCGTCGAGGCCCGCCGCCTGCCCGGCCCCTTTCCGATGTGGTGGCCGGACCCGGCAGGGTTCGACGTGGCGGCTCTCGTCCTGGCCGCAGCAGCGGCGGCTGCCCTGCTCTGGCTGAAGCTGGGTATTCCCAAAACGCTGGCCTTGGCCGCCGTGGCGGGGCTATTATGGCGCCTCATCGTCAACTGATGCCCCGCAGAAACACCCGTGGAGATCATGGTCAAATCCCGCCCGCTGGTCGGCCTTCCCGCCGACACCTATGAAAAAGACGGCTTCCTCTTTCATTCCCTTGGCGACAAATACGTCCGTGCACTGACGGATGTGGCCGATGTGGATGCGGTCATGATCCCGTCGCAGCTCGATCATGACAACCTCGACGGCATGCTGGCGCATTTCGATGGCTTGCTGATGACGGGGGCTGTATCCAATGTGCATCCGCCCCATTATGGCGAGGATCCGACCACGGACCATGAGCCGTACGACCACCGTCGCGATGCCACCACGCTGCAACTGATCCGCGCCGTGATTGCGCGGGGCATGCCGCTGTTCTGCATCTGCCGCGGCTTCCAGGAGCTGAACGTCGCCATGGGCGGTTCACTGGAAACGGAATTGCAGCGTGTCGAGGGCCGCCTGGATCACCGGGCACCGAAGTCTGACGACGTGGATGTACGCTATGCGCCGCGCCACGCCATCAGCGTCACGCCGAATGGCTTCCTGCACCGCGTGCTGGGCAAGAGCGAGACAATGGTGAACACCATCCACCGTCAGGGCATCAAGCGGCTGGGCGAAGGGTTGGCGGTTGAGGCGACCGCCCCCGACGGGATCATCGAAGCGGTGTCGGTGAAGGGCGCAAGGGCCTTTGCCTTCGGCACGCAATGGCACCCGGAATTCAAGGCTGCCGACAATCCGGATTCGGTGAAGCTGTTCTCGGCCTTCGGCGATGCCGTTCGCGCCCACGCACGCGCGCGCGGCGAGACACATTTCGTGGGCCGGGTCGCCTGAGCATCCGTTCCTGAACATCCGTTGCCGGGCATTCGTGCCGGACGCAGGGACCGGCGCAGGCATTGCCCTCAATGGAAATCACGGCTCTTGGGCAGCACCCGGATGTTGCGGGGATGGCGGGTGGAGCTTTGCTGATACATCGCCGGGTCGGGTCCGGGGCGTTTGACTTCATCGGCCCGCGCCAGGGTTCCGCGCATGGTGAGACCGTCCTCGGTCAGTGACGCAAGCCAGAATGTCTTGTCTTCGATCCTGCTTGCAACGACATGAATGATGTCGCCCGCCCGCTGCACCCGGCCCCGGACGACCATGAGGCGTGCACCCATGACGGTGGACCGGTGGGCCTCCAGCACATCAGGCCAGATCACCACGTTGCACACCGAGAACTCGTCTTCCAGCGTGAGAAAGACCACGCCTTTGGCCGAGCCTGGCCTTTGCCGCACCAGCACCACGCCCGCCACGGTGACGGCGCGGCCGTTGCGCAGCGCCTTGAGCGCCGCAGTGTCGGTCACCTTCTCCGCCTCGCAGCGCTTGCGCAGGAAGGACATGGGATGCGCCTTGAGCGAGAGCTTCACCGTCTGGTAATCGTTCACCACATGCTCCGAGAGCGGCATCTCCGGCAATTGCACCGGAGGCTCATGGCCATGCTCGCGCGCGTCGGCAAAGGCAAAGAGCGGCAGCGGCCTTGTCCTGGCGAGCGCCGTCACGTCCCACAGGGCCTGGCGACGGTCGAGACCCAGCGAGCGGAAGCAGTCGGCGGCAGCGAGCCTTTCCAGCGCAGGCACCGGAAGGGCATGGAAGTAGTCCGCCGGGGTGTGCAGGCGCTTGTGGGCAAGAACCGCAAGATCGGCCTGCCGGAGGCCATCCACCTCGCGGAAGCCAAGGCGAACCGCTGCCTTGCCGTCCCGTTCCTCCAGGACCGAATCCCACTGCGAGTAAGAAACATCGACCGGCAGCACCTCCACCCCATGCTCACGGGCATCGCGCACGATTTGCGCGGGCGCATAGAATCCCATGGGCTGCGAATTGAGCAGCGCACAGGCAAAGACGGCGGGGTAGTGGCACTTGATCCAGGCCGAGACATAGACGAGATGGGCAAAGCTCGCGGCGTGGCTTTCAGGAAAGCCGTATTCGCCGAAGCCCTTGATCTGGTTGAAGCAGCGCAAGGCAAAATCGCCATCGTAACCCCGCTCCACCATGCGGCTCACCATTTTCTGCTCCAGCCTTCCTATGGTGCCGCGGCGGCGGAACGTTGCCAGCGCCTTGCGCAATTCGTTTGATTCAGCGGGAGTGAATTCCGCCGCCACCATGGCCAGCTTCATCGCCTGTTCCTGGAAGAGCGGCACGCCCTTGGTGCGGCCCAGCACCTGGCGCAATTCATCCGCCGGGCCGAAGTCCGGATGCGGGGCCGGATATTCCTCTGCCTCGATGCCGTCGCGGCGGCGTAAGTAGGGATGCACCATGTCGCCCTGGATGGGGCCGGGGCGCACAATCGCCACCTCGATCACCAGATCATAGAAGCAACGCGGCTTGAGGCGCGGCAGCATGTTCATCTGGGCCCGCGATTCCACCTGGAAGACCCCGACCGAATCCGCCTTGCAGAGCATGTCGTAGACCAGCGCATCCTCACGCGGCAGGGTGGCAAGCGTGTATTGCCGCTCGTACCACGCCTCGATCAGGTCGAAGCTCTTGCGGATGCAGGTGAGCATGCCAAGCGCCAGCACATCCACCTTCAGCATGCCGAGTGTGTCGATATCGTCCTTGTCCCATTCGATGAAGGTGCGGTCTTCCATGGCCGCATTGCCGATGGGCACGGTTTCATCCAGCCGTTCGCGGGTGAGAATGAAACCGCCCACATGCTGCGAGAGATGGCGCGGGAAGCCTGCGATCTCGTTTGCCAGCTCGAGCACGCGCATGAGGTGCGGATCATCCGGGTCAAGCCCGATCTCGCGCAGGCGCTTGTCCTGCACTTCTTCCGCCATCATCCCCCAGACGCTTCCGGCGAGTGCGCCCGTCACGTCTTCCGAGAGGCCCATGACCTTGCCCACCTCACGCATGGCCGAACGCCCGCGATAGGTGATGACCGTTGCGGCAAGCCCGGCCCGGTCACGGCCATAGCGGCGATAGAGATACTGGATCACCTCTTCACGGCGTTCATGCTCGAAATCCACGTCGATGTCGGGGGGTTCCTTGCGCTCTTCCGAGATGAAGCGCTCGAACAGCAGGTCAATCTGGTTGGGATCCACTGCGGTGATGCCGATGCAATAACATACCGTGGAATTGGCGGCAGAGCCGCGGCCCTGGCAGAGAATGGGCGGATCGAGGCTGCGGGCAAAGCGAACGATGTCATGGACCGTGAGGAAGTAGGGCGCATAGTCGAGCTTGGCGATCAGCGCCAGTTCCTTGCGGATGTTCGCGGCGATCTTGCGGGGAATGCCGTCGGGGTAACGCCATTTCGCGCCCTCCCACGCCAGATGTTCAAGATAGGCTTGCGGATCATGGCCCTGGGGCACCGGTTCTTCGGGATATTCGTAACGCAGTTCATCGAGCGAAAATGCGCAGGCTCCGGCAATCACCAGCGTGTTGGCGATGGCTTGCGGATGGTCACGGAAAAGCCGGGCCATTTCGTCGGGTGTCTTGATGTGCCGTTCGGCATTGGCCTGAAGGCGCAATCCCGCCTCTGCCAGCGTCGTCTTCTCGCGGATGCAGGTGATGACATCCTGCAAGGGGCGCCGTCCCGGATGATGATAGAGCACATGATTGACGGCAAGAAGCGGTACGCGCTGCGCACCGGCAAGCGCCGCATGTTCTGCCATGCGGATGCGGTCGCGGCCATCGAAGCGGAAGGAGAGCGCAAGGTAGAGCCGGGCGAGGCGGCCTTTCACCATGGGCAGCTTTTCAATGTGTTCTTCCGGCAGCGCGAAAATGGTGCCCTCCGAGAATTCCGCCACGTCGTCCAGCGTGATGATGCACTTGCCCTTCTCTGCCCGCTGCTGGCCCAGCGAGAGAAGGCGGCAGAGGCGGCCATAGGCCATGCGGCAGGTGGGCCATGCCAGGAGCGTGAGTCCTTCCATGTGCAGGCGCACGCCGACGATGAAGCGGAGACCTGCATCCTTCGCTGCGCCATGGGCCCGCACCACGCCGGCAAAGGTGTTGATATCGGTGATGGCGAGTGCCTCCAGCCCCAGGTGCCTGGCCTGAAGCACAAGTTCCTCTGCGTGGGATGCGCCATTGAGGAAGGAGAAATTGCTGGCGCAGGACAGTTCGGCATAGCGCGTCATCATCCCACCTCAAGCCGATAATCCGTGGACGAACCATTTGGGCGGCGGGCCGCTGTCATCGCCATAGAGGCCCTCGCGGAAGATCCAGTAACGGCGGCCGCGATCATCCTCCACCATGTAATAGTCGCGCGGCCGTTCGCCCGATTCACCCCGCCACCATTCCGGCGCGATGCGTTCCGGCCCCGCGTGGCGCAAGATCCGCCGCGTCACCCGCCGCCAGGTGAGCGACATGGGCGGGCCATCCGGCACGGCGGCAATGACACTGGCAGGCTGTGGCGGCGCGAAGATCATCAAGGGCCGTTCGGTGACGGCGCTGTTGCCGGCGGGAAGGGCGGGCCGCGCATCACCCAGGGGGCGCGCTTCTTCCGAGCGTTCGGGAACATGGCTTGCCACGGCGGAAAGCTGCGTCAGGCTTTTTTCCTGGCGGCTCATCACCCGGTCATTCAGTTGCGCGAGGCTGGTGCTGTTGTCTTCCTCCATGAAGCCGTGCTGGCGGGCCACGGCAAGGCCCGACTCGCGCACTTCCAGCGTCATTGCATCGATGCCGAAGCCCGCATCCAGCGTATCGAGCCGCGGCGTCAGCAGACGGAACAGATGCCCCGCGTCATGCGAAGGCGCCGTGAGGCCGACAGGCACCTGCACCCGGCCACCGTCGCTGCGGAAGAGTTTGAGGATGAGCCGCAAGGCGCCCTCGCCCTTGCTTTCCAGCGCCCGCGACACCTCGCCCGCCAGCGCCCGGAGCACGCTCAGCAAGCCTTCATGGGTGATGACCGGCTCCAGGAAGCCGCGATGCGCCATCACCGAGGTGGCGGGATTGATGGCATTCAGCGGCTCCGCCCGCTGCCCCAGCAGTTCGTCGAGCCGCAGCAACACGTTTTCATGGATGCTTTCGCCCCGGAAACGGCGGGCCAGGCTGGCGCGCGGCAGGCTGGTGAGGGAACCGATGGTCTTGAGGCCGAGGCGGCGGAGGGTGCGGGCGGCATCGGCATCGATCCGCAACGCCTCCACGGGCAGGCCCTGCACGTCTTCCCCACCCTCGCTGCCATAGCGGGAGAGCGCCCAGGCAGCCCCGATGGTGCCCGCACAGGCCATGCGGGCGGTGAAGCCATAGCCCGCAAGCCTAGCCTTCATGCCCGCCATCATCGCCGCCTCGCCACCGAAGAGATGGGGAATGCCCGTCACCTCCATGAGAATGCCATCCGGCAGATCGGGGGCAACCCATGGGCTGTAACGCTCCATCCAGCGGCAGAGGCCGAGCAGGCTGGAGGTATCCTGTTCCGGCTCATGGGCTTCGCTCAGGAGATCGGGCACGGCGGCCCTGGCATCTGCCAGCCGCTGCCCGCGCATGAGTCCGAATTCCCGCGCCGCGGCATTCACGGCAGCAAGGCGCAGGCCCTTGGCCCCCCGTTCAACCAACGCGAAGGGCAGGCTGGGCGGCGGCACGGGAGCCCGCCTCTTCCGCCGCGCCCGGATGAAGCGTTCCACCGGAAAAGCCGGGAACCAGAGTGAAACAAGACGTCGCATGATCCTTTTGCCAGTTGAGAAGCCATGAACCGGGGCGGCCACCCCGGATGCGGGTCAGGGAAACAGCCCAGGCCGGGGGGCCGGGAACACGGGTTTCAAGGCCGGCCGGATCCGCCGGGGCCGAACGCGATGTTGCAATGCACCATCGACTGGTGCTGGCGGTGGATCCTTGATGGTTTCGAGTCAATACGGCAATGCCGGAAGCCCTGCCCGCCTGCCCCGCCAAGGCCAGGCGGCGGGTCGCGGTCAGATCCGCATGCTGCACCGCAACATCACCCAGAACCACGGAGAGGCAGCCGGATTTCAGAGCTTCCTCAAAGGTCCACAACAGGGCAACCGGGTGCCGCAGGCTGAGCGTGAGGAAACGGGCACGCGGCAGGCCCAGCCCGGCCACGCCATGACCAAAACAATATCCGTATTCCCTTTGCTCTGTTTCGAGCCGACACCACAGCACCGGACGACGCTCCCCGGCCTCTGCCAGCCGTCGCACCGCAAGGGCAAGGGCAAAGCCACAGGCAGAGGGAAAGTCGCCATAGGCATGGGGCGCCACATCATGCAGCCCCGCCACTGCCAGCCCCCCTGCCGGAAGAAAGCGATCCACCTCCGGAAGGCCCAGCGTCCAGGGGTGGGCATCGGCGCGGCGACGCAACCGGCTGTGAGGGCCGTGGGACATGGCAGCTTCCCCCTGCCCCGGCGTGCGGGCGATATGCTCCCGCAGCCGGGCGATGAGGGCCTGGGCTTCGGCCCGTTCCGGCGGAGCCTTGGCAACAGCCGGAGCCGCCGCCGAACCGGTGGCCGGAGCGATGACAGGCGGCGGAGGAGCCGGAACGGCGTGCAGACGTGCAGATGCCGCCGCCGCCCGAAGAGGCATCGGGTTGGTACGCATGACGTGATGTCCAGAATGTTCTATATTTGTTCTGTCACATGGACCTATAAGAGTCAAGGCAAAGCCTGTGCCTTAATTCTTAACAGAAGAATTTAGGGATGAGCCGCGCCGCCAAGCGGGCGACGGTCGCTCAATTCATCATGTAGATCGCCGCATTCAGCGCGGTCGCGAAGCTGACCCACATGAGATAGGGCACCATCAGAAACGCCGCGATGCGGCTGCGGAAGGAAAAGGCGAAAATCGTCGCCGCCACGGCAAGCCACAGGAAAACGATCTCGATGAGGCCAAGTCCCGGAGAACGCGCCCCGAAGAACAGGAACGACCAGGCGAGATTGAGCAGGAGCTGGGCAAAGAAAAGAAGGAGCGCCGTTTTCGCCTCCCCGGCGCGCCACACCAGCCACGCCGCCACCGCCATCATGACGTAAAGCACCGTCCACACCGGGCCGAACACCCAGGACGGCGGCGTCCATGACGGCTTGGCAAGGGTCGGATACCACTCGACGACCGGTGTCATGGTGACAAGGCCACCCAGAGAGCCGACGGCAAGACAGCCCACGACAAAGGCGGCCAGGACCAGGAAATTCCGCATGCGTGTTCCCATTACATCATCGTGTTGACGCTGCCCAGCGAAGCCCAGAAGAGAAGCCCGCCCAGCCCGGCGATGCCAAGACCCACAACCAAACGCACCACCATCACCACCCGTTCCAACGTTTGGCTTCCGAGGCGCGAATAGCGCCGCGCAGCGGATTTGGCAAAAACGGCCACGGAGGCAATGGCCGAGATGGTGAGGAAGACGCCGACGCCCATGGCCAGCGTGGACAGGATGCCCGCCCAGAAAATGCCGATGCCCCAGGAGAACATCAGCACCAGCAAGGCCCCCGAACAGGGGCGAAGCCCGATCGCCAGCGACAGCGTGACGGCCTTGCTCCAGGACCAATCACCCCGCACATCGGTCGCCTGGGGCAAATGCGCATGCCCGCAGCCGCAGTCCGGCCCGTGCACATGATCGGCCGGAAGCGGAGCGGGCGGCACGATGGCCTCAAAGGTGAAGCCGTCATGCACACGGGTGGTCACGCCCGCAGGTGCTGCCGCAACAGGAGCAGGCGCCACTGACGCACGCGCCGAAGAAAGCGCCGTCCACACCAGATAAAGCCCGACACCCGCAATCATGAGATAGCTCGCGCTTTCCAGAAAGCCCGCAACATCCCGCGCCAGCGATGCGGCACTGGTGACGAAGAACAACAGGCCGCCCACGATCGCAATCGCCGTAAGGGCCTGGAACATGGAACTCATGCCCGCGATGATGATGCCGCGGCGGAGATCATTGCGCGTGGCAAGAAGCCAACCCGAAATCACCGCCTTGCCATGGCCGGGACCGGCCGCATGGAAGACGCCATACAGGAAGCTGATCAGCACCAGCGTCCAGCCCGCTTCGATGGAAGAGTCCCGCGCGATGCTGCGGATCACACCCGACAGCTTCATGTAGAAATTGCGCTGCTTGTCCCGCGCCCAGGCCACCGGATCCTCCGTGAAGGGCGTTTCCATGAAGCTGCCGTCGGGATTCCTTGGCGGCACCAGCAGCTTGCGCTTGTCGATCACCACCTTCGGCTTCGCCGCATCTGGCGCCGGTGCGGCCTCAGATGCGGCCTCCGATGCGGCCTCCGATGCGGCCTGAGGCGCAACTTGTGGCGCGGTCAGCGACACAGGGGTGGAATCCGTCTGTGCGAGTCCGGGCCCCACAAGACCTGCCAGCATCACCATGATGAGAACAAGCGTGCGGATCATCATCCGCATGTCACCACCACAGGGCGGGCAAAGAGCGAGCCGAAATCCTCGCCTGTCTGGTTCACCCAATCGACGGGCTGCTGGGCGAGGAAGTTGCGCTTGGCTTCCAGTTCCTCATCGGACAGAAGCGGCTTCAGTTCCCACTTGCAGCCATCGGGCAGCTTGCCCTCCAGATCGACCGGATCATCCTTCATGTAGCCGAAGTCGATGAAGTAGTCGGGATCGTAGACCTTGTAGTCAAACACGCCCTTGCGCGGATCGACCGGCGTTTCCAGCGGGAAGACGAATGCAAGCGTCAGGCGGTTGTTCTCGTAGATCTGCGTGTAGTCGGTCACCTTGCCGTGCTTCAGCAGTTTCTCATTCTGGCGCATGTATCCGAAGTAATCGGACTCCGCGAGATTGGCGATGTTCTCGTCGGTGAGCGGCTTGATCTCGTCAGGACCATAGACTCCATCGCCATTCGCATCGAGGCCATCCAGGGCGAAATTCGTGTAGCCTTCATCGAAAGTCCATTCCATGCGCACGCCCGTGATGAGGCCCTCCGGACCGGTCATGATGCTTGTGCGGATGTCGGCCCACACATGCGGATGCGCAGACGCGGCGGACGCGCCCGCGCATACCAGGAGAACTATTCCGAACAGCCGCCGCAACATGACATCATGATCCCGATTCTTGCGCGAGCAATGATCCGGGAATGCGGCAGCAAAGTGAAGGGGTCTTAGCGGCCCAGACACTCCTTCAGGTTCTGGGCGAGATTCCTGAGAAGCATGGAATAGGCCTGTTTTCCGGGAGTTAGGGCCGCTCCGATGGGATCGAGAACGCCGGCGCGGGCACCCGTCCCCTCGGTCACGATCATTACGGCTTTGTCAGAAAACTGCGGCTCGCGGAAAACACAGGCCGCCTTGGCTGACTTCACCTTGTCGCGCACCTGCTTGAGGCGCTGTGCCGAAGGGGCGGTGGCCGAGAAATTCGAGATGCTGCCCGCAGCCTGGAGGCCGAAGCGGCTTTCGAAATACTGATAGGCATCATGGAAGACGACGAAGGGCTTGTCCTTCACCGGCGCCAAGCCGGTCGTGAGTTCAGCGGCAAGGTCGTCAAGTTCCTTCGCCAGCGCCGCTTCATTCCGGGCATAGAGCTTGGCATTTTCAGGGTTCGCCTTTTCAAGCGTATCCGCAATCACCGCGGCCATGGCCTTGGCATTGGCCGGATCGAGCCAGAGATGCGGGTCAAACTCCGCTGTTCCATGCTCGTGCTCATGGTCATGACCTTCGCCCTCCTGCTTGGCGGCCTCCTGCTCATGGTCATGGTCGTGACCTTCGCCCTCGTCAGCATGCTCCTCACCCTCATGGGCGTGGTCATGCTTCTCGAAGGCGCCGCCTTCACGAATGGCAAGCTTCTTGAGGCCCGGCGCATCGCTCAGCATCACGAAGCTCTTTCCGTTCACAGCCTCGCTGCCGCTCATCTCGGTCAGCTTCAATTCGAGCCCCTCACCCATGATGAAAACGATGTCGGCCTTCCCCAGATCCTCGATCTGCCGGGGTGAATAGCTGGCCTGATGCTCGCTGTTCTGTCCACGCAGCAACAGTTCCGGTTCCCCCACCCCGTCCATGATGGACGCCACCAGCGAGTGCACCGGCACGATGGATGCCACGACCTTGGGTGCCGCAGTTGCGGGAACCACGAAGGCAGAAAACAGGGCAAGAACGGAAACAGACAGTCTCAAGCGCATCGGCAACTCCATAAGATATGTTATAACATAACATATCCGGTCAACTCGTCAAGCGCCTCCGTACACCTGATCGTGAGAGGGTCACTTGACCGATGCGCTTGCGGAAGCGGCAAAGCCCTGCCACAGAGCGGCCAAGGAAATTCTGACGATGGATTTGAATGTTTCGGTCGGTGCCGCAGTCCTGGCGGGTGCGCTCAGCTTCCTGAGCCCCTGCGTGCTGCCATTGGTGCCGCCCTATCTCTGCTACATCAGCGGCGTGTCGATCGACGATCTCTCAGGCGAGGACGTGAAGGTGAAGAACCATCACCGCTTGCGGGTGATGCTGGCCGCCCTCTGTTTCGTGCTGGGCTTCACCACGGTGTTTGTCCTGCTGGGGGCCACCGCTTCAGCAGCGGGACAGTTGCTGCGGCAATACCTTCCTCTCCTCACCCAGGTCGCGGGTGTCGCCATCATCATCATGGGGCTGAATTTCCTCGGCCTCTTCCGCCTCTCCTTCCTGTCGCAGGAAAAGCGCTACCACCATGAGGCGGAAGGCGTGACCCTGATCGGGGCCTATGGCATCGGGCTGGCCTTCGCCTTCGGCTGGACGCCCTGCATCGGACCTGTCCTGGCCGCCATCCTTGCGATTGCAGGCTCGACCGACAGCGTGAGCAAGGGCATGACGCTGCTTGCGATCTATTCGCTGGGTCTCGGCATTCCATTTCTTCTCGCAGCCTTCAGCCTCGACAGTTTCCTGGGTTTTGCCCGCTCCTTCCGGCGTCACATGCGGACGGTGGAAAGGGTGATGGGCCTTCTGCTCATCATCACCGGCATCATGTTCCTGACCGGATCGATGCAAACCATCTCATACTGGTTGATTGAGTGGTTCCCCGGTCTTGCATCCATCGGCTGATGGAATAAGGTCCGCCCATGGCAGCGGCGGGAAAACTGGAAGGCGTTCAGGCCTGCGTCTTTGACGCCTATGGCACCCTTTTCAACGTGGCGTCGCCGGTCGAGAAGCTGGCAGGTGAGATCGGCGCGAAGGCCACTGATCTCGCCCCGCTCTGGCGGCAGAAACAGCTTGAATACACCTGGCTCCGCAGCCTGATGGGCGTGCATGTCGACTTCTGGCACGTCACCCGCGAGGCGCTGGATTATGCCCTGAAGAAGCTTGAGATCAACGAGACCGGTCTCGCCGATGAGCTGATGACGCTTTACCTCAAGCTCGATCCCTATCCCGACGCCATTGAGGGACTGAACGCGGTGCGCAAGAAAGGCAAGCGCACGGCCATCCTCTCCAACGGATCGCCCTCGATGCTGGATGCCATCGTACGCCACGCCGGAGCGGACAAGCTTTTCGAACAGGTACTCTCGGTCGAGGATGTCGGCATTTACAAGCCGAGCCGCCGTGTCTACCGACTCGCCATGCAGAAACTCGCGATTTCCGACGCGCCCTCCATCTGTTTCGTTTCCGCAAACACCTGGGATGCGCAAGCGGCTGCGCAGTTCGGCTTTCAGGTGGTGCGCATCGCCCGCACCCCGACGATTGACGACAACATTCCCGGCCGCCCTGCCCGCGTCATCGAAAGCCTGAGCGGGCTTGCCGATCTCGTCTAGCTGACGCGGAGCACGAGGCCACGGCTGGGCGTCGTTCCGGTTTCTCCCGGCATGGAAACATAGGGAGCCGTCTCTTCGGCCCGCGAAACCAGCCCCTTCGCTTCCAGCTCCGACACGCGCGCGGAAAATCCGGACTCCCAAAGCGTGCCTTTCACGGTGAGAACGATGACCCCGCCCGGCCTGGTGATGCGGATGAGTTCATCCAGTCCTTCCGCCCCCACATGCCCCGACGTGAAGACACCGGCGGAAATGACGCCACCGAAGCTGTCGCTCGCAAAGGGCAGCGTGCCGCCGAGGGCCAGCACATGAAAGGCAGAATAGCAGTTCTTCCGCGCCGCGACCTTCAGCATGCCTTCGGAAATGTCGAGGGCTTCCACCTGAGGATACCCCATGATCCTCAGCCATTCGCCGATGAGGCCCGTGCCGGCGCCGGCATCGAGAAGCGGAGCCGTCCCCCTGGGCAGGTGGCGGGCCAGAAGTGCGAGGCAGATGCTGGGATGGCGGTAGCCCGCCTGCGCCATTTCGGCATCGTAGGTTTCGGCCCACCGGTCATAAAGGGCGGCGACATCCGCCGTGGATTTCGAGTCATAGACCGCCCCCAGAAAGCCGTCGTGACCGCCCGCACCGCCCGTTCCTTCGCCCTCTGCCATGGTCCCTTCCCAAGATTGTTTTTTGCATGTTAGCCTTTCCCGCATGACGCCCGAAGAAGAAAAAGACGCCCGCGATGCGCTCCGCGCCATTCCCGCCCTTGCAGGCCATTCCGGCCCGATCGAACGCCTCGGCGGCCTGACCAACAAGGTCTACCGGGTCGGTGATCATGTGCTCCGCATTCCAGGCAAGGGGACGGAGGAATACATCAACCGCGACAATGAAGCCGTGTCGGCCCGCGTCGCCGCCGATGCGGGCGTCAGCCCCGCCGTGATCCATGCCGATGCGCGAACGGGCGTCATGGTGACAATGCTTGTTCCGGACGCGGTCACCATGTCGCCTGAAGGTTTCCGCAACCGCGCCGGATCCCCCGCCCGTGCGGGTGAAGTGTTCCGCAAGCTCCACACGTCGGGCGGGGTTTTTCCGTTCCGCTTCGAGCTGTTCGCGATGATTGACGACTACCTCAAGGTTCTTGCCGGAAAGGATGTGGAGCTTCCCGACGGTTATCATGACGTGGTGAAGGAGGCCGATGCGGTACGGGCCGCACTTGCGCGCCATCCCGTGCCGCTGGTGCCATGCCATTGCGATCCGCTGTGCGAGAACTTCATCGATGACGGCCGGCGCATGTGGGTCGTCGATTGGGAATACTCCGGCATGAACGACCCGATGTGGGATCTGGGCGACCTTTCCGTCGAAGGCGCATTCGATGCGGGGCAGGACATGGAAATGCTCTCCGCCTATTTCGGCGGGGCGCCGTCCGCCGCCGATCATGGCCGCATGGTGATCTACAAGGCCATGTGCGACCTGTTGTGGACGCTGTGGGGACTGATCCAGCACGCCAACCGGAACCCGGCGGACGATTTTGCGGCCTATGCCCTCAATCGCTTCAACCGCTGCAAGGCATTGATGGCAACACCTGCCTTTGCCAGGCACCTCGCCGCCGTGTGATCAGGCCCAGCGCACCGCATAGACTTGCGGAAGATTGCTGCTGACGAGCTTCCAGGCGTCTCCGCCGTTCTCGCTGATCCACAGGTTGCCCGTGGTCGAACCCATCACGAGGCGCTTGCCCGTCGCATCGACGGCGAGACCGTGCCGGAAGACAACATCATAGGCATGCTTCTGCGGCAGTCCCTTGCTGAGGCTCTTGAAGGTCTTGCCGCCATCGGTGGTGCGCGTGACCACGAGCGACCCGCCGACCGGAATGCGCTTCTCGTCCTTGATGCCGGGCACGAACCACGCCGTGTCCGGATCCTTGGGATGAACGGCAACGGCAAAACCGAAGGAGGACGGCTTGGCCTTCACCTCGCTCCAGGTAACGCCGTCATTCAGTGACTTCCAGATTCCACAATGGTGCTGCACCCAGAAGGTGGAGGGGTCGGAGGCGCATTGCACCATCATGTGGGGATCCTGCACATCGGGATTCCCGGCCTCTTCCGGCGGTCCATTGTCGAAGCGCATGCCATGGGCCGACTGCACCCATGACTCGCCCGCGTTCTTCGTCACCCACACCCCGCCGCAGGACACGGCGATGCGGATCGTATCGGGTTCACGCGGGTCCACACAGATGGAATGGATGCCGGGAATATCCGCCCCGCCCCCCAGCCACTTGTTGCGGGCGGGATGCCGCCAGAGGCTTTCCATCAGCTCCCAAGTTTCGCCGCGGTCGATGGACCGGAACAGCCCGCCCGGCATGGTGCCCGCCCAGAGCGTTCCCCTTTGCGCAGGACCACCCGTTTCCAGCGCCCAGATCAGTTGCGTGCTCCAGGTGACGGGCTTGCCCCAGCCATCGAGGTCGACCAGCGTTTCCGGTTTCCGGGGATAGGCGGGGGTGGTGATTTCCTTCCAGCCCTTGCGGCCCTTGTCGCGGCGATGAAGCTTGATGCCGAAATGACCGTGATTGAGGGCGGCATAGTCGGTCCCGTCGCGAGGGTCATGGAGCGACAGCGTGACATTGTCGCCGAGGAAGTGCGCATCCCTCACCGTCCAGCCACGGCTTCCCTTTGCCACTTCGAAAAGTCCCTTGCGGGTGGAAACCATGACGGAAGGGGCCATGTCCTATCCTCCTGAAAGGGCTTGCATCACCCAGATCTGCGATGTGGGCTTGACGATATCGGAAAGATGATGACGATCGCTGATGGCTTCGCCGTCAATCAGGATGCGCATGTGCTTTCGGAGCGCACCCTGGTCATCGAGAATGTAGTGGCGGAGTTGGGGATTGGCTGCGAAGGCGCCCTCCAGGACAGACTTCACCGTCCCGCCCGTGCTTTCCACACGCGGGCAATCCACATGACGCCTCAGGTTCGAGGTGAAATGCACCGTAGCCATCATGGAATCCTATCACGGCAAATTCGCTTTGACCAACGCCACGGCCGCACCTATCTCAGGCCCACCTGTGGTTGATCGAGACTTGAGAATGCTGTCCCGCCGCGCCGTTCTTCTGGGCACCGTCCTGTGGCCCGCGCCCGTATCCGCCCATTCCGGGCGGCTGGGCGACATCAGGATCGGGCATGCCTGGGCACTGCCCGCCGCCGTGGGGGACGGGCAGGTTTTCATTCCCCTTCTCAACACCGGAAAGATGGCCGACGCCCTGGTGGCCGCGCGCAGCGATCTGGCCGGCATCACCGAATTGCGCCGCAACGCCCGCTACGACGACCCGCCGGAACAGGAATTTGCACTCCCGCCGGGCAAGCCCTTCGCCATGCGGCCGCAAGCTTCCCACCTGCGCCTGATCGGGCTTGCAGCCCCGCTTGCCATCGGGCAACGGTTTCCCGTCGTTCTCGATTTCCTCAATGCCGGGGAGGCGGAAATCGAAGTCCATGTCGAAAGCACACCCGGCGCCTGAACCTGCCTTGCTGGAGCACATGAAATGAAAGCCAAAGTCACCTGGATCAACGGCCGCGCCTTTCTGGGCGAGTCAGGCTCTGGCCATGGCATCGTGATGGATGGCGCACCTGAAGCCGGAGGCCGCAACATCGGCGTGCGGCCCATGGAAATGATGCTCCTCGGCCTGGGCGGCTGCACCGCCTTCGATGTTGTGATGATCCTTGAAAAGGCCCGCGAGAAGATCACGGGATGCGAAATCGAGCTGGAAGGCGACCGCGCCGGCGAAGACCCCAAGGTCTTCACCAAGGTGAAGATGATCTACACCTTCAAGGGCCAGGGCCTGAAGCCCGCCATGGTGGAGCGGGCGGTCAAACTTTCGTCCGAAAAATACTGCTCTGCTTCCAGGATGTTCGAAAAGACCGCGGAGATTTCCCACGAATGGAAAATCGTCGAAGCCTGAACGACGGCGTGACCTTGCTTGCAGCGCCGCTGGCGGTCCTGTTGCTGGCAACGGCGCAACCGGATGCGCCCCGGCCCAAGGTGCTGGCGGGGCCGGAGATCATCGCCGCCTTCGAAGGCAAGACCGTTGCAGGCGCCTATCATGATGGCCTCGCCTTCCGCGAAACCTATTTCAACGGCGGGAAGATCGACTATTGGGATCCGCGCGCGACGAGCACGGGGAACTGGTCGGTGGTGAACAACCTGTTCTGCACCTTCTACGGTTCCATGACGGGCGGGTGCTTCACCATCGTGCAGATCAGCGGCAACTGTTTTGACTTCTACGCCGCCACCGACAGCGAGCAGCAGGCCCTCGCAGGGGCCGCACGGGCCGACTACACCGCCCGTGGCGCCGTGCAGGGTGCTGCTTCCACCTGCCCTGACGACCTGCAGGTATGAGGCACTTGCACTCTTGGAACGCCTCGCACATTCTTCCTGCATGTACACGCCCGGACAAGCCGCTGCCGCTGCGCGATTGCTGATCACCCATGATGCGGAGGGAACCCGCCTCCAGACCCTGCCGCCTGACGTGGCGCCCTCCTCCCGCGCTGACGCCTACAGGGCGCAGGCCCACTGGCTTTCCCGTTCGGCCCACCCGCAAGCCGGCTGGAAGATCGCCGCCACGAGCATTGCCGGGCAGAGGCACATCGGCGTGGACGGGCCACTGGCCGGAATCTACATTGCCGAGCGTGTGGTGCGGTCGGGTGGCGTCATCCCCTTCGGCAACAACCACATGAAGGTGGCGGAAGTGGAATTCGCATTCATGCTGGGACGTGACCTGCCGCCCCAGGATGCGCCGTACACGGAGGAAGAGGTCTTCGATGCCGTTTCCGCCCTGCATCCGGCGATCGAGATTCCCGACAGCCGATATGATCGTTTCGAGACGGTGGGCGCGGCCGCCCTGATTGCCGACAACGCCTGCGCA
>JAEUMJ010000179.1 GCA_016792865.1 Hyphomicrobiales bacterium | reverse complement strand
AATGGCAAGCCAAAAGCGTATCGCTGTCCTCATGCCGGCCTACAACCCCGGCTCTGAAATCGGGCTTACGCTCGACAGCCTTCGCGCACAGACGGTTCCGTTCAAGCTCTTCGTCATTGACGACGGCAGTGCCCGCAAGCCCGATTATGCCGCGCTGCTCAAGGGCTTCGACCACCACCTCATTCTCTCGCCCCGCAATCTGGGCGTCAACGAGGCCCGCAATCCCGCCCTCCAGAAGATCCTCGATGAAGGCTTCGACTATATCGCCCTCATCGATTGCGGTGACGTGTGCATGCCTGAACGCCTTGCCGTGCAGGGGGCGTTCCTCGACGCCAACCCCGGCATTGCCATCGTCGGCTCGAATGTCGAACTGGTCTATGGGCCCGAAAGGCAGAATGCCATCCTGAAGTTTCCGGAAACACCGGAAGGCGTCCGCCGCAGCATGTTGTCGATCATGCCGGTGTCGCATCCGGCTCTCATGATCAGGAGCGAGGTCTTCCGGACCATCGGGCTGTACTCGTCCCGCTTCGAAGCCGCGGAAGACTACGACATGATCCGCCGCGCCGACCGCGCCGGCTTCGCCATCACGAACCTGCATGAAATCCTCGTCCGCAAGATCGAGACCAGCGAAAGCATCTCGGTCAAGAAGCGCGACAAGCAGCTCCGCAGCCGTCTCGCCATCCAGAGGCACTATATGGACTGGGTGAATCCCGTGGCGTGGAAGGGGCTTGCCCGCACGGCGGCACTGATCGTGACGCCTTACAAGTGGGTGATGGCCCTCAAAGGGCCTGCCCACAGGTTCCACAAGACGAATGTCTTTTGGATTTGAGGGGAAGAATGGTCGGAGCGACTGGATTCGAACCAGCGACCCCTACCCCCCCAGAGTAGTGCGCTACCGGACTGCGCTACGCTCCGACTGCGCCAGCGTCTAGCTTGCGCCCCGGTCCTTGTCCACCTTGAATTTTCGGCAAGGCTTCCGGCCGCCTGATCAGGCGTTCCGGGCCAGCCACAGCAGGTCCGCCCGCCTGCCGCACAGGCTGTTCGCTTGCGAGGCCAGAAACAGCACCCAGGATACCTCTGCCGCAATCACGGCGTATCCGATGCCGATCAGCCCCATGGCGGGCGCAAGCACGATGGCCGCCAGGACGAGCACCGCCAGCGCCACCACACAGGGGAGCGCCGTCCGCACCTGATGGCCCTCGATCGCCAGCAGGTTCTGGTTCATCCCGCCCATGGCACGGATGGACTGGCCGGCCAGGAACAAGACCAGCAACATGGTGCCCTGCTCGTAATGGCTTCCGAAGAAAGACAGCGCGAAGCGTCCGAGCAGGATCGCGCCCAGCAAGGCAGCCAGCGCCATGAGCACGGTCAGACTGTTCATTCGCCACAACACGCTGTTGGCTGATTGCGCATCGCGCTGCTTCATCGCCGCTGTAAAGTCGGGAAGCACGAAAAGCTGGCCCGCCTGCAAGACGATGCCCGCAATCGCCGTCAGCCGCGTCACCACGCCAACCACGGCAGCATCTTCCGCCGTGTAGAGAACTCCTGCCAGCAGCATCACCACGTCGGCAAAGGCGAACGAGGCCAGGCTGACAAGCAGCAGGGCAATGCTGCGCGGGCGCACGGCACGGGCGTAGAGCGGGCGGTAATCCCGCCAGTTGCCCATGCGCAGGCTCTCGCCCTGCATCATGGCTGACAAGCCCACTCCCACGATCACCACCAGCAGCGAGAAGGCAGCAAGCACAGCATAAACATTGTCATCCCACCCGATGGCGAAGAACACCAGAATGGCGAGCAGGAAGAGCAAGGGCCGCACGATGAAATCCGGAATGTAGGACAGCGGGAACCAGCGGAGGCTGTTGGCGATCATGCTGTTGTAGCGCATGATCCCCGAAAAGGGCGCGGTGAGGAGGCCAACCGCAAGCGGAACCATCACGGCCTGCGGCAGCAGACGCAGCGACCAGACCGCAAGCAGCAGCGCCGCCAGGACGGCAAAGACCAGAGCCGTATGCCGCAACACCAGGGCGTGGAATGCCCTGATCGCCTTGCGCTCTTTCAGCACATACAGCTTTGGAAGATGGGTGCTGGCAAGCTGTGTCTCACCGCCGCTCATCAGCAGCGACATGAATGCCGACGCACTCACGGCGATGAAGAACTGCGTTACATCGGCGGGCATCAAGGCCCGCGCCAGCACGATCTGGGTAATGAGGCCGAGGCCCGCCCCGAAGAAGCGCGCCCCCACATATCCGGCCAGCGCGGCAATCATCTTCTTCAGGGTCATGTCGCCTCCCCGCAGGGACTGCCCGGACGGGCAGTCAGCGTGTGGTGGGGTCGAGAAGCTTACGGGCGTCGGTCAGGTCGCGCAAGGCCGCCTTGAGCGTGTCGGTCTGGCCGCCGGTCAGCTTGTGGATGACCTTGGGAGCCTCGCCAATGGGCCGCGCCAGGGGGGCACGCCCGACCGGCGGAGCAGCCGTCTTCACGATGCGGGGTGCGGCCTTGGCGGTGCCGGGCGGCGGGGCCTTTTCGGCCAGAAGTTCAGGCTTCCGTGCCTTGGCTTCGCCGCGCCCAATGGCAACGATGACCGCCGCACCATCGTCCTTGAAGATCTTCTGCACGCCGCGGATGGTGTAGCCTTCACCATACAGCAGCACGCGAATGCCCCGCACCAGATCCACGTCAGCCGGGCGGTAATAGCGCCGCCCGCCAGCCCGCTTCATGGGCTTGATTTGCGTAAAGCGCGTTTCCCAAAAGCGCAGCACATGCTGCGGAACGTTCAATTCATCCGCCACTTCGCTGATGGTGCGGAACGCGTCCGGTGATTTTTCCACGAATGAAATTCCTTGCCGTCGTCAGGTATCGTCGTCCGTGCCAGGCTCGTGTCCATTGATGATGTTCTTCATCACCTGGCTTGGGCGGAACACCAGGACACGGCGAGGCGTGATCGGAACCTCTTCACCGGTCTTGGGGTTGCGGCCCATACGCTCACGCTTGGAACGCACAAGGAAGGTGCCGAAAGAAGAGAGCTTCACCGAGTTCCCTTCCACCAACGCCTGCGACACGAGTTCCAGTACATCATTGACCATCTCGGCCGATTCAGCTCGCGACAGGCCGATGTCCCGGTGAACGGTTTCAGCCAAGTCTGCACGCGTCAGAGTCTTGTTGCCCATACGCATCCCTCCCTCAGGTGAAAACAAACTAGAGTGCTTTGCGGTCTCGGTCAATTGCCTGCGGGATTGAATGGGGCCACTTCTCAAAGGCTTAGATGCGGAAGTTAAAGCCGGGCCAGGACCGCCCCCCAAGTGAAGCCCCCGCCCATGGCTTCCATCAGCACGAGATCGCCTGTCTTGATTCGCCCATCCTTGACCGCCACGTCGAATGCGAGCGGAATCGAAGCTGCCGAAGTATTCCCGTGCCGGTCCAGCGTCAGCACGATCCGGTCCTCGGAAATGCCCAGTTTCCGGGCTGTTCCTTCAAGGATGCGGCGGTTGGCCTGATGCGGAACGAACCAGTCGATCTGGCTCGCCGGCACCTTTGCATCTTCGAGGACTTCCTGCATCACGGACGCGATATTGACCACCGCATGCTTGAAGACCTCCTTGCCTTCCATGCGCAGGTGCCCAACCGTCTGGGTGGTGGAGGGGCCGCCATCCACATAGAGCTTGTCGTTGTAACGCCCGTCGGAATGAAGCTTGCAGGCGAGGATGCCGCGATTGGCGCCATCAGATTCGGCAGTCAGGACAAAGGCTCCGGCCCCATCCCCGAACAGGACGCAGGTGGTGCGGTCCGACCAGTCGAGAATGCGCGAGAAGGTCTCGGAACCGATGACCAGTGCCGCCTTCGCCTGCCCGGCCTTCAGCAGGGCATCCGCCGTGGTAAGCGCGTAGACAAAGCCGGAGCAAACCGCCTGCACGTCAAAGGCCATGCCGTGCCGGATGCCGAGGTCGGCCTGAACGGATGTCGCGGTTGCAGGAAAGGTCTGGTCAGGGGTTGAGGTGGCGAGGATGATGAGATCGATCGCGCTTGCATCCATGTGGGCAGCTGCCAGCGCGTCCTTGGCAGCCGCAACGGCCAGCGATCGCGTGGTCTCGCCTTCCGATGCGATGTGACGGGCATGTATCCCCGTCCGTTCGACGATCCACTCATGAGAGGTGTCGACGACCTTGCTCATGTCGTCGTTCGTCATCACGCGCTTCGGCAAGGCCGAGCCAACGCCCTGGATTACGCTGCGTACCATGTTACTCCTACTCCGCCGCCGTCACTGCGGGCGTCACCGGGGCGAGCAGCGCGTTCACTTGCGCCACATCCTCCGAAATCTTGGCGACCAGCCCGTTTGCGTACATGTCGATCGCCACGTCAATGGCCGTGGCAAAACCGATGGCGTCCGTGCCGCCGTGGCTCTTTACCACAATCCCGTTCAGCCCAAGAAAGACACCGCCATTGTGCTTGCGCGGGTCCAGCCTGTCGCGGAAGGCACGAAACGCGCCCGACGCGAGAAGCGCCCCCAGCTTTGCCGTCAGCGTCCGGGTCAGCGCAGACTTCAGAAAGCTGCTGATCTGCTTCGCCGTGCCTTCCGCTGCCTTGAGCGCCACGTTCCCGGTGAAACCCTCCGTCACCACCACATCGACCGTTCCCTTGCCGATGTCGTCACCTTCGACATAGCCGTGGTAATGCAGCGGCAAGTTCATTTCGCGCAGGATTCGCCCCGCTTCCTTGACGGATTCGTTGCCCTTGATTTCCTCGACGCCGATGTTGAGCAGTCCAACGGTGGGCTGCTGCAGGCCGAACAGGCACCGCGCCATCGCCTCGCCCATCACCGCAAATTCGAGAAGCTGCCGCGCGTCGGCGCCAACCGTGGCCCCCACGTCCAGCACCACGCTGCGGCCACGCATGGTCGGCCAGACGGCTGCAATCGCCGGGCGTTCGATGCCCTCAACGGTGCGCAGGATGAACCGCGCCATCGCCATCAGCGCGCCGGTGTTTCCCGCCGAGACGGCGACATGCGCCTCGCCCCTGCGCACCGCGTCGATCGCCTGCCACATGCTGCTCTTGCCCCTGCCCCGGCGCAACGCCTGGCTGGGCTTGTCATCCATGGCCACCGCCACGTCCGTATGGCAAATGCGTGCGGCCTTCTGCAAACGCGGATGTTGTGCGAGGACCGGAGCAATCTTCGCCTCGTCACCGAACAGCAGGAAGGAAAAACCGGGATGACGTTCCACCGCGAGCGCCGCTCCGGGGATCACCATTTCCGGCCCCTGGTCGCCACCCATGACGTCCAGTGCAACTGTCAGCTTGTCGGCCATCAAATCTCACACGAATCAAGACCCCCGCCCCGGGGCCGTCAAACGAAACAAAATAGAGCCTTGCCCGCCCGAAACAACCCCGAAATTCTCACATCTTTCGCCTTGGGAAAACTCAGGATTTCCCGCCATTCCTGTCACGGCCCTTCAGGACCGCGAAGGGCGAGACCTTGGCGGGCACGACGTCCGGCTCCGTTGCCTCGTTGCTGCCGTCGCCTTCAAACGTCTCGCCCGGCTTGCGGGGATAGGGATCAAGCTCAAGCCCAAGCGTCTCGGCAGCAACTTCGCCCAGATCGATGGCTCCACCCTCGATGATGTCGATGTCGTCCTCGCTGTCGCCGCCACCGTGAGGCAGGAAATAACGTTCCACCGGAAAGCGCACGACGCTGCGGAATGTTTCAAGGCTGATGACCGACACCTGATCGATATCGGCGGTCACTTCCCCCGTGACCTTGTAGCCACCACCGCGCCACGGCCTGACGTTGAGGTCGGCGGAGACGGCATGAACGCCGGGCACTTGCAGGCGCCGGCTCAAGGCCGTGCATTCCTTCGCGTCCGCGCTGATGCGTTCGCGGCTGCCCTGGGCGCCGACACGCGCCACTTCGATGGAACGGGAGAATTCGGGCAATTGCTGCTTCATGGAAACTCCACCCGCCCATCCAGGATGTCCTGCACGCCCTGAGCCTTCAAGGCTCCGCGGGCAGACACGACCCAGGCTGCCAGCCTCGCCCCGTCCTCATCCGCCACGCCCGCATAGACGTTGCGGCGAAGCGCGTCCGCCAGTCCCTCGCCCTGGGCAAGGGCAGTCGAATATGCCCTCACCCGCCCATAGAAGACCTCGGACATCTTCCGCACCTTCTTTCCCACCGAAAGGTCACCCACGCCCATTTCACGAAGCGACCGGTCCATGTCGGCAAAAAACACGTCGGTCAGGCGCTGGCGAAAGTCCTCGGCCCTGGCCCCTTCACCCTTGAGGCGTTCCAGCACGAGGAAAAGATGCAGCGAGATCAGGTCGAAGCGGCCATCCAGATTGTCGGGAACGGCCCACTCGGCATAGAAAAAAGGCCGCCGCGCCGCGGCCACAATCGCTTCGTAGAGGCTTTGGCTGGTATCGGTGGAACGGGCAAAGATACGTTTCAGGAACATCTGCTTGTCCGGTTCGGTGGTTTCGGGCAAACGGTCGGGAAAACAGTGACGAAGTCAATCATGCAGAATTCTACGGGCAGGCCATCGCGGCGGACCTTCATATGGCTGGGCACGGCGGCGGCTGCAAGCCTTCTTGCGGGTTGCCAGCCGATGGTCAATCGCCGGGGCTACTATGCCAAGCCGGGCGCATTGAACCAGATCCGCGAAGGCATGGCCAAGTCCGAGGTTGAGGCCATCATGGGGTCTCCCTCCACCACCGCCAGCGTCAACCTGCAGGGCGACAGCTACTACTACATCACCAGCATCACCCAGCAGCGCTCCTTCCTCGATCCGTCCGAGCAGAACCGCGAGATCATCGCCATCCGCTTCAGCAAGCAGGACCAGGTGACGAGCGTTGCCCATTACGGCCTGGAAGATGGCCGGGTCATCAACATGCTGGACCGGAAGACCCCGGTCATCGGCCAGGAGTTCAGCCTCGTCAAGGAGCTGCTCAGCGGCCGTGGCGGCCCCGTCGGAAGCGTGATCGGGAAATCGCTCTGATACCTTTCCGGTGAGATTGACGGATTGCGACGCCTTTGCCAGCCTCGACCCTTTCGAGGCAACACAGGAAAAGCAAGATGGACCTCATCCTCACCGGCGGCCGCGTCGTCGATCCCTCGCAGGAACTCGATGCAGTCACCGAAGTCGGTTTCGCCGCTGGCAAGGTCGCAGAGGTAGGCAGGCAACTGGCCCGCAGCCCCGGCACCGTCGTCAAGGACGTGAGCGGGAAGATCGTCACCCCCGGCCTCATCGACATGCATACCCACGTTTACTGGGGCGGCACATCGC
>JAEUMJ010000153.1 GCA_016792865.1 Hyphomicrobiales bacterium | reverse complement strand
CGGAGGTAATCCGTCACGTCGCTCTCAGGCTTCTTCATCAGCGTCATCAGGTAGCGCAGCGATGCGACGGACGCCGTGAGCTTGTGATTGTCAAACAGCATCCAGCGCAGGATTTCGCGGCGCTCGTCCTCGCTCTTGGCGCCGAACTTGCGCGTCACCTCCGCGAGGTAATCCAGGATGACGCCCGATTGCGTCAGCGTCTTCCCGGCATGAACCAGCACGGGCACTTCACCCATGATGTTGATGTTGGCGCGGAAGGCATCGGTTCTGGTTTCGCCATTGAAGAAGTCAACGAAGACCGGCTCCCATGCCACGCCTGAGGTTTGCAGCATCAGCGCGGCCTTGTAGGCGTTGCCGCTTTCACCGAAACAATACAGCCTGAAATCCGCCATTCATTGCCCCCTGCCGTTGATCACCGGCGCACGCCCGGCTCAGTCGCAGGGCAATGGCAAGTGACAGTTCTTGTCGGGCAGGTGCGGACCGCGCTCCGCTCAACCGCCCGTGAGACTCATGTGCCGGGCCACCGCAGGCTTGTTGTGGCGGCGGTCGATCACGAAATCATGGCCGAGGGGCTTGCGCCCGATGGCTTCGAGGATGGCGGCACGCAGAAGCTCGTTGCTTTCTGACGCCCGCAAGGGTGCACGCAGGTCGGCAGCATCATCCTGCCCAAGGCACATGTAGAGCGTGCCGGTGCAGGTGAGGCGCACCCTGTTGCAACTCTCACAGAAATTGTGGGTGAGGGGCGTGATGAAGCCGAGGCGGCCGCCCGTTTCCTTGACCTCGACATATCGCGCCGGGCCACCTGTCTTGTAGGGAATGTCGGCAAGCGTGAACTGCTCCATCAGGCGTGCGCGCAACACCGAGATCGGCAGGTATTGGTCGGTGCGGTCACCGTCGATGTCGCCCATCGGCATGGTCTCGATGAGGGTCAGGTCCATGCCTTGCCCGTGGGCCCAGCGGATCATCTCCGGTATCTCGTCCTCATTGAAGCCCTTGAGCGCGACGGCATTGAGCTTCACCGCCATGCCGGCCTGCTGGGCGGCGCGAATGCCTTCCATGACCCGGTTGAAATCGCCCCAGCGCGTGATCTTGCGGAACTTGTCCGGATCCAGCGTGTCGAGCGATACGTTGATGCGCTTCACGCCGAAGCGGGCGAGATCATGGGCGTGCCGGGCAAGCTGGCTGCCGTTGGTGGTGAGCGTCAATTCTTCCAGTGCACCGGACCGCAGGTGGCGCGACAGGCTTTCCACCAGGGTCATGATGCCCTTTCGCACCAGCGGCTCGCCTCCCGTCAGGCGGATCTTCTTCACGCCCTGGCCGATGAATTCCGAGCAGAGCCGGTCCATCTCCTCAAGCGTGAGCAAATCCTTCTTGGGCAGGAAGGTCATGTCTTCGGCCATGCAGTAGGTGCAGCGGAAATCGCAGCGGTCCGTCACCGAAACGCGGAGATAGCTGACATGACGACCAAACGGATCGATGAGGGCAGGTGAGGCCATGGATTGTGAAATCTCGTATTTGTCGTGCTGAATTTGGGCGTTGTGGCCCGAAGGGTCAAGCGGCAGCTTCTTTCATCAGCCATGAACGGAAGGCGGCGATGGCCTCTGCCCGGCCTTCCTTGTTTTCCGGCTCCACCAGCCAGTAGCTCCAGTCCTCGTTCACGGCGGTATTCTCGAACAGCACCACAAGGCGGCCTGCCGCCACGTCATCCTTGATCAGGGCGCGGGGGCACAGGGCCAGGCCCTGGCCGGCAAGTGCTGCGGCCCTCAGGAGGTTGAAATCCTCGAAAACCGGCCCGCCTTCGGGATTGGCGTGGCGGATGCCCAGTTTCTTCATGAATCGGTGCCACCCCTGCCGATCGGTGTCGTGCAGCAGCGGCGCATGGAGCAGGGTGTGGCTGCGCTCGAAAGGCCCTTCTCGCGCTATGAGTGTGGGGTTGGCCACCGCCACCGTATCCCCCGACAGGAAGCGGCTGGCCCTGCCTCCGCTGCCGCCGTCACGGCCCCAGGTGATGGCGATGTCGATGTCGTTGAAGTTGAGAGGCTGGCCCGCCAGGAGATAGATCACCTTCACCGGTATTTCCGGGTGCTCACGGAAGAAGGCCGAGAGCTTCGGGATGAGCCAGATGGTGGCGATGGACGGCAGGACGGCAATGGTCAGCGTCGCCCCGATCTGCGAGGCTTTCACCTGACGGCAGGACTCGGCGATCAGCGTGAAGGCTTCCGCAAGTCCGCTGGCCAGCATTTCCCCTTTGGGCGTGGGCATGGTCTGGCGACCCTGCCGCTCGAACAGCATGATACCGAACCAGTCTTCGAGCTGGCGCACCTGATGGCTCACGGCGGATTGGGTGACATGCAACTCGTTTGCGGCGCGCGAAAAGCTGCGGTGCCGGGCAGCAGCCTCGAAGCATCGCAGGGCATTGAGCGGCGGGAGCTTGGGCATCGTGACCTTTCCCCCAGTCATGAGTTTCCTTCATCAGGATAGTGAAGGATGCTCCTTTGACACAAGCGTTTTCTTGCCGGAAACACGAGGGAATCTCATAAAAGGAACGTATGGAATGGCCAGCCTGGAACGCCCCGCCACTGTGGACTATCGCAACAATGGAAAAAGTCCCAAGCCTACATTCTCTGCGGGAGAAATGCAGCGCCGCCAGGATGCGGTGCGCGGCTGGATGGCACGGACCAGTGTCGATGCCTGCCTTTTCACCTCATATCACAACATCTGCTATCTCTCGGATTTCCTCTACTGCTACTTCGGGCGCAAGTACGGCCTGGTGATCACGCAGGAGAAGGCCACCAGTGTCACGGCAGCCATTGATGGCGGCCAGCCCGCCCGCCGCACCCATGGCGACAACGTCACCTATACCGACTGGTCAAAGGACAATTACTTCATCGCCCTCAAGGGCCTCATCAAGGGCGTGAAGCGCGTCGGCATCGAGTTCGACCATGTCAGCCTCGATTTCCGCAAGATGCTGGAAGATGCCTTCCCCGGTGTTGAGTTCGTGGATTGCGCGGCGCCGTCGCAACGCCTCCGCTGGATCAAGTCGGAGGAGGAGATCAAGCACATCTCCCGCATGACGAAAATTGCCGACCTTGGGGGCGCCGCCTGCGTGGAAGCGATCGAGGTGGGTGCGCCCGAACATGAAGTGGCGCTGCACTCCACCGCCACCATGGTGCGTGAGATTGCCAGGGTCTGGCCCCATGCCGAATTGATGGACACCTGGACATGGTTCCAGTCCGGCGTGAACACCGATGGCGCACACAATCCCGTCACGTCGCGCAGGATCAGGCGAGGCGACATCCTTTCGCTCAACTGCTTCCCGATGGTGGCGGGCTATTACGTGGCGCTGGAACGCACCCTCTTCGCCGAAACCGCATCGAAGGAACACATCCGCCTGTGGGAGGTGAACTGCAAGGTTCATGACGAAGGCAAGAAGCTGCTCGTTCCCGGTGCCAGGTGCTCGGATGTGGCGAAGCAGCTCAACGCGATCTATGCCGAACACGACCTGCTGAAATACCGCACCTTCGGCTACGGTCATTCCTTCGGCGTGCTCTGCCACTACTATGGCCGCGAAGGCGGGCTTGAGCTGCGCGAGGATTGCGATACGGTTCTTCAGCCCGGCATGGTCGTGTCGATGGAACCCATGATCATGATCCCGGAAGGCCAGAAGGGCGCGGGCGGCTATCGTGAACACGATATCCTTGTCATCACCGAAAAGGGAAACCGCAACATCACCGGTTTCCCGTACGGACCTGACCACCTCATCATCGGCGGCAAGAAGGCTGCGAAGAAGAAGGCGCCCGCAAAGTCGGCAAGGAAGCGCAAATAACAGGCATGCGCGGGGCTTTCATTCCGCTCAGCGCTTGCTAAGATGGCCGGAGAAAATTCCGGTCTAGAGGGGTCGCCTGACGTGTCGCAGTCTGAAGCAATGGTTCGTTTCGTCAATGTTCAGAAGAGCTATGACGGCGAAACACTGGTCGTGAAAAATCTCAACCTCGACATTGCCAAGGGCGAGTTCCTCACCATGCTTGGCCCGTCCGGGTCGGGCAAGACGACCACGCTGATGATGCTGGCGGGCTTCGAGCCTGCCACCCACGGCGAGATCTATCTCAAGGACAAGCCGATCAACAATGTGCCGCCGCACAAGCGCGGCATCGGCATGGTGTTCCAGAACTATGCTCTGTTCCCGCACATGACGGTGGCGGAAAATCTCGCCTTTCCCCTGGAGGTGCGCAACATCCCCAAGGCCGAGAGGGAAGCCCGCGTGAAGAAGGTGCTGGACATGGTGCAGCTTCCGCAAATGGCAAGCCGTCGCCCCGGGCAGTTGTCGGGTGGCCAGCAGCAACGCATCGCCGTGGCCCGCGCTTTGGTGTTCGAGCCTGATCTGGTCCTGATGGACGAACCGCTGGGGGCGCTCGACAAGCAGTTGCGTGAGCAGATGCAATACGAGATCAAGCACATCCACGACCGTCTGGGCGTAACGGTGGTTTACGTCACCCACGACCAGTCGGAAGCCCTTACCATGTCGAACCGCATCGCGGTGTTCAACGATGGCGTGGTGCAGCAGCTTTCGACCCCTGCCGAACTCTACGAGCGCCCGCAGAATTCCTTTGTCGCACAGTTCATCGGCGAGAACAACAAGCTCAAGGGCACGGTGACCGATGTTGCCGCCGACGGCACCTCTCAGGTGAAGCTCGACTCCGGCGACGTGGTGAAGGCACTGGCCGTGAACGTGAAGAAGGGCGAGCGCACGCTGCTCTCCGTGCGTCCGGAGCGGGTCGAGATCAATCCCGGCTCGCAATCGGTGGATGGCCTGCTCAAGGGACGCATCGCCGAACTGATCTATCTGGGCGACCATATCCGCGCCCGCCTCGAAGTGGCCGGCCATGACGATTTCATCGTCAAGGTGCCGAACAAGGCAACGACCGGCGGCGTGGACGAAGGCAAGACGGTGCATGTGGGCTGGAAGGCCGCCGATTGCCGCGCCCTCGATTACGCCGAGTTCGCGGCACATTAGCCATGGCCACGCCCCGGCCAACACGGCGCGTGTTCGGTGCGGGGCTTCTTGCGGCGCTTGCGTCCGGCCCGGCACGGGCAGCGCCGGGTCCGGTTGATCTTGCGCTGGTGCTGGCGATCGACTGCTCCTTCAGTGTGGATTCACGGGAGTTCCGATTGCAGATGCAGGGCATCGGAGATGCTCTCGCCAGCGCCGAAACCTTCGACGCCGTCCGCAAGGGGCCGCTGCAGAAAATAGCAGTCGCGGTGTTCCTGTGGTCCGATCTGGAAACACAGGTCGTGATCCTGCCGTGGAGCATCATCGCCACGCCGCAGGACGCGCAGCGCATCGGCGATCACCTGATCGCATCGCCGCGCACGGCACGGCAGGGCGGCACGGCCATTTCCGCTGCGCTCCTCTACGGTGGAGCCATGATGGAACTGGCCCCGACCGCCACACGCCGCGTCATTGATCTTTCCACCGATGGCCGCAACAACATGGGCAAGCCTGCGTTCCGTGCGCGCGACGAAGTGGTGGCGCGGGGCATCACCATCAACGGCCTGGCGATTGCAAATGAATGGCCCACACTTGATGTTTACCTGGAGCGGCAGGTGGCTGGCGGTCCTTCCCATTTTGTGGTGAAGGCAGACAGCTATGACGATTTTGGTGCCGCGATGCAGCGCAAGCTCATCCGCGAGATCACCGGACCGGGGGTGACATGAAACAACAGGCGATAACGGCGCCGGACGTGCGCCATGTGATCGGGCGCATTGCCAGGGGCCTCATGGCTCGCGGCGGCGAGGGCGTGGAAAACGTGATCCACCGCTTGTCGGAGCAACCCCTGAAGGATCAGCACTTCCATCTGCCCGACCCGGCGAGCAAGCCCGTGGTCAGGTATCTCGATCCGACGCTCAGGCAGGCGGAACAGCTCGACAAGGAACTGGCCGATGCGGTGAAGGTGATTGCACCGGCGCTGCACTGGGACCAGAGCGAAAGCTATACCGACGAGATTCTGGGCGAGGGTTTCACGGACAATTATGCCTGGGCGGAACTGGTTGGCCCCAAGGGCTTTTTTGCGGGCGACGATTACCTGCTGGGCTTGCTGCTATTGGGGCCGCACCGTCACTACCTCGACCATTTTCATCCCGCGCCTGAACTCTATTGGCCGCTCACCGCGCCCTCGGAGTGGCGAAAAGGCGATGGCCAGCCATTCGTTCCGCGCCGGCAGGGCGAGGTGATCTGGCATCCGTCGCTTGTCACCCATGCGACCATCACCCACGAGGTGCCCTTGCTCGCCGTCTATTGCTGGACCCGCAACACGAAGGTTCCGGCCCGTCTCAACGCGCTGATGAAGTGAGGCTCAATAGCCGGGCGGCGGGGCGAAGCCGCCGAATTCCTCTTCGATCCACTCCGCCACCCGGAGCGCGGAAAGATCGTTGTAGGCCCGCGCAATGATCTGCACCCCCACGGGAAGCCCGGCCGGGGTCAGCCCGATCGGGGCAATGGTGGACGGCAGGTAGAAATTGCCGGAGTATCCGGCCCAGAAGCGTTGATCGATGGTGGAGACCTGCTTGCCGTTCACCGGGATCAGCCGCTCGTGGCGCTCCCCCGCCTGGTCGTGCGGCCATGCCGCCGAAGCCGCTGCCGGGCACAGCAGCACATCCCAGTCATCGAAGAACTGGTCCCAGGCCTGCGCCATCTGGTGACGGCGTTCGTTCGCCCGCAGCCATGCACCATGCGACAGCGCGAAGGCGCGCGTCATCAGCGGCACGTAGGACTTGTCGCCAGGGTCAAATGTCCGTGCCTTTTGCGCGGCGGCATCGATCTCGGCATCGCTCATGCGCTTGGTGGCCGTCGCCCGCAGCAGCGTGATGTAGTTCTCGTAGGCTTCTTCATCGCTGAAGGCAGGAGCTGCTTCGTAGGTGAGTTTCTTCACTCTCTTCTTCAGGAACTCACCAAGCGCGATCAACCTGTTCTGATAGGATTGATCCACATCGCTCACGGCGCTGTTGAGCTTCACGGCAACGCGCAGGTCTTTCAGCGCCATTGCCCTGGGCTTCGGCAATTTCACCTGCAGCCCGTGTGCCTCGATTCCCTCTGTGCCCACCAGCAGCGCCATCATGGCGGTGAGGTCCTTCGCCGAACGTGCGAGGGGGCCGGCAACCGTGATGTCGCTGATCGAGACGCTGCCCGGCATCAGGTGCCCGCGATAGGGCACGATGCCATAGGTGGGCTTGTGCCCGAACACGCCGCAGTAATGGGCTGGGTTGCGGATGGAGGCGCCGATGTCGCTGCCGATTTCGAGAGCTGTCATGCCTGTTGCCAAGGCCGCAGCCGAGCCGCCGGAGGATCCGCCCGGCGTGCATGTCACGTCCCACGGGTTGTTGGTCGTGCCGTAGACCTCGTTGAAGCTCTGCCAGTCCGCCAGTGCGAGTGGCACATTGGTCTTGCCATACATGACGGCACCCGCATCCAGCATCCGTTGCAGGGCAACGGCGTTGGTCTTGGCAATGTTGTCCACCATGGCGGGGTCGCCCCATGTGGAGGGGTGGCCCTGCCAATCGAAGCTCTCCTTCGCGGTCATGGGCACGCCGTCGAACGGCGAAAGCGTTTCACCCTCGGCGATGCGCTTGTCGGCGGCCCTGGCGGCGGAGCGCCCCCGCGCCAGGTCGGTCAGGATGACGGCGTTGATCTTGTCGTTGTGGCGGGCATACTGCGTCAGGCATTCACCCAGGAGTTCCACCGCAGAGAGCTTCTTCTTCTTGAGCAGGCGGCCCAGCTCAAGTGCGGGCTTGAAGACCAAATCGGACATTGCATTCCCCTGTGATGGCGCAAGCCTAACAAGGGCCATGGGCCTCCGCAATGTCCGCAAGGCAGGGGCGACAAGCTGCTGCGCTTGAACTAAGCCTGTGTCATGCACACGCAGACTCACATCATCATGGGCGCCGCGCTTGGCGGCCGCTCGTCCCGGAACGCCTGGGCGGGGGCGGCCGGTGGCCTGCTGCCGGACATTCCGATGCTGCTCGCCGTGGCGGGCCTCAAGATCATGGCGGTTCCGGACCCGATCATCTTCGGCATCATCTACTGGCAGGAATGGCTACAGGTGGCCAATGCCGTCGGCCACGATTTCTTCCTCTGGGGCGGCCTGGCCGTCCTCGCCCTCTGGCGGCGCGAACGGCTTGCGGCCACGGCCGGGGACATCGACCGCTGGAGCATGGCCCTCGTTCTGGCGCTCTCCGGCTTCCTGCACACGCTGGTGGATTTCTTCTGCCATCGCGAAGACGCCCACATGAGCTTCTGGCCGCTGTCGCGCTGGAAGTTCATGTCCCCGGTTTCCTATTGGGATCCGGCGCATTATGGCCACATTATCTCGACCGCCGAGGCGCTGCTTGGACTTGTTCTCGCCATGCTGCTGTTCCAACGCTTCCCCAATCATTGGACAAGGATCCTGCTGGCTTTCGCGATGCTGCTTTATGCCGCTGTTCCCGCATATTTTATTTTGCGTTGATGCGACGGAATAGCCAGCCGGAAAACGTCCAACATACCTATATATGGTGGACCCATGAACATCATGACACAGCCCAGCCGTGCCGACGTCGAGGAGGCACTTGAACTCACCACTGCCCGCAAGGGCCGCAAGTGGATCAGGAGGTTCGTCTGGAGTGCAGCCGCCGCCCTTGTCGTCGTGGGCGGCATCTATGCCTACGAACGCTATGCCGCAGCGCGTGGCGCCATCGTCTACGATACCAGTCCCGCCGAGGTGACGAACCTTACGGTCACCGTATCCGCCACGGGCACCATCCAGCCCATCACGCAAGTCGATGTCAGCAGCGAATTGTCGGGGGTCATCCGCACCGTAAGCGTGGACGACAACAGCATCGTCAAGGCGGGCGACACGCTGGCAACATTGGATACCGAACGGCTTGAAGCCCAGAAGGCCCGCGCTGCCGCCCAGCTTGCCGGTGCACAGGCGAAACTTGCCGAGGCCAGGGCAACGCTCGAACAGCGCCAGACACTGTCGGCCCGGCAGCGGGACTTGCGGAAGCGTGGCCTTTCGACCGAGCAGGACCAGCAGTCAGCCATCGCTGACCTTGCCCGCGCCGAAGCAGCCGTTGCCGCATCGGAAGCGGATACCGCCTCTGCCAAGGCCGATCTCGCCATTCTGGAAGCCGACCTGAAACGCGCCGTCATCACCTCGCCGATTGATGGTGTGGTTCTCAAGCGCGCCGCCGAACCGGGCCAGACCGTTGCCGCGTCGCTGCAGGCGCCGGTGCTGTTCACACTGGCCCAGGACCTGACCCGGGTGCAGCTCGAAGCAGCCGTGGATGAAGCCGACATGGGCGCCGTGAAGACCGGCCAGAAGGCGGGCTTTTCGGTGGATGCCTATCGTGGCCGCAACTTTCCGGCCCAGATCGAGCGATTGTCATATGCGCCGGAAACGGTTGACGGTGTTGTCACCTACAAGGCCATCCTGTCTGCACCCAACGCGGACCTCGCCCTCCGTCCGGGGATGACGGCGACGGCAAGGATCATCACGGAAGATCATGCCAATGTTCTCACCGTTCCGAACGAGGCCCTGCGTTATGCGCCACCACGGGTGGAAGAGTCGCGCGGCTTCTCCATCACGCAGATCTTCATGCCGCGGTTTCCGCGCGCCGAGCGCGGCAAGCGCGAGGAGTCGCCCGACGGCATGCGCGATGTCCATGTGCTCCGCAACGGCCTGCCGGAAAAGGTGAGCGTGAAGACGGGGGCCAGCGATGGCCGCCGCACCGTCATCCTTTCGGGCGACCTGAAGGAAGGCGATCAGCTCATCACGGCCCAGCGCACCGCCGCTGCGGCAGGCGCCGGCCCATGAACGCCTTCGACCCGCACGCCCGCGAGCCCATCATCTCGCTCCGGGGCCTGCGCCGCTTCTACGGTGAAGGGGCAGCCCGCGTGCATGCCCTTGATGGCGTCGATCTCGACATCCTTCCGGGTGAATTCACCGCCATCATGGGTGCGTCCGGATCGGGCAAGTCCACCTGCATGAACATCATCGGCTGTCTCGACCGGCCGACGGCGGGGACCTACAGCTTCAGCGGCGTTGATGTCTCGACCCTCGACAACGACCGTCGCGCCCTCTTGCGCCGCAACTCTCTCGGCTTCGTCTTTCAGGGGTTCAATCTCCTGCCGCGCACCACCGCACTGGAAAATGTCGAGTTGCCGCTTGTCTATCGCGGCATGAGCCGGGGCGAGCGCGAGCACCGCGCCGCCGCCGCGTTGAAAGCGGTCGGGCTGGAGGGTCGCGAAGGCCATACGCCGTCAGAGCTTTCAGGCGGTCAGCAACAGCGCGTGGCGATTGCGCGGGCCATCGTCACGGATCCGCTCGTGCTGCTGGCCGACGAGCCGACGGGCAATCTCGACAGCGCCCGCAGCCATGAACTGATGCGGCTGGTGACGGACCTCAATCGCGAACGTGGCATCACCATCATCATGGTCACCCACGAGGAAGACATTGCAGCCTATGCGGGACGAAAGGTGATCTTTGCCGATGGCAAGATCCGCAGCGACGTGAAGGTGGCGGCATGATCTGGGAATCCGTGAAGCTGGCCCTGCGCACCATCCGTCGCAACGTCCTGCGCTCGATCCTGACACTGCTCGGCATTGTCATCGGCGTTGCCGCTGTGGTTGCACTTGTCACCATCGGTGAAGGCGCACAGAGCCGCATGACGTCTGAACTCTCGAAGCTCGGCAGCAACATGCTGATTGCCCGTCCGGGAGCGCCGACACCGGGGCCGCCGACCGGCAGTGACGCCCGCAGCTTCACCGAGCGCGATGTCGATGCGCTGCGCAACGGCCTTTCCGGGGTCCGGGCCATGGCCGCATCCTCCACCAAGGGAGCCAAGGTCGTCTATGGCACCGCAAGCCAGGACACGCAGGTGACGGGCACGGAGCCGAGCTTCTTCGAAACCCAGGACTGGAGTTTCACCGCCGGTGGCACCTTCAGTGACTCGGACGCCCGCAGCGGCACCGCAGTGTGCGTCATCGGGGCCACACTGGTGCGCGAACTCTTCCAGGGCGAGGATCCCATGGGACGGGTGATCCGCGTCAACAGCATGCCCTGCGAAGTGACGGGCACGCTTGCGCCGAAAGGCCAATCGGCTTTCGGCAGCGATCAGGACAACACGGTGGTCATGCCGCTCCGGACCTTCCAGCGCCGCATCGCCGGTTCCACCCGCATTGCCACGATCAACGTTTCCGGGCTGAATGCCGCCGTCCTGCCTGCGATCCAGGCCGACATGACCGACATCCTGCGCGAAACCCGCCGGGTCAACCCGGGCGAGGAGGACGATTTCACCGTCCGTGACATGACCCAGATCGCGGCGGCAATGTCTTCCACCACAACCGTGATGACGGGCCTGCTCGGCGCGGTTGCCGCGGTCAGCCTGCTGGTGGGCGGCATCGGCATCATGAACATCATGCTGGTGTCGGTGGCCGAACGCACCCGCGAGATCGGCATCCGCCTGGCCATCGGTGCCCGCGCCAGCCAGGTGTTGCTGCAATTCCTCGTCGAGGCGGTGGTGCTCTGCATCATCGGCGGCCTGCTCGGCCTCGCCCTGGGCTATGCCATCGCCGGCGGCGGAGCGTTGCTGCTGGGCATTCCGTTCCGCTTCAACGCCACCATGGCGGCGGTCGCCGTTGTCTTCTCCGGGGTCATCGGCGTGGTCTTCGGTTTCTTTCCGGCCCGCAGTGCTGCCCGCCTCGATCCCATCGAGGCCCTTCGCCACGAGTGAGCGCAAACCTCACGTCTTGAAGATGTCCTTGAAGATATCGTCCAGCCCCGGCGTGCGGGTGCGGCGGCGGCGCGTCGTGGTGCGGCGGCGGGTGGAGTAGGTATAGCGGCGGCGGCGACGCTTCGGGGCAAGCTGGCGCTGTGCTCCCTGCAACAGGCCCTTGAGCAGGGCACCGAGTATGATGGAAAGCAGCCCGCCGCCGCCCGTTTCCGCAGCCTGTTGCGGCGTTGAGGCAAGACGGGCGCCATTGCTTGCAGCAAGCGCCGCCATCACGGCGGTGGCGCTGAGGGCGGCTGCCTTGCCTTCCGCCTCGCCTTCGGCCCCAAGCGACTTTTCCGCCGCAGCCTTCGAGCCATACAGTTCATCGAGGATCGCGGCACCATCGGCAAGCGCCTCGCGTCCGGTCATGGCCTCGGCATCGTTCAGGTCGGAACTGTCGCCGCCTTCCTCAAGAAGGTCGAGCAGCGCCTCGAAGGCTTCCGCGTCGGATTGGGCCTTTGCCTTCAGCTTGCTGGCGATGGCGGGCGCGAAACGGGAGATCACCCGCTTGCCATCGGCTTCGGACAGGCCACAGGCCGCCGCAGCTTTGGCGTAGTAGTGTCCGTCTTGCGCGGCGGAGAGGATGTCGGTGATGGCCATGAGTCAAGCTGTTCCGGTTTCAAGTCTGTTCACGATTCTAGCCGCCACCCAGACCGACGCAATGCCAAATGCAATGGATCCCGCGCCGATCGCCGCCATCATGCCGGTGACGCCACCCAATGCGCTGCCGACCATCGCGAATGGAATCGTGCCCAGGGTGGCCTTGCCCCAGTTGAACCAGGTGGACAGGGTGGGGCGGCCCAGATTGTTGAAGGCCGCATTGGCGACGAATTGTGCTCCGGCAAAGGCCCAGGTGATGCCAATCCAGGTGCAGAAGAAGAGCACATAGTGTCTTGCCTCGCCGGTGAGGTGGAAGGCATCGGCGAGCGGGTGCCGGAACAGAAAAAGCAGCAGCGAGGTGAGGAGCGTGTAGGCCGCCGCAAAGCTGAGGCCATCCTTCAGCGTTTGTTTCACGCGGCCAAAGTCCCGCGCGCCAAAGTTCTGGCCGATGATCGGCCCGACCGCGCCGGAGAGCGAGAAGATGATCCCGAAGGCGACAGGCACGATGCGTCCGATGATGGCGGAGGAGGATACGGCCTCGGTGCCGTAAGGTGCCATCGCATAGGTCGTGTACGCGATGGTGAAGGGGGTTGCCAGTTGCGTGAGGATGGCGGGGAAGGCGATTGCCCAGATGGCACGGAAATCGCGGCGCAGGCCCGAAAGCGAGAGGTGATTGAGAAAGCGGTGATGGATGGCGATGCCGTGCAGGCCAAAGGCGAGGGCGCAGGCATTCGCAGTCACATGGGCCACCGCCGCTCCCTGAATGCCCCAGCCCAGGTGGAAGATCATGATGGGGTCCATGATCAGCGTCGCGACAGCCGAGCCAAGGGTCACGAACATCGCGCGGTTGGGACTGCCGATGCCGCGCAGCGCGAAGGAGCAGCAGACAGCCGTGGCCAGCATGATGAAGCCGGGCGTGAGGATGTGGATGTAGGAGACGGCAAGCCGCAGGGCTTCCCCTTCCGCTCCAAGCACCCTCATCAGGGGTTCGGCAAATATCGCGGCGATGATGGTGTAGGTACCGGAAACAACCAGCGTGAAGGTGACGCAACTCGTGGCGAATTCCCTGGCGCGTTCCGGGTTTCCTGCACCGAGGTTGCGCGCCACCAGGGCCGCCGTGGCGATGCCGATGCCGATGCCCATCGACAGGTTGGCAAAGGAGAGAATGCCGGCAAATCCGATTGCCGCCGTGACATTCGTGTCCTTCAGCAGGCTGAGATAGAACAGGTCTGCGAGGTCGGCACCGAACATGGTCATGAGGCCGACAGCGCCGGTCAGGGTCATGACAACCACATGGCGCATGATCGAGCCTGACAGGAATACGGCCTGGCTGCTGGCGGCGCTCACAGCGCAAAGCCCAGCTTGCGGCCATCCTCGATCAGGAGGCCCGGGTTGCGGTAGTGGTGGCCGATCAGCCCCGCAATGCGTGCGCCTTCGACATTGGATTTCTTGTCGTCGATGAACCAGCACTCACCCGGCTTGCGACCGAGGGAGTCCACCAGCCGGGCGAAGCTTTTCGGGTCCGGCTTCTTCGTTCCGAATTCATAGGAGCAGAAGCGCTGCGGAAAAATCAGCGCCGCTTCCGGCAGAAGTCTTTCCAGCCGTTGCTTCACGATGGGGCCATTGTTGGTGTAGATCGCCACATCGGCCTGCGCCCGCAACAACGCGGCGACCACAAGCACTTCGCTGTTTGCAGTCATGGCGTGGCGCCGGGCTTCCACCCATTCTTCCTCGCTGATCGCATATCCGAGCCGGGCACCGAATTCCTTCAGGTAAAGAGCCGTGTCGGGATATGCGCCGGCGTCTGCGGCATCCTCGAATCCCGAGTCCCACAGGGCGGCCCGCACGTCGCGCGCCGTGGTGTTTGCGAGCGTCGCGAGATAGCGCAACCTGCGACCGAGGTCGTAATGACAGAGCACGTCATCCATGTCGAAGATCACGAGGGATGGACGTGCCGCCGTCACGGGGTCATGCCGCCTTCGTGCCGCCCACGGTGAGGCCATTGATGCGGAGCGTCGGCTGGCCGACCCCGACCGGAACGCCCTGTCCGTTCTTGCCACAGGTGCCGATGCCCCGGTCGAGGGCAAGGTCGTTGCCCACCATGCTGATCTTCTTCAGCGCCTCCGAACCGGCACCGATCAGGATCGCACCGCGCACCGGCCTTCCCAGCCTGCCATCCTCGATCATGTAGGCTTCGGTCACGGTGAACACGAACTTGCCGGAGGTGATGTCCACCTGGCCGCCGCCGAACGACTTTGCGAACAGGCCCGTTTTCATCGAGGCGAGGATTTCTTCCGGCGTGCGCTTGCCATTGAGCATGTAGGTGTTGGTCATGCGCGGCATGGGCATGTGCGCATAGGATTGGCGGCGGCCGTTGCCGGTGGGTTTCACGCCCATCAGGCGGGCATTCATCCGGTCCTGCATGTAGCCAACGAGAATGCCGTTCTCGATCAGGGTGGTGCAGTTGGAGGGCGTGCCTTCGTCATCGATGGTGATGGAGCCGCGCCGGTCGGGCAGGGTGCCGTCGTCCACCACGGTCACGTCTTCGGCGGCGATGCGCTGGCCCATCAGACCGGAGAAGGCGGATGTTCCCTTGCGGTTGAAATCGCCTTCAAGGCCGTGGCCGATGGCTTCGTGCAGCAGGATGCCCGGCCAGCCGGGGCCGAGCAGCACGTCCATTTCGCCCGCAGGTGCGTCTCCGGCATCCAGGGCGACCGAGGCCTGGCGACAGGCTTCGCGCGCCGCCGCCTGCCAACGCTCCTCGGTGAGGTATTCGGAAGGAAGGGCGCGGCCACCAAAACCGTCGCTGCCCTGGCCCTGCCGCGTGCCGTTATCGGTCGTCACCGATACGTTGAAGCGCAGCAGCGGGCGCACATCCCGGAACAACTCGCCGTCGGGCCGGATGATGGTGACATCCTGAAAGTCGGTGCCGATCGAGACGGACACCTGCCGCACCTTGGGATCGAGACCACGCGTGAAGGCGTCCACCTTCTGCAGCAGCGACACCTTTTCGGCAAAGCCCAGCACATCGGCGGGATTGAAATCGCCATAAAGCTTGCGGTTGCTCCGTTGCGGCGGCTCGCTCACCTTGCGGCTGCGGCCATGGCGGAGGATCGTCTCCACCGTATCGCCCGCCCGGCGCAGCGCAGCCGGGGACAGTTCGGAGGAGTGCGCATAGGCTGCCGTTTCGCCGCTGACGGCGCGGAGGCCGAAGCCCTGGCCATCGTCGCTGGAGGCCGACTTGAGCTTGCCGTCGTCAAAGACAAGGCTTTCGCTCTGGCGCTTCTCGATGAAGAGTTCGCCGTCGTCGGCCTTGGCCAGCGCCTCCTGGGTGTGGCGGCGGGCCTCGTCGAGGGACAATTCACCGATGGCATCAAGTGAAGGCATGGGAGATTCCTGCTGTTGCGAGGCCCTTAGATAATGAGAAAGGCCCGGACCTTCCAGCCCGGGCCTTGAGATACGAAACAGTTTGCGCGTCGGCTCAGTACTTGTCCAGTTCTGCCGCAGCCGCCCCGAACCCCTCCAGCGAGATCTTGATCGGGTAGCCATTGCCCGGCCTGTCGTAGAGATAGAACACCGATGCGCTGCCCTTCTTGAATTTTGCCAGGGTTTCCGCAGACATCTCGCCCATGGCCTCGCAGATGGGGGGCACGCAGCGGGTGAAGATGAGGCGGGAGGGCAGGGCGGTGCCGTCGATCTCCACCGGTATGCCGGTGGGCAGATACACGCCGACCGGCGTCATGATGCGCATGAAAAGGGCAGACTTGTCGCCCCGCTTCACCTTGTTGACGATCACCGAAATGGCGACCTTCTCGTTCTTTTCGCTCTTGTTCTGCTGGGTCATGCCGCACGAGCGGCCGGCCTGGTCCTGCTGTTCCTGATCGCCCGGCATGTCGGCGCACTGCACGTTCCACTTGCCGAAGGTGCCCATGTTGCTCACCTTGGGCAGGGGCGGACGCTTCTGCTGTTGCTGGCCCTGCTGGCCCTGGGCGTTCTTGCGGGGGCCGAGTCCGGGCGGCGGCAGGGGTTGGGCATCTCCCTTCCCGCCTTGGGCCGCGGCAGGATCTTCCTGCGCCATGGCGACGTTGGCCTGGGGCTGAATCATCAGGAATGAGGCCAAGGCGGCCAGCGTCAATACTCGGGTGATTCTCACTTAAAATCGTCCTTTGTCACAATCAGGTCGCGCTCTTAGCCCCGCCCGGCGGGGCTTGCAAGCCACCCGTCCTGAGCCGGAACTGCGGGCTTTCCAGCGCAAATGCGGCAGAAATCCGGCTTTGGAAGCAAGCCTCCCGGAAATGACGTTTTGCCGCGCTTGGTGCGGTTGCGACATTCTTTGGAATGTGGTTGATCTAGATCAAACCGCGATAAAGGGAGGCGCTTTGCCGCATTTGGCAACGCACCGGAACCCTGGGACAAAGTGAGGGCATATAGGCAATGAAAACCTACGCGAAATTCGCATTGGCGCTGCTTGCGCTGGCCACTGCGCCGGCCTTGGCACAGGCTGCCGCCGGACAAGCCGAGCCATGGCAGATGGGATTGCAGGATTCAGTAACTCCGGTGTCTGATTACATCCACTGGTTCCACAACCTGATCCTCATGCCGATCATCGTGATCATCGCCCTCTTCGTGCTGGCGCTGCTCATCGTCGTGATGGTGAAGTTCAATGCCAAGGCCAACCCCGTGCCGAGCAAGACGACGCACCACGTCGGCCTCGAAGTGGCATGGACCGTGATCCCCGTGCTCATCCTGGTGATCATCGCCATCCCATCCCTGCGCCTGCTCTATCTCCAGCGTGACATTCCGCAAGCCGACATGACCATCAAGGTGATCGGCAATCCCGGCTGGAACTGGACCTATCAGTATCCCGACCTCGGCGTTGATGAATCGGGCGAAGCCAAGGTGAGCTTCACCGCATCGCTCCTTCCCGAAGATCAGGCCAAGGCCCAGAACCGTCCGTATCTCCTCGCCACCGACGTTCCGGTCGTCGTTCCCGTCAACAAGACGGTGAAGGTGATCGTGACCTCCGATCCCGCCGGCATCATCCACGCCTGGACGATCCCGTCCTTCGGTTCGAAGATCGACGCCATTCCCGGCCGCCTGAACGAAGACTGGTTCCGCGCCAACAAGGAAGGCGTGTACTACGGCCAGTGCTCGGAACTCTGCGGCAAGGATCACGCCTTCATGCCGATCGAACTCCATGTGGTCAGCGAAGCCGACTTCAAGGCCTGGAGCGAGAAGGTCCAGACCGCGAGCGCCGAAGAGGCCCGCGACTTCCTTTTTGCCATGCTGCAGGCCAAGGGCCAGCTGGCATCCAACTGATTCCAATTCCGAGAGGCAATAATCATGGCAACCGCACACGCCGCTCATGACGATCATCACGCCGACCCCACGGGCTGGCGCCGTTATGTCTATTCCACCAACCACAAGGACATCGGCACGATGTACCTGTGGTTCTCCATCATGGCCGGCGTTGTCGGCGGCATCCTCTCCGTGCTCATGCGCATGGAATTGCAGGAACCCGGCATCCAGATCTTCCACGGTCTCGCCCAGATGGTCTACGGCGTCGGTGCCGACGCCGCCCTCGACAACGGCAAGCACATGTTCAATTCCTTCGTCACGGCGCATGGCCTGATCATGGTGTTCTTCATGATCATGCCCGCCATGATCGGCGGTTTCGGCAACTGGTTCGTGCCGCTCATGATCGGTGCGCCGGACATGGCCTTCCCGCGCATGAACAACATCTCGTTCTGGCTGCTCGTCCCCGCCTTCACGCTGCTGCTCATCTCCATGTTCGTGGAGGGACCGGCGGGCATGCACGGCGCCGGCACGGGCTGGACCGTTTACGCGCCGCTTTCCACCTCGGCCCATCCCGGGCCGTCGGTGGACTTCGCGATCCTCTCGCTCCACATCGCCGGTGCGTCGTCGATCCTCGGCGCCATCAATTTCATCACCACGATCTTCAACATGCGCGCTCCCGGCATGACGCTGCACAAGATGCCGCTTTTCGTCTGGGCCGTGCTGGTCACGGTGTTCCTGCTGCTGCTGTCGCTGCCGGTTCTCGCCGGTGCCATCACCATGCTGCTCACCGACCGCAACTTCGGCACCTCGTTCTTCGAAGCGTCGCAGGGCGGTGACCCCGTGCTCTACCAGCACCTCTTCTGGTTCTTCGGGCACCCGGAAGTGTACATCCTCATCCTGCCGGGATTCGGCATCATCAGCCACATCGTGTCCACCTTCTCGCGGAAGCCGGTCTTCGGATATCTCGGCATGGCCTACGCCATGGTGGCAATCGGCGTGGTCGGCTTCATCGTCTGGGCGCACCACATGTATACGGTCGGCCTCGATGCGGACACGCAGGCCTACTTCGTGGCCGCGACAATGATCATTGCCGTCCCGACGGGCGTGAAGATCTTCTCCTGGATCGCCACCATGTGGGGCGGTTCCATCGAGTTCAGGGCACCGATGGTCTGGGCCATCGGCTTCATCTTCCTGTTCACGGTCGGTGGCGTGACCGGCGTGGTGCTGGCAAATGCCGGCGTGGACCGCAGCCTGCACGACACCTATTACGTCGTGGCCCACTTCCACTACACCATGTCGCTGGGTGCCACCTTCGCCATCTTCGCGGGCTGGTACTACTGGTTCCCCAAGATTTTCGGTTACATGTACTCCGACGCGATTGCGAAGCTGCACTTCTGGGTCACCTTCGTGGGCGTGAACCTGATCTTCTTCCCGCAGCACTTCCTTGGCCTCGCGGGCATGCCGCGCCGCTATATCGACTATCCGGAAGTCTTCGCGGGCTGGAACTATGTCTCGTCGATCGGTTCCTACATCTCGGCTGTCGGCATCCTGATCTTCATCTTCGGCGTCATCCAGGCGTTCTCGAAGAAGGTAAAGGCCGCCGACAATCCGTGGGGTGAAGGTGCAACGACGCTGGAATGGACGCTGCCCTCTCCGCCGCCCTTCCACCAGTTCTCCACGCTTCCTGTCATCAAGTAAGACGACGACGGATTGATGATGAGTTCGGGCACAGCCCATACGGCACCGACCCTGGCCGCTTCCGGCGGCCAGGGCACCGCCGGCGACTATGTCGTGCTGCTGAAGCCGCGGGTGATGTACCTTGTGGTCTTCACCGCCGTGGCTGGGCTTTTTGCTGCGCCCGGCGAGATGCACCCGTGGTTCGGCTTCGTCACCATCCTCTGCATCGCGCTTGGCGGGGGTGCCTCCGGCGCCCTCAACATGTGGTACGACGCCGATATCGATGCGCTGATGACACGCACGGCGAAGCGCCCGATCCCGTCCGGCGCTATCCTGCCGGGCGAGGCGCTGGGCTTTGGCATGGCGCTGGCCGTGGCCTCGGTCCTGATGCTGGGGCTTCTGGTCAGCGTGCCTGCCGCCCTTCTTCTTGCCTTCACCATCTTCTTCTACGTGGTGATCTACACCATGGGCCTGAAGCGCCGCACGGCGCAGAACATCGTGATCGGTGGCGCAGCCGGGGCCTTCCCGCCGATGATCTCGTGGTGTGCCGTCACCGGCTCCATCGATCCCGGTGCGATTGCGCTGTTCATGCTGATCTTCATGTGGACGCCGCCGCACTTCTGGGCGCTCGCCCTCTATCGCGAAGTGGACTACGGCAATGCCGGGGTGCCGATGCTGCCCAACGTTGCGGGCCGTGACGCCACCAAGAAGCAGATCCTGATCTACACGCTGCTCCTTCTCCCCGCAGCCGCCGGTCCGGTGATGACCGGCACGGCGGGCTGGCTCTATGCGGCGGGTGCCGCCATTCTGACCACACGCTTCCTCCACGATGCCGTCTGCATCTGGAAGGCCACGACCCGCGATGCTGAGAACCGTGCAGCCCGTTCGCTTTTCCGTTTCTCGATCCTGTGGCTCTTCGCACTCTTTGCCCTCATCCTGGCGGAGAAGCTGATCGGCATTCCTGCCTTCGGAGGCTTGCTGTGATGGCCGAACCGATGCAGCCGTTTTCACCCGAAGACCTGAAACGCCGCCGCCGTCGCGCCTTGATGATGGCCCTGGCGCTCGTGGCGCTGGTCGTGATCTTCTTCGTTTCCACCCTGGTGCGCCTGGGCGGTCAGGTGGCGGAGCGTGCGCTATGAGTGACCGGGGCGACATCCAGCGCAAGAACAAGCGCGTCGCCGTGATGGCGCTCGGCGTGTCGCTGGCCATGCTGGGTGCGGCCTATGCGTCAGTCCCGCTCTACCGCATCTTCTGCCAGGTTACAGGCTTCGGCGGCACGACCCAGCGGGCCGAGGCCGCAACGGGGCAGGTTCTCGACACGGAGATTTCCGTCCGTTTCGACGCCAACGTCTCTGACAAGCTGAGCTGGAAATTCCATGCGGGCCAGCCCACCATCCGGGTCAGGCTCGGTGAGCCGACGCTGATCCACTATGTCGCGACCAATACCGCCACCCACGAAACCACCGGAACGGCGATCTTCAATGTCACGCCGCCCGAGGCCGGGATCTATTTCAACAAGATCGAGTGTTTCTGTTTCACCGAGCAGACCCTGAAAGCGGGCGAGCGCGCCGAAATGCCGGTGCAGTTCTTCGTCGATCCTGACATCCTGAAAGACCCCGACACCCGCGCGATCAAGGAGATCACGCTGTCCTATTCATTCTATCCAGCCACCACGAAAGCCGCAGACAAGCAAGCGGCTGTATCGACCAATTGAGGAGCGACCCCATGGCAGACGCGCACGCCAAGAATCATGACTATCACCTCGTCGATCCGTCGCCCTGGCCCTTCGTCGGCTCCATGTCGGCGTTGATCCTGGCCATCGGCGCAATCATCTGGATGCACGGCAGCACCCCGATCGTCGCGCTCATCGGGCTTGCCCTCGTTCTCTACACCATGTTCATGTGGTGGCGCGATGTCATCATCGAAGCGCACAAGGGCGACCATACTCCGGTTGTGGGCCTCCACCTGCGCTACGGCATGCTGCTCTTCATCGCCTCTGAAGTGATGTTCTTCGTTGCCTGGTTCTGGGCCTTCTTCGACGCCAGCCTTTTCGCCGGTGAAGCCCAGCAGGCCGCCCGCGTGGCGGCCACCGGTGGCGTCTGGCCGCCTGCACCCGTAGGCGGTGAAGCCACCAAGATCTTCGATCCCTGGCACCTGCCGCTCATCAACACGCTGATCCTGCTCACGTCAGGCACCACCGTGACCTGGGCCCATCACGCCCTCCTGAACAACGATCGCAAGGGCCTGATCAACGGCCTGCTGCTCACCATCATCCTGGGCGTGATCTTCACCTCGCTTCAGGCCTATGAATATGCCCATGCGGCCTTTGCCTTCGACCGGGCCAACGGCGGCAACATCTACGGTTCCACCTTCTTCATGGCGACGGGCTTCCATGGCTTCCATGTGATCGTCGGCACGATCTTCCTCATTGTCTGCCTGTTCCGCGCCCTGAAGGGACACTTCACGCCGCAGCAGCACTTCGGTTTTGAAGCCGCCGCCTGGTACTGGCACTTCGTGGACGTGGTGTGGCTCTTCCTCTTTGCCTGCATCTACATCTGGGGCTCTGTGGGCGCGGTCATTCCCGCCGAATAAGCCGCAGGTGAAAGCACTTGAAATGGCCGGGTCTCCCGGCCATTTCCTTTTTGAGGCAAAGCCATGACAGAAAACTACTATCCCGATCTCTCTCCCCTGAAGACAGGACTTGCCGGAACATGCCCGCGCTGTGGCCGCGGCAGGTTCTTCGCCGGTTATCTGAAGGTTGCAAGATCGTGCCCTTCCTGCGGACTGGATTTCTCCTTCGCCGATGCGGGCGATGGGGCAGCCTGGTTCGTCATGCTGATTGCCTGTGTGCTGGGCGTGGGCTCTATTCTCGGCATCGAGATTGCCTACTCACCGGAGTGGTGGGTGCATGTGCTGATCGCCGTGCCCGTGCTCATCATCATGCCGATCATCCTGCTGCGTCCCATGAAGGGCGTGTTGCTTGCCCAGCAATGGAAAACCAACGCGCATGAGGGGCGCCTCCACAAATGACCCCGCCCGACCGCGGGGAAGCGGAAAGGCCGGAGCACCATCGCGTCTGGCCCATCCTGCTCGCGGCGGCCATTGGCCTTGCCATCCTGCTGTCGCTGGGCGCCTGGCAGGTGAAGCGCCTGTCGTGGAAGGAAGGGCTGATCGCCGCCATCGACCGGGCCCTTGCCGCGGAGCCGGTGTCGCTCGCCCAGGCCCTGGCCAAGGCCGAACCCGATTTCACCAAGGTCACGGTCACGGGAGAGTTCACCGGCCCGGCCCTTCGCCGCCTTGCGGTTGTGAATGGCGGTCCCGGCTGGGAGATCGTGCAGGGCTTCGTGACGCCGGAGGGCAGCCGGCTCCTCGTGTCGCGCGGCCTCATCCGGGAAAGCGAAGCCGTGCCCCGGTCGCCGTCGAGTCTCACCACCACGGGCATTCTCCGCCGTCACGGGCAGCGGGGGCCCTATGACGCCGACAATGACGAGGCCGGAAACCGCTGGTACTGGTGGGATGTGCCCGCCATGCAGCAGGCGGTGTTCGGCAGCGCCGACGTGGCCACGCCGCTGGTCCTGCACCTGCTGCCGGAGGCGGATGGCACGGCCGGCCTTGTGGTGGAACCGCCCAGGGCGGAACTCCGCAACAATCATCTGGGCTACGCCGTCACCTGGTTTGGCCTCGCCGCCGCCCTTGTGGCCGTGACGGCCGTCTTCCTGCGGCGCAATGCCCGCACCGGCTGAAACGGAAGGGCGGGGGGTGAGAATGTCTCGCCCCTTGCAGGTGGCCCATGCCACCGGTGAGGGTTGAACTCCTGCGCCGCACGCCTTAAGCGGACCTCAAAAGGCTGAACGCATGCAATATGTTTCCACCCGCGGCACCGCCCCGGTGCTGTCCTTCGAAGATGCCATGATCTCGGGCCTTGCGCGCGATGGTGGTCTTTATGTGCCGGATCAGGTTCCGGTCTTTTCAGTCGTCGAATTGAAGGAGCTGCGCGGCAAGCCCTTTGCCGATGTCGCCTTCGCCGTGGCGAGCCGGTTTGCCGACGGGGCGATACCGGAGCGTGAACTGCGCCGCATGGTGGACGAAGCCTATGCCACCTTTGCCCACAAGGCGGTGACGCCCCTCAAGCAACTGGACGCCAACCACTTCCTGCTCGAACTCTTCCACGGTCCAACCATCGCCTTCAAGGACGTGGCGATGCAGTTGCTGGCGCGCCTGATGGACTGGTCGCTTGACCGTTCCGGGAGCCGCGCCACCATCGTCGGCGCAACCTCCGGCGATACGGGCGGGGCGGCCATCGAAGCCTTCCGCCACAGCAAGAACGCCTCGATCTACATCCTGCATCCGCATGGCCGCGTGTCTGACGTGCAGCGCCGCCAGATGACCACGGTGCATGCACCACACGTCCACAACATCGCGCTGGAAGGCACCTTCGACGATTGCCAGTCCATCGTGAAGGCACTGTTCAACGACCATGCCTTCCGCGACGACATCCGCCTGGCGGGCGTGAACTCCATCAACTGGGTCCGGGTCATGGCCCAGATCTCCTATTACATCTTTGCCGGCCTGGCGCTGGGCGCTCCCGACCGGGCGGTCTCGTTTACGGTTCCCACGGGCAATTTCGGCAACGTCTTCGCGGGCCTCATGGCCAAGCGCATGGGGCTGCCGGTCGATCGCCTGGTCATTGCCACCAATGCCAACGACATTCTCGACCGCACCGTGAAATCGGGCCGCTACGAGGTGAAGGGCGTCCACGCCACCACCAGCCCCTCCATGGACATCCAGGTGTCGAGCAATTTCGAGCGCCTGGTGTTCCTGGCGAATGGGCGCAGCGCCGCCGCCGTCACGCGGGCCATGGACAATCTCAAGCAGTCCAACGCCTTCTCGCTGGCCTCGGAGGCCTTGCAGGCGATCCGCGACGAGTTCGATTCAGGTGCAACCGGCGAGGAAGAGACGGCCGCCACCATGCGTGCCATCCTGGCAGAGACGGGCGAGGTCCTGGACCCCCATACCGCGGTTGCAGTCGCCGTGGCCCGGAAGTCCGCCGGCAGGTCGCCCATGGTGACGCTGGCCACCGCGCACCCGGCAAAGTTCCCGGATGCGGTGGAAAAGGCCATTGGACTAAGGCCGGGTTTACCTCAGCGATTTGAACACTTGATGCACGCGAAAGAAAGTTTCACAGTGCTGCCCAACAGCGTTGAGGCGGTGAAACAGCATATCAAGACCCGCAACTCGCTGTGAGGGGAGGGTCCATGTCTGTAGAGGTATCGCGGCTGGAGAACGGGCTGCATGTGTTGACGCATCACATGCCGCACCTGGAAACCGTCGCCCTCGGCATCTGGGTGAAGGCAGGTGCGCGTGACGAACTGCCCGAAGAGAACGGCATCGCCCACTTCCTCGAACACATGGCCTTCAAGGGCACCAAGCGCCGGACGGCGCAGGGCATCGCCGAGGAAATCGAAAGTGCCGGAGGCGAAATCAACGCCGCCACCGGCATGGAAACCACCACCTACTATGCCCGCGTGTTGCGCAACGACTGGCAGCTTGCCCTCGATATCCTCTCCGACATCTTCCTGAACTCGACACTGGACGAAGACGAGCTTGAGCGCGAGCGCGACGTGATCCTGCAGGAGATTGCCGCCGCCAAGGACCAGCCGGATGATCTGGTGTTCGACCTGGCCCAGTCGGCCAGCTATGGCGACCATCCGCTGGGACGGTCCATTCTCGGCCCCGAACAACTGATCGAGACCATGACCCGCGACCAGATGAAAGCCTGGCGCGACCGCAACTACTGGGCCTCGCGCATTGTCGTGTGCGCGGCAGGCAACATCGACCACAAGGCATTCGCCCGCGAGACGGCGAAGCATTTCGGCCATCTGGCGCAAGGCCATGGTCCCCAGCGTCACTCGCCGGTGTTCTCGGCAGGGGCTGCCACCGAGCAGAAGCCGCTGGACCAGACCCATATCGTCCTCAATTTCAGCGCCCCCAACTATCGCGACCCGCGCATTTACCAGATGCAGATCCTCTCGGCCATTCTGGGGGGCGGCATGTCATCCCGCCTGTTCCAGGAAGTGCGTGAGAAGCGCGGCCTCTGTTACAGTGTCTTCTCCTACGGCACGTCCTACGAGGACGTGGGCCAGCTCGGCATCTATGCTGCCACATCGCCAGAGCACACGCCGGAACTGATTGACCTGTCTTCCAAGGTGATGATGTCCATGGGAGAGCAGGTGACGGCGAAGGAAGTGGATCGCGCCAAGGCCCAGCTCAAGGCCAGCCTTGTGATGAATCTCGAAAGTGCCTCCTCCCGTGCCGACCAGATCGCGCGCCAGTATCTTGCATTTGGCGCCGTGCCGGAAATGTCCACGCTGGTGGAACGTATCAGCGCCGTGACCCCCGACGACGTGAAGACCCTGGCGCAGTCGATCTTCAGCGGCAAGCCGCCCTCGCTCAGCGCGGTGGGCCAGCTTTCATCTCTCGAAAATCACTCCACCATCGCCTCCCGCTTCATGAAACGCTGACGGGGAAGACGCTCCCCGGGAATTCCCCATGGGCTTTCTCTCAACCTTCCGTCGCTCGCGTGCCACTTCCACCCTGTCGGGGCAGGGCGTGTCGTTGCGCTTCCCCGTGATGGATGACTTTCAGGAATGGGTGCACCTGCGTATCGCCAGCCGCAGCTTCCTCGAACCGTGGGAGCCGACCTGGCCCGATGATGAGTTCTCCCAATCGGCTTTCCGCTACCGCATCCGCCGCTACCGTGACCTGCGCGAAGACGATCTTTGCTACCCCTATTTCATTTTCGCCGAAAACAGCCTTGTCGGTGCGGTCACGCTCTCCAACGTCAGGCGGGGCGTGGCCCAGGCCGGGACGCTGGGGTATTGGATCGGCGAACCCTTTACGCGGCGGGGCTACATGCACCGGGCGCTGAGCCTGCTGGTGCCGCACTGCTTCGCGGGGCTGGGCTTGCACCGGGTTGAAGCCGCCTGCCTGCCGCGCAACCAGGCCTCCATCGGGCTTCTGGAAAAGGCGGGCTTCGAGCGCGAAGGCTACGCCCGTTCCTATCTCCAGATTGCGGGCACATGGGAAGATCACCTTCTCTATGCGAAGGTTTCTCCACATCAGGGCTAGGCGAATCTGCGAGGCAGAGAAAGGCGGGGCGGGCTACCATGCGGTCATGATTCGCGGGGCGCTGAGATTGCGGCGTTGGATGGGCGTGCTGGCCTTGTGCCTGGGCGCGTGCCTCACCTTTGCCCTTGCCGTGCAGGCCCAGCAGGTCATCGATATCCCGGCCACCTTCAGGGACATGGACCTCACGGGCCTTGGGTCGCCCATCGCTGCCCAGCGCCAGAACCTCGCCATCGAGGTGCCGGGCGATCTGGAGGGAACGCGCACGGTCCTGGAATTGCGCGGGCGCGGGGCGGGTCCGAATTACAACTGGACCATCTACAACATCCGCAACGCCACCCCATCCGAACGGAAGTTCGTGCTGGTGGTGGACGAGCAGCGCTTCCCCGCCTCCGGCATTTTCGACCTGAAGCCCTTCGCCGCCTGGCCCAACAACGTGGTGCTGTCCTCCGGGCGCGAGACACTGGAACGCGCCCTGTCACAATCTGGCGTGACGGCAACCTTCGTTGTGAAGCCCATGGCGAATGTCACCTTCGCCCTGGAAGGCGGGGCACCGGGGCAGGGCGTGCGCCTGATGACACCACAGGCCTTCAGCAGCAACGAGACACTGTTGTCCTTCACCAATGGTGCAGTGATTGCGATGGCGCTCCTGCTGGCTTGCGGCCTCTTCGCGCTTTACGGCATCAGAAGCCACGGAGCCTTTGTTGCGGCTGGATTTTTTGCAATCACGTCTGCGGGCTTCATGGCATTGGAAAGCGGCTATCTCTTGCGCCTGCTGCCAAGCCTGCCGATCGCGGGAATGCCGCATGACATGCTGCGTGCCCTTGTTGAAAGCCTGATGACCCTCGCGCTTGTGTTCTGTGTCACCAGTCTCAATGCCATCCGCCAGCGCGGTCTCGTCGCGGCGCTTGCCGTCGCGGCCATGGTGCTTGCCGCCCTCGGCATTGCCGCCTCTGCGCTGTTCAACCCCACGATGGCCGCCATTGCGGCGCGTCTCGGATTTGCCGCCCTCGCTGCGGCGGGACTGGTGATGGCCTTCGTCGTGCGCAACTCCGGGCTGGGCATTGGCAAGCACAACCTGCTCACATGGTGCGCCATCCTGGGCTGGACGGTGATGGCGGCAAGCTTTGCCGGCAGCGATGCGGCCCATTCCATGCAGCACATCGCCCTTGTTTCGGGCCTTGCTCTGGTGCTCTCGCTCCTCACCTTCATGCTGGTGAGCTTCGCCTTTTCCCAGGGCTTCCTCAGCCGCTCGCTGATGAGCGATTCAAACCGTCGCAGCCTCGCCCTCGCCGGGGCCGAACATTACGTCTGGGACTGGCGTCCCTTCGATGACCGTCTCGACATCGGGCCGGATCTTGCGGAGTCCCTCGGCTACGACAAGGCGACGTGGATGAAGCAGCCCGCCTCGTCCTTCCGTGCGGTGCTGCACCCGGATGACGAGCCGCTGTATCAGGCATTGCTTGCCAACCGCAATCTTGAGCCGGGGCGGTTTCACGAGATCGAATTGCGCCTGCGCGAGGCTCTGGGCGAGTACCGCTGGTTTGCCCTCCGGGTCCGCGCCTTGCCGGGGGCGAGCCGCAGGGCCGACCGGGTGATCGGCACCCTGACGGACATCACCCGCAACAAGGTGGTGGAGGATCGCCTGATCACCGATGCGGTGCATGATCCGGTGACGGGCCTGCCCAGTCGTGTCGTCTTTGCCGACCGGTTGACGCGGGAGATTGAAAAGCCCCTGGCGCGGCCGGTACGTGTACTGCTCATCGCGCTCGAACGCTTCAAGACGCTGAATGAAGGTCTCGGGCATGATCTCGGCGACCAGCTTCTGCTCATTGCCGGACGGCGCATTGCGGACTGCCTGAAGGAAGATGAGACCGCAGCCCGCCTCACCGGAAGCCAGTTCGCCGTGATGCATGTGGAAGCCATCGATGGCCGGGACGCCATGAGCCTTGCGGAGGATATCCGCCGCGCCATCGCCGAGCCGGTGACGCTTGGCGAGCGCAAGGTGTTCCTTTCTGCCTCCATCGGCATATCCCGGCCCAGCACGGACGGGTTCGCTGCGGATACCTTGCAGGCTCAGGCCGCATCGGCCCTGCACGAATCCCAGAAGCAGGGCAAGGCCAGCATCCGCGAGTTTGAAAGCAGCATCGAGGATGAGCGGCCCGCCCGCCTCGACCTGGAACACGAACTCCGTCGCGCCCTCGACCGGGGCGAAATCGAGGTGCTTTACCAACCCATTGTCACGCTGGAAACGCGCGAGGTTGCGGGGCTGGAGGCATTGGTCCGCTGGAACCACCCGACACAGGGCCAGCTCCTTCCCGCGAAGTTCCTGAACCTCGCCGAACAGGCCGGCCTGATGCCGGAGATCACCGCAAGGGTGATGGCAGACTCCCTGCGCCAGATGGGCATCTGGCAGCGCGTGCTGACGCGCGAAAGACCCGTTTACGTTGCGATCAATCTCTCCGCCGACGAGATGACCGACCTTGCCTTTGTGGATCGTCTTCGCGCGGCCATCGCACGCGAAGGAGTGCGCCCCAACACGGTGAAGATCGAGATCACCGAGTCGGTCGCCATGCGCTATCCGGAACGTTCCCGCATCTTCATCCAGCGGCTGCAGGCGTTGGGCGTCGGTGTCGCGTGCGATGATTTCGGCACCGGCTTCTCCAGCCTCGCCAGCCTGCGCGACCTTCCCTTCGATACCCTGAAGATTGATCGCTCCTTCCTTGTGGCCGAGGCGATGGAGGGCAGGGGCGGCGTCATTCTGGATACGGTGGTTTCGCTTGCCCACGGCCTCGGCATGCTGGTGGTGGCGGAAGGCATCGAAACAGAAGCGCAAGCCTCACGCCTGCTCGCGCTGGGCTGCGACCTGGGGCAGGGCTTCCACTTCAGCGAAGCCTTGCGGGCGCGGGACATTGAAGCCCTGCTCACGGTATTGCCCCGCGTGCATATGCCCTTGCCGCATGAACGAACCTCGGACCTCCCTGACGACGACGGTCCTGTGCCGGGCCACGCGCCCATGGCACCGCGCCCGGCGCGCAGCGAGGAAGAGCTGTTCGAAACACCGTCACAGGACGAAACCGTCTTTGAGGAGGCCGAAGAACCGGATGAACCCGATGAGCCGGAAGAATCCGACGATGAGCCGGACCTCGACGTGGAACCTGAGGAACTGCCCTCCATCTTCACGCTTCCCGGCGCGGACGGCGCTCAGGGAACTCAGGGCATCGCCTCTCAACTGCGGGCGGCGGTAAAGCCCCGGATCAAGGTGAGGCCCCGCCAACGCAAGAAGAAGCTTCCGGCAAAGTCGCGCAAGCGGCGATGAGCCGTGGCGCTAGCCGTGGCCCGCTTCGCTTGACAGCATGCGCGGGTCGATACCCAGCTTCGCCAGTGCGCGGGCATGGGTGATGTCGAGATCAGCTTCGTAAATCAGTGAAGGTTCGGCGTCGCAATGCAGCCAGCCATTGTGCAGGATCTCGTTTTCGAGCTGTCCCGGCGACCATCCTGCATAACCGAGTGCAATCAGCTTCTGGGCCGGTCCGCGGCCATGGGCAATGTCGGTGAGCACGCTGAGCGTGGCAGAGACAACATAACTGCCGCCGACCACGAGGCTGGTGTCATCGGCGGGATAATCGGGGCTGTGCAGCACGAAGCCGCGAAAGGTCTCGACTGGCCCGCCAAGCCGGATGGGAATGCGCATCACGTCTTCAGGCACGGTGTCGAGGTTCTCCGCGAGATCGGTCTTTTCGAGGAGGTCGGAGAACACCGTCAGCGGGGCCGGCTTGTTCACCACGAAGCCCATGGCGCCCTGTTCGCTGTGGGCACAGAGAAACACAACCGAACGTTCGAAGTTCGGATCGCTGATCGAAGGCATCGCAATCAGCAGTTTTCCGGCAAGGCTGGTGAAGGATGACATGTGGCTGAATGTAGTGCGGCTTTCGGCAATCCGCAAAGGAAAGGGTTGACGCACTGGTGACTGGAAGGTGAGGGACGGGCGGATTATGTTCTGACCCATGACCCAAAAGCGTCCTGACCTGCCTGCCGGTTCCATCTCACGGCGAAAAATCCTTGCTGCAGTGCCCGCCCTGCCTGTCTTTTGGGGTACGGCGTGCGCCGCAGCGGCCAAGCCCTATGAGGCGCGTATATTTTCTGCCGGTTTCGATGGCAGCGTTTATCTGGGCGGGCTTCACATCGTCATGAATCCCGGCTGGAAAACCTATTGGCGCGTGCCGGGCGCGGGCGGAATTCCCCCGTCAATCGAGGTCCAGGGCGGCAACATCGCGGCGTTCGCCTTCTCCTGTCCCTTGCCGCAGCGCATCGCCAGCGAGGACGGCGAGGCGATTGGCTACAAGGATGAGGTGATCTTTCCGTGGACCCTGACCCCTGCCGATCGCGCAGTACGGGTGCAGGCGGCTGTCTCGGCCTTTGTGGGCATATGTGAAACGGTTTGCATTCCCGTTCCCGTTGCCCAGGATCTCACACTGGAACCCGTTGGCGTTGCCACCCGCGAGACTGCGTTGCTGGCGGGCTGGCAAGCGAAGGTGCCCCGGCAAGGCACGATTGTCTCATTCGTCGCGGCGGTCGAGGACGATGGTGTTTTCATTGACGTGGCGTTGTCCCGACCGGCAAAGGACGTCTTCGTCGAGGGCAGTGCCATGCACTTCTTCCTGCCGCCGGTGTGGAGCGACGGGCAGCGTCGCGCCCGCCTCAAGGTAAATGGCGCGAAATCTGCCGGTGAACTCAGGAACAAACCGCTCCGTATGACCTTTGTCACACAGGGCGGCGAAGCCGCGGGGGGACTTGAGCAGACCGTGACGGTCAGTTAAGCCCTGTTCCTCTTTCAACCCATGGAGCGATCATGACGATCAAGACTGGCGACCGCCTGCCGCAAGCCGAATTCAACACCATGACGGCCGACGGCCAGCAGAAGCTCGCAACCGATGTGATCTTCAATGGCCGCAAGGTGGTCCTCTTTGCCGTTCCGGGCGCATTCACGCCCACATGCTCCATGAACCACCTGCCCGGCTTCGTGGCCGCCTGCGAGCAGATCAAGGCCAAGGGTGTGGATACCATCGCCTGCACCTCGGTGAACGACGTGCATGTCATGAATGCCTGGGCCAAGGCTTCCGGGGCTGACGGCAAGATCCTCATGCTTGCTGACGGCAATGCGGCCTTCGCCAAGGCCGTGGGTCTGGACATCGATCTCGCCGTCGCGGGCATGGGGCACCGCTCGCGCCGCTATTCCATGATTGTTGAGAACGGCGTGGTGAAGACGCTGAACGTGGAAGAGAAGTCGGGCGTGAATGTCTCCGGAGCCGAGACAATCCTCGAACAGCTTTGATGCCGTGCTGATGGCAGGCTGGGCCGACGGTCTTTCCGCCCGGAACCTGGCGGAACTCGCAGCATCGCATGGTGGCGACGCAGGGCGGCCTTTCCTCGAATGTGACGACGGCCGGGTTTTCACCTTTGCCGAATTCTGGGCGCTGGCCGGAAGGCTGGCGTCCGGGCTGAAGCTGGCGGGTGCCCGGCCTGCCGACCGGATCGCCGTGCAGGTCGAAAAAAGCCCGGAAGCAATTGCATTGTTCTGGGCCTGCGTCCGTGGCGGTTTCGTGTTCCTGCCTCTCAACACGGCCTATACCGCCGCCGAGGTCTCGTATTTCGTCGAGGATGCTGAACCTGCCGTGCTTGTCGTCTCGCCGCAGCGTGCTCCTGGCTTGCAGGCGCTCGCCGACCGCCACAAGGCGGCCTTGCTCACGCTCGACGATGCCGGCGGCGGCACACTGGTGGATGGCGCAACCGGCATGATCGCCGATCACGGCTCGTCATGGGACGATCTCGCGGCCATCCTCTATACCTCCGGCACCACGGGCCGCTCCAAGGGCGCGATGCTGAGCAACGGCAACCTCGCCTCCAACGCCCTGGCGCTGGTGGAGGCATGGGCTTTCACGAAAGCGGACGTGCTCATCCACGCGCTTCCCGTCTACCACACCCACGGCCTGTTCGTTGCCACCAACACGCTGCTGCTGTCGGGCGGGCGCATTCTCTTCCGTCGCGCTTTCGATGCCGACGCCGTGATGCGCCTCATGTCGCAGGCCACATGCCTGATGGGCGTCCCGACATTCTATACCCGCCTGTTGCAGCACGATGGGCTGAGCTGCGAAGCAACGCGGCACATGCGCCTGTTCATCTCCGGTTCTGCGCCCCTGCTGGCGGAAACCCACCGTGAATTCGCGGCGCGGACCGGCCACGCCATTCTCGAACGCTACGGCATGACCGAAACAAGCATGAACACCTCGAACCCCTATGCCGGAGAGCGCCGGGCGGGCACGGTCGGGCTGCCGCTGCCACACATCCATGTGCGCGTCGCCGACCCACAGACCCATGCGCCTCTCGCAGCCGAAACGGATGGCATGATCGAGGTGAAAGGCCCCAATGTTTTCAAGGGCTATTGGCGCAATCCTCAGAAGACGGCTGAGGACTTCACAAGCGATGGCTGGTTCATCACCGGTGACATGGGCCGGGTGTCCGGCGATGGTTACGTCACCATTTCCGGCCGCGCCAAGGATCTGGTGATCACCGGCGGCTTCAATGTCTATCCGAAGGAAATCGAACTCGCCATTGACGCCTTGCCCGGTGTGCTGGAGTCGGCTGTCTTCGGCGTGCCGCATCCTGATTTCGGCGAGGCGGTCACCGCGGCCGTGGTGGCAAGGCCGGGCGCGGCGCTGGACGAGACTGCGATGATTGCGGAACTGCGCCGGCAACTTGCTGCCTTCAAGTGCCCGAAGCGCATCCTCGTGATCGATGAATTGCCGCGCAACACCATGGGCAAGGTCCAGAAGGCGGCGCTGCGGGACCGGTGGAAGGGATTGTTCGGGTAGCACCGCCGCCCCGGCGAAGCGGCAGGGGGTGTTATCGCCCGGTATGGACGCCCGCGAGGTTGACCAGGTGGACGAGGGCCAACAGCGCCACGAATCCCGCCACGAGCATCAGGGGAGTCGTGGGCAGAAGCCGCGGTTGCAGCTTGTCCCTGGGGCGCTTCTCCAGCCAGGCCAGCGAACCCAGTCCGGCAACGGAGGCGGCGAAGAGGGCGAAAGTCATTGAAAATTCAGGGGTAATTGCAATGGCGAACATGGCGGCGTAACATCGGACGGAGTGGTTGACAGCTTGCCGGGGCGTGACTATGGAAAGGCCCGAATTCAAGCAAGCGGATGTTCCGCTTCTATAGGTGATTTCCATGAAAGTCCGCAATTCCCTCAAGGGTCTGATGAAGCGCCACCGCGACAACAAGCTGATCCGTCGCAAGGGTCGCGTCTACATCATCAACAAGACCAACCCGCGCTTCAAGGCGCGTCAGGGCTAAGATCAAACCTTCCGTATGAATTGGCGCCGCGCTGGGCCCCGCCCGGCGCGGTTGCCGTTTTTGTGGCGGATTTTTTGTGTCATAGTCGCCCCATGAAGGCACTCCGCACCACCGCCCTGATCCTCGCCCTCGCGACTGCTCCGGCAGCCGCCCAGGACAGCCCCTCCGATCCGGCCCCGCAGGCCACGCCCGCGCCTGCCCGGAAAATCGCCAAGAAACCTGCCGCCATCCGTGCCGAGGAACTGGACCGGCTCTTCGGCATGCTGCACGGAGAAGGGGCCGAGGCCCGTGCCGCCAATGTCGAGAAGCGGATCTGGGCCACCTGGGGCCGCAATGATTCAGTGACTGCCGAAGTGCTGCTCTCGCAGGCCACCAAGGCCATGAATGCGGAAGAATTCGAGACTGCCGAAATGATCCTCGACCGGCTGCTGAAGGCGCGGCCCGAATATGCCGAGGCATGGAACCGCCGCGCCACCCTGAACTATCTCGCCAAACGCTATGCCAAGGCGCTGGCCGACATCGACAAGGTGCTGGAACTGGAGCCACGGCACTTCGGGGCGCTTGCGGGGCGGGGCATGATCTATGAAGCGGAGGGCAAGCCCGATGAGGCGCTGGCGGCCTATCGGGAGGCGCTGAGCATGAATCCCTTCATGGCGGGCGTGAAGGACAAGGTGCAGCTCCTTGAAAAAGAGCGCCCTGAACTCTGACGCGGCAATGGCAAAGACCGGAGCACTCACCATTCGCAACGCGCAAGCCGAAGACGTTGCTGCCATCACCTCGATCTATGCCGATCATGTGCTGCACGGCACGGCCAGTTTCGACACCGTTCCGCGTTCCCACGCGGCAACCCTCGACCGGCTGAACGAGTGCGTGGGCCGACACTGGCCGTTCCTGGTGGCAGAGAAGGGCGGCAGCGTTGTGGGTTACGCCTACGTGACACAGTTCCGCGACCGCCCGGCCTATGCCAATTCCTGCGAGAACTCGATCTATGTGGCCTCAAGCCGCCGTGGCGAGGGCGTCGGCACGGCCTTGCTTACAGAACTTGTGAAGGAGGCCGAGGCCCGTGGCTTCCGGCAGATCATTGCCGTCATCGGCGGCGGCGAGCCTGCGTCCATCGCGGTGCACGAGAAGGCAGGTTTCGAGCACGCAGGGCGAATGAAATCCGTGGGCTGGAAATTCGGCCGCTGGCTCGACACGGTCTACATGCAGCGGTCGCTTGGTGCGGGCGACAGCAAGCCGCCGGAGCGGCAGTTGAGGTAAGCCGGCCGCCGAACGAGGGGGCGGCTCAGACGCCCTTGCCGTCGCGGCCAATGGTGGCGACACGGAGCATGTTCGTGGTGCCCGGCGTGCCGATCGGCACACCTGCTGAAATGAGGATGCGGTCGCCCGGCTTGGTGAAGCCCTCGCGGCAGGCAATCTCACCGGCACGCGAGAACATCTCATCGATGGACGAGGCGTCTTCGGTGAGCACCGTATGAATGCCCCAGGCCAATGAAAGCCGCCGCGCCGTTCCCGCCACGGGGGTGAGGGCAAGAACCGGCAGGTTGGGGCGCTCACGCGCAATGCGGAGACCGGTGGAACCGGAGCCCGTGTAACAGACGATGGCCGGGACTTCGAGCGTCTCGGCAATTGTGCGGGCGGCGGCAGAAATCGCGTCGGCCACAGTGGCTTCCGGCTCGGTGCGCTGGGCATGGATGATGCCGCCGTAGTGGGAGTCGCCTTCCACTGTTTGTGCCACGCGATCCATGGTCTGCACGGCCTTTTCAGGCCACTTGCCGCTGGCGCTTTCGGCAGACAGCATGACCGCGTCTGCACCTTCATAAACGGCAGTCGCGACATCCGACACTTCGGCGCGGGTCGGCACCGGCTCTTCGATCATCGATTCCAGCATCTGCGTTGCCACCACAACGGGGCGGCCATAGCGGCGCGCCGCGCGGGTAATCTGCTTCTGGCGGGCAGGAACGGATTCAATCGGAAGCTCCACGCCGAGATCCCCACGCGCCACCATGATGCCGTCGGCGATCTTGAGAATGTCGTCGAGGCAGGTGAGGGCCGAGGGCTTTTCGATCTTGGCCATCACGGCGGCGCGGCCTGCAACCAGCTTCTTCGCCTCGGCCACGTCCTCAGGGCGCTGAACGAAGGACAGCGCAATCCAGTCAGCGCCGATGGAGGCGGCGGCTTCAAGGTCAGCCCGGTCTTTCTTGGTGAGGGCCGGGATGGGGATCACCGTGTCGGGCAGGTTCACGCCCTTGCGGTTGGACAGCACGCCGCCGAAGATCACCTTGGTGGTGAGGCGGCTCGGCGTGGCTTCGGTGATTTCCACCCGCAGGCGGCCATCGTTCAGCAGGAGGCTGTCTCCCACCTTGGCGGCAGCAAAGATTTCGGGATGCGGCAGGTGCACGCGGATCTGGTCGCCGGGCGTGGGATCGGTGTCGAACACGAAGGTATCGCCCGCGTGGATGCGCACTTCCTTGTCGGCAAAGGTGTCGATGCGGATCTTCGGTCCCTGAAGGTCGCAGAGCACACCGATGGGGCGTTCAAGCTTGGCTTCAACGGCGCGGATATGGCCGTAAAGGGTCTTGAGCAGATCGTGATTGGTGTGGCTCATGTTGATGCGGAACACATCAACGCCGGCCACGAACAACTTCTCGATCATGTCCGGGCTTGAGGAGGCCGGTCCCAGCGTCGCCAGGATTTTGACTTTGCGATTGCGGCGCACGGGAATTCCGGTCTTGGGTTAGGGGGTGGACTTGTCGCCTGAAAGCGAGATTGTCCAGTCGGTTTCCTCGCCGGTATTCACCTCGAAGAAGCCCACCTGGGTAAACTCGCGTTCCTTGCAGTTGTCGAAGCCCCGGATGGTGAAAATCTTGTCGCGGATGCACATCATGGCCTTGCCGCCCCAAGAGCCGCCCTTGTCGTAATCGACGGCATACACGTAGTAATACTTTGCGATCAGGTCGCCCTTGAGCAACGGCAGGCACTTGCCGGGATCAAACGTCCACCAGCCTTCCGTTGCCCAGCCTTCGCGATCCTTATAGCCGATGGCAACACCAACTCGGCTCGATGTGTTGTTACACAGTTTAAGGTCGGCTTTGGCCGGCACGGCGGCAAATCCCAGGAGCACCAGCGCCCCCAAGATTCCAGCCATATGTCGTCCCATGCCCAATCTCCCGGAATACATCATCCGAATCAGCCCTACATTTCATTTCAGAGGTACGCCCGTCAACTTAAAAACTTGGAAACAATTGGTTGTTTAACCATGCCGGAGCGTGATTATTGTGGCCGAAAAAGCCTGTGCACAGGCTGTGGATGACGCCTCCGCCGGGTTTGTCTGGGCCGGGCCGCCTTCCTATGTAGGGGCATGGACAAATCCCGGCAGACAGAATTGGAAGCGGCGGCCTTTCGCCGCCTGGTTGAGCACCTGCGCACCCGCACGGACGTGCAGAACATCGACATGATGAACCTGGCAGGTTTCTGCCGCAACTGCCTTTCCAACTGGCTGGAAGATGCCGCGAAGCAGCAAGGCGTGCCGCTCACCCGCGACGAGGCGCGCCGGCACGTCTACGGCATGCCCTATGAGGAATGGAAGGCACGGCACCAGACCGATGCCTCTGCGGCGCAAAAGGCCGCGTTTGAAAACGCAAAGCCCAAATCACACTGAACCCCGTCAGGACAGCTCACTCATGGCCGAGAAAACCAAAACGACATTTGCCCAGGGACAACTGCGCGCCCTTGTGGAACGGATCGAGCGCCTCGAAGAAGAGAAGAAGTCGATCGCGGGCGACATCAAGGAAGTCTACGCCGAGGCCAAGGCCAACGGCTTTGACACGAAGATCCTGCGCAAGGTCATTTCGCTGCGCAAGAAGGACGCAAGCGAGCGCCAGGAAGAGGAAGCGCTTCTGGACGTCTATCTCGCTGCCCTTGGCATGCCGGAGAGCAGGGAGGCTGCGGAATAGCCTTCGCGTGCTGGCTACTGGCCGGACGGCGCGACCGTCATCACCCAGCTCCGAAACAAGAAAGCCCCGGATTTCCGGGGCTTTTCAATTTGGTCTGGCTTTGTGGCCTACTCCAGCGAGCCGCCGGTCGCACCGGGCGTCGAAACCTGCGTCATGCGCATGTTGAGCGGCGGCAGGTTGCCCTTGCCTTCACGGTTGACGGAAAGCATGTCGCCCTTGCCGGTTGCGGCGGTCGGTGCCTTGAAGCCGACGATGCCCGCGCCGTCTTCACCGAGGATTGCGGCACGCGGCATGATCTCGTTCAGGTTTGCGTCCACCTTGGCGGCAACCTGATCGGTGGCCTGCACCTGCTTGGCGCTGGCGAAAAGGCTGTTCCACCAACTGTCGCTGGCCCCACCGAGCGAGGCAATGCCCGGCTGGATGGTCGCGCCATCCTGCTGCGTTTCATCACGCAGTTGCGGGTTGAAGCTGGTCTTGGTTTCGACGTTGGAGATCACGTCGATCGAATCATCTTCCTCATCCGCGATATCGGCACTCAGGTCAGCAAGTTCCTGATTGGCGACAGGCGAGGGCTTCGTGCGCAGGAACTGCTGCGCCTCAGGCGGAGCACTGGCAGGAAGGATGGTCATGCCATCGGACGAGATGTGCTGCATCACTGCACGCGGCTTCAGGCGCGGCTTGACCACGGCAGATGCAACAGCGACCTTGCGGGGAGCGGCGCCTTCTTCGTCGGAGACGCCATCGGCAAGGGATTCAACTGCTGCCGTCTGCGCCATGGAGGCGAGGCCATCGCTGTCCGGATCGACGAGCTGCTGGCGCTTCTTCTGGCCGGCGGCCGGTTCATCAACAATTGCCTCGTCAAGCGGGGCGGCAGAACTGATCGTGTCGGCACCGACTGCAGCGGCGTCTTCGCTCCACTGCGCCATCTGGCCGCCATTATAGGCATCGAGCGGAGCCGACTGGTCGGGCGCGGCCTTCTTGCCGCGCTTGCCCGTCACCAGCCCCCAGAGGCCGCCGGACTTTTCGGCGTCATCGTCCTCGGAAGCCACTTCAACCGACATTTCCGGCACGGGCTGCTTGCCCGTCAGGCGCTTGCCGACATACTTCTTGCCATCACGGAGAAGGCCGGCCATCTGCGAGCCGCCCATGCCGGGACCCCAGTGGCGCACATTTCCGGAGTCAACATGCAGGAAGCCCGTGGGGCCGCCTGCGGAACTGTAGTACCCCACACCGCCGACGCGGCGCACAAGCGCACTGTTGCGGATGCGGGTGGTGGGAACGTCAGGGAAGAAGAAGTCAATGGCCTTGCCGCGAATGTGCTGGCTCTTGGTGGCGACCTTGCGGCCGATCTTCTTCAGGAAGGCGTTGGTGCGGGCGCTGCGATAACCCGACACGATGTTGATGGGCTTCTTCGAGCCAAGGTCGGCATGCAGTTCCCAGACGAGATCGATCGTCCGCGGATCGATGGTGGTCGGCTCATTGCGACGCCAGTCACGCAGGAAGTAGTTGATCTTCGTCATCGCCGACGGGATGTAGCGCCCGTCTTTCATGTACGTGATCGTCAGGCTTTCCTTGGTGTGGATGTGGTACAGGGAAATCGTGCGCGTCTCGCCGCCTGCCACCGAGGGCGCAGCATCAACAAACGACCACGCACCGAGAGCGAGCGTTCCGACAACGGCCATAGAGGCCAACGCTTTGGCGAATTTCTTGGTCAATGGAAAACGATGTCCGACGTCCGTTACCTGATATTGTTCCACGCAACTAACCCCGAGCACCGGCCCGGCTCCCACACACTTCAGGCCGGACTTGAGGAAGTTACCCACCCACTCTAGTCCCGATCCCGACATCGAACAAGATTAAGGCTGCGATGAGGCAACCCCGTTATGGGAGTAACCATGCCCGATTATGATTAATTGGGGATTAATGGAGGCGATTCAAAGACCTTACTCGCTAACCAAACCGGTCGATTTTGCCGCAGTCTGGACGATCTTCTCGGACCCTGCGCCGCCGAAAGTGCGGGCAACCAGGCTCCGGGCGTTGCGCAGCGTCTTGTCGCGCTCGTAAATATCTGAATAATAACGGACTTTTCCGTCAGAATCGGGCCAAGCCGTGAAGTAGGAGAGATAGACGTGGATCTTGCCGTCAACCTTCACGTTCTGGGTGTCACGGGTGGAAAGGCGGGATTCCACTTCCGCATCGCTCAGCCCAAGCAGGACCTTGGCAAATTCCCTCGGATTCTGAACGCGCACGCAGCCATGGCTGAAGGCGCGGGTATCCTGGGAGAACAGTTCCCGGTTCGGCGTATCGTGCATGTAGATCGAATGCGTGTTGGGGAAGAGGAATTTCAGTTCCCCCAGGGCATTGCCGTCACCGGCCTTCTGGATGACGCCGATTCCCGAATTGGGGCCGACCGCCCCCCAGTTGATGGACCGGGATGACACTTTCTGGCCGCGGGAATTGATCACCTGATAGCCGTTGCGGTCGAAGTAGCCCGGATCGCGGCGCAGCTTGTTGCGGTACTCGTTGATGATGATCGACTGTGGCATGCCCCAGGTGGGGTTGAAGACCACGGTTTCCATGACATCGTTGAACACGGCGGTCTGGGTGGTGGGCCTGCCGACGATCACGCGGCTCGTCCATTCCCGCTTGCCCTGGTTCATGACCACCACTTCCTGGGCGGCCTGGTTCACGAAAACATAGCGCTGGCCCAGATCCTTTGGCAGCCAGCGGATGCGTTCCAGACTGGCAACCAGCTTTTCCCGTTCGCTCACCACGTCTTCGCCGTTGAATGACTTGACGGTCGCCTGGTCCAATGCCCCGGTCTGGGGAATGCCGGCGCTGGCCTGATAGAGCTTCACGCTCTTGCTCAGCGTCTTGTCCAGCACCTGAAGCTTTTCCGGATCGGCAGCATCGGCCTCTTCTGCCGAAAGATGCCCCAGCGCCACCATGCGCGCCCGAAGCTCCGGAATGCGGGCATCCGACTGGCCGGGCTTCACGCGCTTCCCGACCGGGAACGGTTCGGGTTTCTCGGTGGTGTCGGTCGAAAGCCTGGCAAGTTCCGCCTTCAGGATCGCGTAGGCAGGATGTTGCGGTTCCAGTGTCTTCAGGTATTCGGCGGGGAACGGCGTATAGGCCAGCACCTTGAGTGCCGTCGCGGGCGAAACGGGTTCGGTCTGGATGTCGTGATAAAGGGAGAGCTTTCCCGGCTCGAAGACACCGCCGCTCATGTGCACGGCATAGGTCGCAACCGCAGTTGTGAGGGCGACATCGAACTGGGCAGCGGCGATGTTGCTGCCTGCAATCTGTCCATCGACGTCATCGAAGGAGGAAAGACCGGCGGGAAGATAGCGTGCCGGTTCCAGGCCATCCTGCGCGGAACTCTTGAGCGTGGCCAACACCGTCTTGGCGCGTGGCGAAACCCGGCCGTTTTCCAGCCAGAGCGGCTTGAACCTGTTGTCCTTGTAAAGGCTGATCACGCTGTCGCGGATTTTCACATCGGCTTTCACCGGGGTCTTCACATCCGACAGGACGATGCGCAGGGCTTCGCCTTCCACGCCGATGGCGGGGAGCGGGATAAGGCTCTTGTCGGCGACCGGCTGGAGGCGGGGAAGGGCGTAATTGACATTGCCCATGCCAAGGCCCGGAATGGGTTCCGGATCGCCATAATCATCATTGGCAAGCTGGCGGTTCCGGGACGACAATCCCGGATCGCGATAGACATCGACACCATTCTCGCGAAGCCACCAGTTGCGGCGTTCGGCCTTTGCCTGGCGACGGCGCTCGGCGCGGGCGGCGCGCTCTTCCACGCTCCCGAACAGGCTCTCGAACAACCCCTTGCGTTTCTTTTTCTTCTTGTGGCTGTCAGCGTCCGCCGTGGAAACCATGAGTGCCAGGGCAACAACTGATGCTGCGACTTTGAAAAAACGCGTATCCATGACGACTCCCCGGCGGCGATTTTTCTTAGACTCCCGGTTGCGTGTTTGCAATGTCCGCACTGCAACACGCACAACAAATTACAGTTACTTAAAGCCGTCGGGAAGTATTTGGGTTCAGCTTGCCGCTTCTTCCAGCCCTAAATCGCGCATCTTGCGATAAAGCGTGGAGCGGCCAATGCCCAACTTCCGAGCAACCTCAGACATTTGGCCGCGATAGCGGTGAAGGGCGAGGCGGATCATGTCGGCCTCGACTTCTTCGAGTTTCCGGATGTGTCCGCCGTCGGTTACAACCGGAATGCCCAAGGCCGTGCCGTCGCTGACCTCCGTGCCGCCCCTGCGGGGGCCGCTGGGGGTGGTGACCGGAGCCGCCGGCATGACCGGAGCGGCAGGAACCTTGATTTCGTAGCCCTCAACCAGGGAGGCAATCTGGGGGAAGTCCTCGATCCCAAGCTGATCGCCTTCGCACAGGACGATGGCGCGGAAAACCGTATTCTCAAGCTGGCGCACGTTGCCGGGCCAGGCATAGGCCATCAGCATGCCCAGCGCATCCTCGCGGATGCCGCGCACCTTCCGGCCTTCTTCGGCTGAAAGCTTGGTGATGAAGTGATTGATCAGGCCGGGGATGTCATCCTTGCGGTCGCGGAGCGGCGGCACCATGATCGGAAACACGTTGAGGCGGTAATAGAGGTCTTCGCGGAACAGGCCCGCCTTCACCATCTCGATCATGTTGCGGTTGGTGGCGGAGACGATGCGCACATTCACCTTCACGGGCTTGCGCGAGCCGACCGGATCGATCTCGCCTTCCTGGATGGCGCGCAACAGCTTCACCTGCATTTCAAGTGGAAGTTCTGCCACTTCATCGAGGAACAGGGTTCCACCGTCGGCTTCCTGGAACTTGCCGATGTGTTTCGAGGTGGCGCCGGTGAACGACCCCTTCTCGTGACCGAACAGGGTGGACTCGACGAGGTTCTCCGGAATGGCACCGCAGTTCACCGCCACGAAAGAGCGTCCGGCTCGTTCGCTTTCGCCCTGGATCGCGCGTGCGATCATTTCCTTGCCGACGCCGGATTCGCCTTCGATCAGGATCGGAATGTTGGAGGCCGCACCGCGCTTGCCGAGGCGGATGACATTCGCCATGCCGGAGGATGAGGCAATGAGATCGGAGAAGGTCAGGGCACCGCTGACCCTCTTGTTCAGTCGCTTCACTTCTTCGGTGAGCGCATTCACCTTGAGGAGGTTCTGGATCGAGACCTTGAGGCGTTCGGGTGAAACCGGCTTCACCACGAAATCGTCGGCACCGGCGCGCATCGCCTTGATGACGGTTTCGATGGAGCCTTGCGAGGTCTGCACGATCACCGGGAGATCGCCGCGCACACCCTGGAGTTTTTCGAGGAATTCGATGCCGTCCATTTCGGGCATCATGAGATCGAGGATGACGAGTTCGTAGGTGCCGCCTTGCGGGCCACGCAGCGCATCGAGCGCCTTCAGTCCACCGTCCACCGCAGCCGCCTCAAAGCCGAAGCGCTTCACCATTTCTTCAAGAATGCGGCGTTGGGCGGGTTCGTCTTCGACTATCAGTACGCGAGCAGCCATTCCGGAATCACTTCTTCACTGACCAAGGGTTTTCGGTGCGGTTTCTATTGTCCGCTTGGGACGTGTCGCGATTTGTGACACCGAAGGGTAAATTCCCTCTTAACGCGCTTGCCCAATTGGGGACATCCCGTTGCCCGGCCTTCGCCGCAATGTGGCAGGAGCAGCGTTCATCGGTTGTCTTGCCGGTTCTCCTCCTCCATATCTCTTGGGGAAACGGGGGACACCGGACGTTCCCCGCGCTTTTGAGGATGATCATGACATCAGTTGCCGCTGCTCTCGCCGACCTGCCGGAGTGGAACCTTGCCGACCTTTATCCGGCTCCCGATTCGCCCGCCTTCGCAGCCGACGTGAAGGCGGCGCGGGAGCGTTGCAGCGCCTTTGCCGCCGCATGGACCGGAAAACTGGCGTCTTCCTCCCCGTCGGAACTGGCCAGGGCGATCTCGGAATATGACTCGCTCTCCGATCTTGTGGGTCGCATCGGCTCTTACGCGCAGCTTCACTATGTGGGCGACACGACCGATCCGGCGCGTGCGAAGTTCTATGGCGACGTGTCGAACACCCTCACCGAGCTTTCCAGCCAGCTCCTCTTCTTCGAACTGGAATTGAACAAGATCGATGACAAGGCGCTCGCCATTGCAATGAAGGAGCCGGCGCTTGCGCACTACAAGCCATGGCTCGACAACCTGCGGATGGAGAAGCCCTATCAGCTTGACGACCGGCTGGAGCAGCTCTTCCTCGAAAAATCGCAGACGGCGGCAGGGGCATTCAACCGCCTGTTCGACGAAACCATGGCCGACCTGCGCTTTGAAGTCGATGGCAAGCAGCTCACGCTTGAGCCGACCCTGAACCTCATGCAGTCCCCGGATGAGAAGCGTCGCAAGGCGGGCGCCGAGGCACTGGCGAAAACCTTCAAGGCCAACCTGCGGCTGTTCGGCCTCATCACCAATACGCTGGCCAAGGACAAGGACATCTCCGACCGCTGGCGCGGCTTCAAGGACATTGCCGATGCACGGCACCTGTCGAACCGCGCCGAGCCGGAAGTTGTCGCCGCGCTGGTGGATGCCGTGCGCGCCGCCTATCCGGTTCTCTCCCACCGCTACTATCGCATGAAGGCGAAGTGGCTGGGCAAGGACAAGCTCATGCACTGGGACAGGAATGCGCCCTTGCCCCAGGAAGACACCCGCGACATCCCATGGGATGAAGCGCGCGAGACGGTATTGTCCGCCTACGGAGAATTTGCCCCGGAGATGGC
>JAEUMJ010000121.1 GCA_016792865.1 Hyphomicrobiales bacterium | reverse complement strand
TCCTTCTTGTGGTGCTTTCTGCGGGCCTCCTCCACCTCGCAGGATCGGGCACGGCCACACTGGATATGGTTCCGGTCGCAACGGGCGGCGTCGGCCTCAAGGTGTCGCGCTACGAAGTGACGGTGGCGGAATGGAACGCCTGCGTGAAGGCCGGTGCCTGCGAGGACATCGCGCCAAGGCAGGGTGACCCCCGCACAACACCCATGACCGGCGTGAACTGGTTCGATGCCGAGGCCTATATCAACTGGTACAACGGCAGGCATGGCAGCAGGCTTCGCCTGCCCACCGCTGCGGAATGGCGGGCGTTCAGCGGCATCGCCGAGCCTGTGCCGAAAGAGCCGTTGTTCGATGATCCGCGATTGGCCTGGGCCGCGAATTACGGACAGGAAGAAACGCCCGGCGGGCCGGTTCGCCCGCAAGGCACCTGGTCGCGCAGCAAGGACGGCTTGCGTGATCTCGATGGCAATGTCTGGGAATGGACCTCCACCTGCCGCGGCTCTGCCGATGGCGGCGTGACGCCCGCACATTGCCCGGCCTTCAAGGCCATGGGAGCGCACACCTCAACGGTTTCGGTGTTCGTGCGCAATCCTGCGGCGGGCGGCTGCACCACGGGAAAGCCGCCGACACATATCGGTTTCAGGGTTGTGGAAGAAATGGGTGATCCACAAAGCTGAATGACAGTCCTGCAGCCGGGGGCGCCTGCCAGATACCAGACATGGCGGGACCGGTGGCCAGCCTAACGCCAACAGGCGCAGGAGTGTCATGAGAGGGGCCGGAGAAGACTCTTTTTGTCTCCGGCCCCTTCTCATGTCCAGAAGCGACGGAGCGAGTCCGCCTGTGGCAACTCCCGCGGATAGTAGGGCGTCACGGCTTCATCCAGTTCCCGTGCCCAGCGATGACCCGCATAGACTGCCGATTGGATGGTGCTTGGCGAATTGCAGTCACCGATGCGGCGCAGCGTTAGCGTGGCAGTCCCCTGCGGACCCTGCATCAGCTTTTCCGTTGCGGTGAAAAGATCGTCGGCAGGCCAGCGCGCCGTGACCGTCACCAATCCCCTGGCCGCAATCCCGCGCATCTCCCCTGACAGATGATCGGTTACCTGCAGCGCCTCGCCGTCGAAGCGGGCGGCGCTCACCCGCGTCACCAGCGTGACTCCGGCCCGCACCAACCGCTTGGCGATGGCGGTCGCCTCCAGCGTGTTCACGCTGAAGGCGGAGGGCTGGATCGCGGTGGTCACATAGGTTGTCGCAAGTCCCGCTGCCGCACAGCGTTCGGCAATGACCCCACCCAGATAGAAGTGGTCATCATCATAGACAACGACCGGCCCCTCCGGCAGGCGGCCCGCGAGGATGTCGTCGGGGGTGAGCACGGCATGATGGTCGAAACCGGCGATGGCAAAGCCGCTGTCCCTGCCCACGCCGTCGCGCCGCCATGTCGCGCCCGTGGCCATGGCCACATGATCCGCACCGAAGCCCGCCACGTCTTCCGCCGTCAAGGGACTGTCGCGATAGATCGTGACATTGGCCATGCGCTGCAACTGGCCCGTGCGCCAGTCGCGCACGCGGATCCATTCGGCAAGGCCCGGCAGCCTGGTTTCACGGATGAGGCGCCCGCCCAGTTCCGTGCCCGCTTCCGCCAGATGAACCTCGTAGCCGCGCCGCGCCGCCGTGAGTGCGGCTTCCAGTCCGGCCGGACCCGCTCCAACGACCAGCACGCGCTTGCCCTCACCCGTTGCGGGAACACGCTCCGGGTGCCAGCCGCGCCGCCATTCCTCACCCATCGTCGGGTTCTGGGTGCAGCGCAGGTTCGTCATGGTGAAATCGCTGGTGACGCACATGTTGCAGCCGATGCACTCACGAATGTCGTCAAGCCGCCCCTCCTCGATCTTCTTCGGCAGGAACGGGTCCGCAATCGACGGCCGCGCCGCGCCGATGAAATCCAGGACGCCCCCCTTCACCAGCGAGACCATGCGATCGGGCGAAGTGTAGCGCCCCACGCCCACAACGGGCTTCGTCGTCACCTGCTTCACGAAGCGGATGTGGTCTTCCTGGAAGCCTTCCTTCTGGAAGCGCGAGGTGGCGCTGTCATTGGACCACGCCGACACGTTCACGTCCCACAGGTCGGGCAGCTCGGCCAGCATGGCAATCACGTCACGGCCTTCGCCGGTGGAGGTGATGCCGGCGTCACCCATCAACTCGTCAACCGCAAGGCGCACCGCCACGCCACAGGTACCGCCGACCGCATCCTTGGTGTCCTCGATCAGTTCGCGCAGCAGCCGGGCACGGTTCTCCAGTGACCCGCCATACTCATCGGTGCGGTCATTCATGCGCCGCGACAGGAAATGCATGGGAATGCCAAGCTCGTGGCCCGCATAGACATAGACGATGTCGAAGCCCGCGCGCCTGGCGCGGAGGGCCGCGTCACGGTGCCATTGCCGCAGGTTGCGGATGTCCTGCCGGTCCATGCGCCGGGCCTGAACCGGGTCATAGGCCGTCACCGGGCGGTGGGACGGCCCGATCGGCACCTCGCGGGTGCCACGATTGGCCGACGACGGCCCATGATGCATGATCTCGATGGCGGCAAGCGCGCCGTGGAAGTGCACCGCCTCCGCCATCAGCGCAAGGGCGGGAATGTCGGCGTCGGACCACAGGCGGCCTTCGTGGAACGGCTCGCAATCGCCGCTGGGATGGATTTCGACCTCTTCCGTCGTCACCACCGCCCAGCCGCCTTCTGCCTTGATGCCGCGCATTTCGGCAAGGGCTTGCGGCTGCGTCCAGCCATAGCCGTTGCAGTGGGCTACCTGGAAAAAGCGGTTGCGGGCAGTGACCGGGCCAATGCGCACCGGCTCAAAGAGGATGTCGTAACGGGGATCGCGTGTCATGGCCTTCCATAGCCCGGCTGGCGAGGGGAAAGGAACCATGTTTTCAAGTGCTTCAGGACAGTGAAGGCAAGGCTGGCGGGAAAGACGGGCGGGCATGCGAAAACAGGGACGGAGGCCACTCCGTCCCTGCATGCATTCACGCGATGGCGGGGTTACGACTTCGGAAGGAGAACCTTGTCGATCACGTGAATGACGCCGTTCGACTGCTTCACGTCGGCGATGGTCACGGTGGAGGCATTGCCGTTCTCATCGCTGATCATGACCTTGCCATCCTTGACGGAGGCAGTGAGTTCGCAGCCACCCACAGTCTTGATCTTGTGCATGCCACCGTCATCGGCAACCATCTTCTGCACGTCGGCAGCGAAGGCCGCCGCAGGCACGACATGGCAGGTCAGGATCTTTGTGAGCTGATCCTTGCTTTCCGGCTTCAGCAGCGTATCGACCGTGCCGGCGGGCAGGGCGTCAAAGGCGGCATTGACCGGAGCGAACACGGTGAAGGGGCCCTTGCCCTGCAACGTTTCAACGAGGCCCGCAGCCTTCACGGCGGCAACAAGCGTGGTGTGGTCCTTCGAGTTGGAGGCGTTCTCGACAATGTTCTTCTCCGGGAACATCTCGGCGCCGCCCACCATGGTGTTCATGGCGTAGGCGGATGTTGCGATGAAGCCAAGCGCCAGCGTGGCAAGGATGGTCTTGCGCATAGTATTTCTCCCTCGTGTGTTTCAGGCACCAATGAGCGGCGCGCTGTGTATGGGAAAACGGACGGCGCAGGACAGCGGATGATGAAAAATCGGAAAGCTCACGGCCTCGTGAGAAATCGTCAGCGGTCAACCCGACCGCGAAGCCAGGCACGTCATGCGCGTGCAAGGCCGATCACTTGCCCGGTCTTGTCCTTCTGGAGAACCGCAAGGCACACCACGGCACCGGGCGGCATCACCGCATCGCGCATCCACGCGCCCTGATAGGCTTCACCCTTCCACAGGGCGGCAGGCACCATGTTGCGCACGACGTTGTGATAGGTCACCGTCTTGCCGGCATTCTCGCCGCGCTCGATCAGGGCCTTCACCTCCGGCTCGACCGCCATCAGCCAGAGCGTCGCCTCGCCCGTGAAGCCGGGATTCCCGGCGATTTCCGCTTTCACTTCCTTGCTTGTCATCGCAAGGGTGATCTCGGCCTTCAACCCTTCCTCGCGGCATTCGGAAATGAACTTGCGCACTTCGGCGGGGTTGCTGCCCACCGCGTGATAGTGGCCGTTCATCACCATTTGCGGCGTGTAAACCTGCATGTCCCCCCGCGACTTGCCATAGTCGAACTGCCGCTTGGAGAACTCGGGCTTCGCCAGCGTATCGTTCCAGCCGAGGTAATCCCAGTAATCGACATTGAGCGAGACGACGAAGTTCAGCGGGTCGCGGGCCAGTTCACCGGCAAAGCTGTCGGCTGGCGGGCAGGACGAGCAGCCCTGGCTGGTGAAAAGCTCGATCAGGACCGGTGCCGCCGTGGCCTCGGCCCTGGCAAGGCGCGGGGCCGCAATCCCTCCGGCGAGAAGGGTCATGGCGGTCCGGCGGGTCAGGGTGTGCTTCATGTTGCCGTTATGGAGAGTGGGCCAAACACTTGCCAATCACATGGGGGTGAGGTTGGGGGAAGAGGTTGGGGGGTGATGCCGGGCTTGATGCCGGGCTTGATGCCGGGCTTGATGCCGGGCGGGGGGCTTTCCATCCTGTCACCCGGCGACGCGCGGCGTGGAGGGCAACTTCGCGGGTCGCGGCAGCGGCGACAGCCGTGCGGTGGCATCCTCGACCTTGCAGTTCCCCTCCAGCACCTTCCACGACGAGACATTCAGGCTCATGGCACATTGCATCCGGTAGCCGTTGACGCAAACCACCTCGCCCTGATTGTAGCTGCGGGTCTTTCCCATGCATTGGCAATTATGGGCCACCATGTCGCCCGCCAGAGCGGGGGCATAGGAGAGGACGGTGGCATAGACGGCAAGAAGAGGTGTGCGCATGGCTGCCTCCTGACGCGATCCCCCGATCATCGCACGCCCGCGCCCAACAGGAAAGGGCCGCATCGCTGCGGCCCTGGTCCCATTTCCGTGAACGGTGCCCGATGGCCCGTTTCATGTCGTCTCAGGCTGCCTCACGCCGCCTTTGCAATATTGCGCAGCACATAATGCAGGATGCCGCCGTTCTTGTAGTAGTCGATTTCATCCAGCGTATCGATGCGGCAGAGCACCGGGAAACTGGCCTTGCTGCCATCGGCGCGAACGATCTCGACCGTCAGCGTGGCACGCGGCTTCAGGCCATCGGCAAGTCCCTGGATCGTGATCTGTTCATCGCCACGCAGGCCCAGCGTCTGCCAGCTCTGGCCCTCCTGGAACTGCAGCGGGACGACACCCATGCCGACCAGGTTGGAACGGTGGATGCGTTCAAAGCTCTGCGCAATCACGGCCCGGACCCCCAGGAGATTGGTGCCCTTGGCGGCCCAGTCGCGCGAGGAGCCGTTGCCGTATTCGACGCCCGCGAACACCACCAGCGGCACTTCTTCCTTCTGGTACATCATCGCCGCGTCGTAGATCGGCATTTCCTCATTGGACGGATAGTGGATGGTAAGGCCACCTTCCTTCACGTTGCCATCCTTGTCCTTCACCATGTGGTTCTTGATGCGGATGTTGGCAAAGGTGCCGCGCATCATCACCTCGTGGTTGCCACGGCGCGTGCCATACTGGTTGAAGTCCATGGGCTTCACGCCATTTGCGGTGAGGTACTTTCCGGCCGGCGATGCCGCCTTGATCGAACCCGCAGGCGAGATGTGATCGGTGGTGATCTTGTCGCCGAACAGGCCCAGCACACGGGCGCTGACAATGTCCGACACCGGCTTCGGCGTCTTGGTCATGCCCTGGAAGTAAGGCGGGTTCTGGACATAGGTCGAGGTGTTGTCCCAGCCGTAGGTTTCACCCTTGCCGGATTTCACGGCGCGCCAGTTCTTGTCGCCCTTGAAGACATCGGAGTAGCGGGCCTTGAACATCTTCGGGTTGATGTTCTTGCGGATGAAGGTGTCGATTTCCTTGTTCGTCGGCCAGATGTCCTTGAGATAGACGGGCTTGCCGTTCTTGCCCGTGCCCAGCGGCTCGCTGGTGATGTCGATCTGCGTGGAACCCGCCAGCGCATAGGCCACCACCAGGGGCGGAGAGGCGAGGTAGGCCGCCTGCACATCGGGGGAGACGCGGCCTTCGAAGTTCCGGTTGCCGGAGATCACGGCAGAGGCGACGATGCCGTTGTCGTTGATCGCCTTCGACAGGGCAGGATCAAGCGGGCCGGAATTGCCGATGCAGGTCGTGCAGCCGTAGCCCACGAGGTAGAAGCCCACCTTGTCCAGCTCCTTCTGGAGGCCGGACTTGGAGAGGTATTCCGAAACCACCTGCGAGCCGGGCGCAATGGAGGTCTTGACCCACGGCTTCGAGGTGAGGCCGAGCGCCGCCGCCTTCTTGGCGAGGAGACCGGCGCCGATCAGCACCGAGGGATTCGAGGTGTTGGTGCACGACGTGATGGCGGCGATCACCACGTCGCCGTGGCCGATGTCGTAGTTCTTGCCTTCCACCTTCACCCGCTTCGCAGGTTCACCCGGCTTGGCGAAACCGCCCTTGTCCTTGGGTGTTTCAAGCGCGCCGAGGAAACCGGTCTTGATGTCGGCGAGAGGCGAGAATTTCTCCGGGCGGTTGGGACCGGCCATGGCGGGCACCACCGAGGCAAGGTCAAGCTCCAGCGTGTCGGTGAAGACAGGGTCGGCGCTCTTGGCCGTGAGGAACATGCCCTGCGCCTTGGCGTATTTCTCGACCAGCGCAATGCGGTCGTTCTTGCGGCCGGAGAACTTGAGATATTCCACTGTCACCGCATCCACGGGGAAGAAGCCGCAGGTTGCGCCGTATTCCGGCGCCATGTTGGCGATGGTGGCGCGGTCAGCCAGGGTCAGGCCGGGAAGGCCGGGGCCGAAGAACTCCACGAACTTGTTCACCACGCCCTTCTTGCGCAGCATCTGCGTGACGAGCAGCACCAGATCGGTTGCCGTCACGCCTTCCTGCAGCTTGCCGGACAACTTGAAGCCGATCACTTCCGGCAGGAGCATGGATTGCGGCTGCCCCAGCATCGCGGCTTCTGCCTCGATGCCGCCCACGCCCCAGCCCAGCACGCCAAGGCCGTTCACCATGGTGGTGTGCGAGTCGGTACCGACCAGCGTATCGGGATAGGCCACGGTCTGCTTCAGCTTGCTCTTGCCCTTGGTGACGGTTTCCGTCCTGGTCCAGACGGTCTGTGCGAGATATTCGAGATTGACCTGATGGCAGATGCCGGTGCCGGGGGGCACCACGCGGAAATTCTGGAATGCGCCCTGCCCCCACTTGAGGAACTTGTAACGCTCTTCATTCTGTTCGTATTCGCGCGAGACGTTGGCCGCCAGTGCCTTCGGGTTGCCGAAGTAATCGACAACCACGGAGTGGTCGATCACCAGATCGACGGGCACCAGCGGATTGATCTTCTGCGCGTCGCCCTTGAGAAGCTTCATGCCGTCGCGCATGGCGGCGAGATCGACCACGGCGGGAACGCCGGTGAAGTCCTGCATCAGGACACGCGCCGGGCGGAACCCGATTTCGGCCTGGCCCTTGCCGCGATTGTCGAGCCAGGCGACGAATGTCTCGATGTCCTTCTTCGTCACCGAGCGCCCGTCCTCGTTGCGCAGCAGGTTTTCGAGCAACACCTTCATTGAATAGGGCAGCTTCGAGATGCCGGTCAGGCCATTCTTTTCCGCCGCCGTCAGGCTGTAATAGACATAGGACTTGTTACCCACCTTGAGCGTCTTGCGGGACTTGAAACTGTCGAGCGACATGGAGAGAGCCTCTTCTTGAGCGCGGGAATCTGAGCGCGGAAATGCGCGCCGCGTATAGACCATGTTGCGTCGCAAAACAAATCAATCGAAAGGCGAAAGGCCCCCGGAAACGCGCCCGGTCGCGCCCGTCGCATGGTTAGCGCAAGCTTACCGGCAACCCAGCAATTTGCCAGCCGGCGCTGACGGTATTCCAAGGTCTTTGCGCTACACCCGGCGCATGTCCGTGTGGGTTCGGAAATCGGGGAAATGCGATGAACAAGCGTGTGATTGCGAAATGGGCGGGTCTTGCCGGTGTCGGCCTCCTTCTGGCCGCCTGCGGCAACAATGACGCCGAAATCAAGGCCATGGCCAAGAAGATGCACATGTCCAAGCAGCAAGCGGCTGCCTTCCAGACCTGCGCCAAGGACATGAAAAGCAGGAAGCCGATCTTCATCGATGGCGACAAGGCCGTGCAGCTGACCAAGGTTCCGCTGGAAATCTGCGCCTGCCATGCCCCCGCCGTTGCCCAGATGTTCAAGGACGACAAGTTGACCGGCCATGCCCGCTTTGCCGCCTACATCGGCAAGGTGAAGCGCAAGGAACTGAAGATGGGCCGTCGCGACCTTCGCACCGCCATGGCGCCGGAAAAGGCGGGCCAGATCCTGATCGCCTCGTTCCGGAAGTGCGCCAGTGACTTTGCCGCCACGGCCGCCGCGGCAGAGAACTACCCGAAACTGATCGTGCCTTTCGATCTTCCGAAGCCGAAGCCGAAGAAGAAAAAGGAAGGCGAGGACGGCGAAGGCGAACAACACGCCAGCGCCGAATGATCTCCCCCTGGGGGATCAGACCATCCGCTCGACCATCATCTTCTTGATCTCGGCAATCGCCTTTGCGGGCGACAGGCCCTTGGGGCATGCCTTGGCGCAGTTCATGATGGTGTGGCAGCGATAAAGCCGGAACGGATCTTCGAGGTTGTCCAGGCGTTCGCCGGTTGCCTCATCGCGCGAGTCGATGAGCCAGCGATAGGCTTGCAGCAACACGGCCGGCCCGAGATAGCGGTCGCCGTTCCACCAGTAGCTGGGGCATGAAGTGGAGCAGCAGGCACAGAGAATGCACTCGTAGAGACCGTCGAGAAGCTCGCGTTCTTCCTTCGACTGCTTCCATTCCGCCTGCGGCGTCGGGGTTTCCGTCTTCAGCCAGGGTTCGATCGACCGGTGCTGAGCATAGAAGCGGGTAAGATCGGGCACCAGGTCCTTCACCACCGGCATGTGGGGCAGCGGATAGATGCGCACGTCGCCCTTCACGTCATCGCAGGCCTTGAGGCAGGCGAGGGTGTTGGTGCCGTCGATGTTCATGGCGCAGGAACCGCAGATGCCTTCGCGGCAGGAGCGGCGGAAGGTGAGCGTGGGGTCTTGCTCGTTCTTGATCTTGATCAGGGCGTCCAGCACCATCGGACCGCATTCGTCCATGTTGACATGGTAGGTGTCGAGCTGCGGGTTCTTTCCGTCGTCCGGGTTCCAGCGGTAGATCCTGAAGGTGCGGATGTTGCCGCCCTGCGGCATGGGCCAGGCCTTGCCGGTGTTGACGGTGGAGTTCTTGGGAAGTGCGAATTCAGCCATGATGATCTCGTCAGTACACCCGCGCCTTGGGCTTGATGTAGTCGATGTCGCCTGACATCGTGTAGTCGTGAACCGGGCGATAACCCAGCGTGACCTTCTTCTTTCCGCCGTCGGTCCAGACCAGGGTGTGCTTCATCCAGGTCTTGTCGTCGCGGTTGGGGAAATCCTCGCGCGCATGGGCGCCACGGCTTTCCTTGCGGGCGGCCGCGCTGTCCACCGTCGCCGCCGCCTGGATGATGAGGTTGGCGAATTCCAGCGTTTCGATGAGATCGGAATTCCAGACCAGAGAACGGTCGGTGACGCCGATGTCGTCCATGCCCCTCCAGATGGTGTTGATCTTCCGGGAGCCCTGCTCCAGCGTTTCGCCGGTTCGGAACACGGCTGCGTCGTCCTGCATGGCGCGCTGCATCTGGGCGCGGAGCCTCGCTGTGGGCGTTGCGCCGGAAGCGTAGCGGAAGCCATCGAGCCGGGCCACAGCCTCCTCGCCGGCGTCGCCCGGCAGGTCGGCATGGCTCTTGCCCTCCTGTTTCACCAGTTCGGCGCAGCGCAATCCGGCGGCGCGGCCAAAGACCACAAGGTCGATGAGCGAGTTCGAACCCAGGCGATTTGCTCCGTGTACGGACACGCAGGCCGCCTCTCCCACGGCCATCAGGCCGGGCACGGTCTTTTCCGGGTCTTTCCTGTCACCCGCCAGCACCTCACCGTGATAGTTGGTGGGAATGCCGCCCATGTTGTAGTGCACCGTCGGCAGGATCGGGATCGGTTCCTTGGTCACGTCAACACCGGCGAAGATCTTGGCGCTTTCGGAAATGCCGGGCAGGCGTTCGTGCAGCACCTTGGGATCAAGGTGTTCGAGGTGGAGGTGGATGTGGTCCTTTTCCCGGCCCACGCCCCGGCCCTCGCGGATTTCGAGAGTCATGGAGCGCGAGACGACATCGCGCGAGGCGAGGTCCTTGGCCGATGGCGCATAGCGTTCCATGAAACGCTCGCCGTTGGAGTTGGTGAGGTAGCCGCCTTCGCCACGCGCGCCTTCGGTGATCAGGCAGCCCGCGCCATAAATGCCGGTGGGGTGGAATTGCACGAATTCCATGTCCTGGCAGGGAAGGCCTGCGCGCAGGACCATGGCATTGCCGTCGCCGGTGCAGGTGTGGGCAGACGTGGCCGAGAAATAGGCGCGTCCATAACCGCCCGTCGCCATCACTGTCTGGTGGGCGCGGAAGCGGTGGATGGAGCCGTCTTCCATGCACATGGCGATGACGCCACGGCAGGAGCCGTTTTCCATGATCAGGTCGAGTGCGAAATACTCGATGAAGAAGGCCGTGTCATAACGCAGCGACTGGCCATAGAGCGTGTGCAGCATGGCATGGCCGGTGCGGTCGGCAGCGGCACAGGTGCGCTGCACGGGCGGGCCGTCGCCGAAATTCATCATGTGCCCACCGAAGGGGCGCTGGTAGATCTTGCCTTCCTCGGTGCGGGAGAACGGCATGCCGAAATGCTCCAGCTCGTAAACGGCGGTGGGGGCATTGCGGCAGAGATATTCGATGGCATCCTGGTCACCCAGCCAATCGGCACCCTTCACGGTGTCGTACATGTGCCAGCGCCAGTCATCGGCACCCATGTTGGCCAGCGAGGCGGCAATGCCGCCCTGGGCTGCCACGGTGTGGGAACGGGTGGGAAAGACCTTGGAAATGCAAGCGGTTTTCAGCCCTGCCTGGGAAGCGCCCAGCGCGGCACGAAGGCCGGAGCCGCCGGCCCCCACCACCACCACGTCAAAGGTGTGATCGGTGATCGGGTAAGCCCGGCCACCCACGGAAACGGACTTGGGGGCTTTCTTCTTGGTGTCAGCAACAGCCATCAGGGTGCAAAGCTCATCTTGAGAATGGAATAGGCGGCCACGGCAAAAAGCGAGGTCGCATAGGCGATGTTGAGGGCAAGTGCGGTGAACTTGGTCAGGTGCGTGTGCAGGTAGTCCTCGATCACCACCTGCAGGCCGAGGCGCATGTGCCAGAAGACAGAAGCCAGCCCCATGATCAGCAGCAGCGCCACCACGGGGTGATGCAGCGAGGCGATCACGTCGGCGCGGGTCGAGTTCAGGTGATAGATGACGAAGCCCACCATGAAACCCACCAGCGGCAGGTTGGCGACGGCAGTGGCGCGCTGTTGCCAGAAATGATCGGTGCCGGATTTGGCCGCGCCGAATCCCTTCACCTTCTTGAGCGGTGTTTTCATGCCCGGATCGATGATCATGATTTCACTCCGTAGGCCACCACCCAGAGAAGAATGGTGAGAAGGATGGAGCCGATGAGATTGGCCCTGACCATCCATTCCACCGACGAGAGCCTGAAGCCCTTGCCCATGTCCCAGACGAAATGGCGAATGCCGCCCAGGGCATGATGGATCAGCACCCAGGTGAAGCCGAACAGGATGATCCGGCCCAGCCAATGGCCGAAGAAGGCTTGCACCATGTTGAAATAGGAATCGGATTCAGCGGCGGCGGCAAACCACCAGACGAGGAGGATGGAGCCGCCATAGAGCGCAACGCCGGTGATGCGGTGGGTGATCGACATCGTCATCGACAGCATCGGGCGGTAGATTTGAAGGTGCGGCGAGAGGGGGCGTTCGGCCCGTGCTCCCTGCTTTGATTCAGCCATCTTATGGTCCTGATTGTTGTGGCAGGGGTTTTATCCGGTGCGCTGCACAATGGCAAATTCGGCGAAGGTAGAACGGCAAGCATGCGGCAAACTGGCCCTCTGACCAGATCGGTGACGCTGCGGGTGCTGGGCCGGGTGCTGCTGGCGGTGCTTGTTTTTGCGGCACTGGCCTATCCTGCCTCCCGCATGGGGGTTTTTGAATGGCCCCGCGCCTACGACCCCCTGGCTCTGCCCGACCTCGATGCAAGGCCCAATTTCCTTACGGATTGGCAGCTTCGCCTTGCGGAAGTCGATCCGGAAGGCTGCGCCGTGGCGTTGCGCCGGGCGGGAGTTGATGCGCACATAAGGCCAGACCATGGGGCTGGCGCTTGCGTCATTTCCGGGGGCGTTAACCTGGCCCGCCTGTCTCGGGCAGGCATGCGCCCGGAGGAAACCCGCTGCGTGGTGGCGGCAAGGCTCTACCTGTGGGAACGCCATGTCCTGCAACCGGCCGCGATCCGCATCATGGGCGAGCCGGTCAGCGAGATCCTCCATTTCGGCTCCTATAGCTGCCGCACGATTCGCGGGCGCAGCAGCATGAGCCAGCACTCCACCGCCAACGCCTTCGACATCTCCGGCTTCCGGCTGGCCAGCGGCAAGACAATTTCCCTGAAGGCGGATTGGGCCGGCAACGATGCTGCCGCGCGTTTCCTCCGCGCGGCCCGCGACGGGCTGTGCGACTGGTTCAACGTCACCCTGTCCCCGGATTACAACGCCGACCATGCCGACCACTTCCACGTCGACATGGGCTGGTACCGCACCTGCCGGTAGGGTGCTGGCGCAATCCCCGGCCACGACATGCTGCCGCCGGAAAGGGCTGCCGCTGTCCGCGAGGCGGGCGGCGTGCTGTTCCTCCTGCCGCTAGGCGGTGCGGAAACCATCCGCATACGGATCATTCGGGTGCCGCAGCAGCGTTGCATCCTTCACCACGAAGGCCCTGCCGCGGATGCGCACGATGACCTGCTCGCCTTCGCCCCGGCGGTATTGCGCCATGAACCGGCCACCCGTTACGCTTTCCTGGACCCAGGTCCGGCCCGGCTGCAAGAGTCCGTCCGATGCGAGGCAGGCCAGCTTGGCGCTCGTGCCGGTGCCGCAGGGTGAGCGATCGAAGGCGCCGCCCGGGCACAGCACGAAGCTCCGGCTGTCGCCGCCATCGCGGGACCAGCCGAACACCTCGATATGGTCGATTGCGCCGCCATCCGCACCCGTGATCCCCTCGTCCGCCAACGCCTTCTGGACCGCCAGCGAGAAGCGGGTGAGTTCGGCAAGTTGCCGGACATCCACGCCGTTCGGGCCGGACTTGCAGAGAAAGAACCAGTTGCCGCCCCAGGCCACGTCGCCGAGCACGGTTCCGTAGCCCGGCACCTCGACCGAGATGCAGTGGGCGTGGCGGTAGCTTGGCACGTTCTCGATCTCCGCTTCCGTCTCGCTCAGCAGATCGACCGTCACGACTCCCACCGGCGTCTCGATGCGATGCGCGCCGGGAGCCAGCCGCTTCAGGTGCGCCAGCGTCACGGCAAGCCCGATGGTGCCGTGGCCGCACATGCCCAGCGTGCCTTCGTTGTTGAAGAAGATCACGCCGGCGGCGCAACTCCTGTCATGGGGAGCGCAGAGCAATGCCCCCACCATGGCCTCGTGCCCGCGCGGCTCAAGGATGACATGGCGGCGAAAGGCATCGTGATCCTGCATCAGGCGCGTGCGCCGCTCCGCCAGCGGCCCGGTGCCGAGATCAGGCCCTCCCGAAACCACCACGCGTGTGGGTTCGCCTTCCGTGTGGCTGTCGATGACCCGCATCGCCGGACCTCAGGCGCGACCCGCCCAGTTGCCGTACCATGCCTTGAACAGGTGATACTGCGTGTCGGCATAGTGCTGCTGGCTGACGGAAAGCCTGTCGCTGCCGATGAAGTGGCGCTCATATTCGGGGTAGCCCGCCAGCACCATCAGGCGCTTGTAGTAGAGCACGAGGTCGGTGCCTTCGTCGTAGGAAGACAGCACGCCGAGCGCCTGCTCCAGTTCCAGGGCCAGCGCGCGGGCCTTCGCATCGCCCTTGGCGGCAAGGCTGCACAATTCAACGAGGCGCAGCACCTCGCGCGGCAGCACATTGCCGATCCCCGTGATCGCACCCGTGGCGCCGCAGTTCACGAAGCCATGGAACACCTGCGTATCCACCCCCACCATCAAGGTGAGCGCCGGATCATGTCCTGTGATGTGCTCAGCGGCATAGCGAAGTGCCGCGGCACCGCCGAATTCCTTGAAGCCGACGAGGTTGCCGTGCTTGGCGCGCAAGGCGAAGAAAAGATCGGCGCGGGTTTCATAACCATAATGCGGGCTGTTGTAGATCAC
>JAEUMJ010000105.1 GCA_016792865.1 Hyphomicrobiales bacterium | reverse complement strand
CTTCACGGCGGGCTTCGGCTCAGGCTTCGCGACAGCCTTCGCGGATGGCTTTGGTTCCGGCTTTGCCGCAGCCTTGGCGGCTGGTTTCGGTTCTGCCTTCGCCACGGACTTCGCGGCTGGCTTCGGCTCCGGTCTTGCCTCGGCCTTGGCGGCTGGCTTTACGGCCTTGCTGGCGGGTGGCGGCGGGTCAGCCTTCCTTGCCTTCGCGAGAGGTTTCGCGTCCTCCGCCACGACGGGCTGCTCTTTCACCTCCGGCGGCGGACGCGAAGCCTCCGCGACGATCTCCTCGACCCCGGCAGGAGGTGGTGCGGCAGGAGGTGGCACGGCAGGAGGTGGCGGGGCGTCTGCAACAGTCTCCGCAACGGGTTCCGCCACCGCATCCGGTGCCGGCAGTGATTTCGCCTCCTCGGCGGGCGGAGCGTCGCCGCGTCCGGTGATGCGATTGAAGAGTTTCTTGAAGAAGCCGCTCATGCTACCAGTCCTGCGCCGACGCCGGGATGGGGTGCGCTGCCGGGCACGACCTGCAGGCCGTCGTCATTGGCTGCTGTCACCACCGCGCGCACGATGGCACCCGGTGTCATCTGCTGGGCGAAATGGGCCAGGGCAAACTGCGGCGTGCGTCCCAGCTTCGGTGTTTCGATCAGCACCTCATGGGTTTCGCCCACCTGACGCGCCAGGAAGGCCCTCAACCGCTCCGCGCCCTTTTCCCGCAACAGCGCGGCACGGCGCTTCACCACCTGCGCCTCGAGCAGCGGCATCCGGGCTGCCGGGGTGCCGGGGCGCGGCGAGAAGGGAAAGACATGCAGGAAGGTGAGGCCGCATTCATCCACGATCTTGAGGGAGTTCTCGAACATCTCGTCCGTTTCGGTGGGGAAACCGGCGATGATGTCGGCCCCGAACACGATGTCCTTGCGGCGGCTGCGCAGGTCGCTGCAGAAGCGGATCGAATCCTCGCGGGCATGGCGGCGCTTCATCCGCTTCAGGATCATGTTGTCGCCCGATTGAAGCGAGAGGTGAAGATGCGGCATCACCCGCTCCTCGCCCGCAAGCAGGCTGATCAGCTCGTCATCGGCCTCGATCGAATCAATGGAAGACAGGCGCAGCCGTTTCAGGTCGGGAACGCCGGAGAGAATGCGCGAGAGCAGATGACCGAGCCGCGGCGCACCGTCGAGGTCCGCACCCCAGCTCGTGAGATCGACACCTGAGAGCACCACTTCATTGTGACCTTCCGCCACGAGGCGGCGCACCTGCTCCACCGCCGCAGCCACCGGCACGGAGCGCGAGTTGCCGCGCCCGAAAGGTATGATGCAGAAGGTGCAGCGATGGTCGCAGCCGTTCTGCACCTGGGCGAAGGCGCGGGTACGGCCCGAGAGCCGGTCGATCACCGGAACATGCGCTTCCTTCACCTGCATGATGTCGGAAACATCGACCCGCGGCGCATTGCTTCCGGCAAGCCAGCTTGTCGCCTTCAGCTTTTCCTCGTTGCCGAGAATGCGCGTGACCTCAGGCATGGCGGCGAAGGTTTCCGCTTCCGTCTGGGCGGCGCATCCGGTGACGATGATCTCCGCGCCGGGATTTTCCTTGTGTGCCTTGCGGATGGCCTGACGCACCTGGCGGGTGGCCTCCGCCGTGACGGCACAGGTGTTGAACACGATGGCATTGTCCAGCCCCGCCTTTTCGGCGTGGCCGCGCATGATTTCGGATTCGAACGTGTTGAGGCGGCAGCCGAACGTCTCGATGCGAAGCTCGCTCATGACATCACCCGAGAAGTCCGGGCGGCAGCACGCCCTCATATTCATAGGCGACCGGCCCGGTCATCAGGACGTGACCGTTCTCCTCGTTCAGCGCCATCATCAGGTCGCCGCCGGGCAGGCTGATGCGGCACTTCGAATCGATGAGGCGGAGGCGATGCCCCGCTGCCATGGTGGCGCAGGCCGCAGTGCCGCAGGCCCTGGTCAGCCCGGCGCCACGCTCCCACACCTTGAGGATCACATGGTCACGCGCCACGACCTTCGCCAGTTCCACATTGGTGCGCTCGGGAAACAGGGGATGATGCTCGATCATCGGCCCGACCTTGGCGAAGTCCACCACATCGAGATCATCGACCCAGAAGATGCAATGGGGGTTGCCGACATTCACCACGGAGGGCGAATGCAGCAGCGGCTTGTCGATGGGTCCCACCTGCAATTCGATGCGGCGCGTGTCGGCAAAGGCTTCCGAGAGCGGAATCTCCTTCCAGCCGAAGCGCGGCTTGCCCTGATCGATCGTCACCATCATCGGTCCCGCCTGCCGGGCCGAGAGGAAACCACCCTTGGTATCGATGGTGGCGGTTCCGCTCTTGCGCTCGCGCATCACGATGTCGGCGATGCAGCGCGAGGCATTGCCGCAGGACTCGACCTCGCCGCCTTCGGCGTTCCAGATCCGCATCCTGACATCAGCAGTGGGCGACGGCTCCATGACGATGAGCTGGTCGCAGCCCACGCCGCTGCTGCGGCTGGCAATGGCGCGCGCCTGGTCATCGCTGATGGCAAGCGGTTTCACCCGCGCATCCAGCACGACAAAGTCGTTTCCGAGACCGTTCATCTTCCGGAACGGAATGGCGGATGCTGCAACCGGGTTTGACAAGACGCTGGACATGCGCCGCCTTATATGGGGAAAGGGCCCGCGAATCCAATTGTTCTGAGAACGGACGAAGTGCTGAAATGACCGCATCCATCCTGATTGGCCGCATCACCGGTGCCCATGGCATCCGGGGTGCCGTGAAACTCAAGAGTTTCGCGAGCACGGCGGCCGATATCGCCACCTACCGGCCCCTGACCACCCAGGACGGCCGCGTGATCGAGATCACCCGCCTGAAGCCCGCGCGGGACGAGTTCATCGCCGACCTGAAGGACGTGAAGGACCGCAACCAGGCCGAAGCCCTGGCGGGAACCGATCTCTATGTGGAGCGCAGGCACCTGCCCGCCCCGAAACAGGGTGAATTCTACCTCGCCGATCTCGTCGGCAAGCCGGTCGCGGCAGGAGGCACCGTCATCGGCACCGTCGCGGGCATCCAGAACTACGGCGCGGGCGACCTGCTGGAACTGGATTCGGGGGACTTGATTCCCGTCGCCTTCATCACGGACGCAGGCGAGACGGTCACGACCGACCTGCCGGAGGGGTTCCTCGACCCCGCCGACGACAGCCAGCGCGGCCAGAACGGGAGGCCCTGACGCCCATGGCCTTTGCCGCCGCCGTTCTCACCCTGTTTCCCGACATGTTTCCGGGGCCCCTTGGGCTTTCGCTGGCGGGCCGGGCCTTGAAGGAGGGCGTCTGGAGCCTTGCGGCCCATGATATCCGCGCCTTTGCCAGCGATCGCCATCGCACCGTGGATGACCATCCGGCGGGCGGCGGGGTGGGCATGGTGATCAAGCCCGACATCCTGGCTGCGGCCATCGACGGTACGCCCCATGCCGGCCCCCGGATACTCATGTCCCCGCGCGGCGAACCCCTGACCCAGGCCCTCGCCGCCGACCTTGCGGCAGGACCGGGCGCCCTCATCGTCTGCGGCCGCTTCGAGGGCGTGGACGAGCGCGTGATCGAGCGCCGCAACCTGCGGGAGATTTCGGTGGGTGACTACATCCTGTCGGGCGGCGAGCCTGCGGCCCTGATCCTGCTCGACGCGGTCGTGCGGCTCCTGCCCGGCGTGATGGGCAAGCTCGAGAGCGCCGCGGAGGAAAGCTTCGCGGACGGGCTTCTGGAACACCCCCACTATACCAAGCCCAATATCTGGGAAGGTGCTGAAATTCCTGCGATTCTCCTGTCGGGGGACCACCGGGCCATCGCCGCCTGGAAGCGCCGGCAGCGGGAGGAGCTGACCCGCCGCCGCCGCCCCGACCTCTGGGCCAGGCACGAGTCGAAAAAGACCCCGTAAAATCGAGTCCGTTGAAGGTTGACTTTTCCACAGACTCCGAACTAGAAGCCCCACCGAAACGGCTTTCACACCAGTGGCGGCCCGGAAAGGTATTCAGAACATGAACATTATCGCGCAGCTCGAAGCCGAGCAGATGGCCGCTGTTGCCGCCAAGCGCCAGCTCCCGGACTTCGATTCCGGTGACACGGTGATTGTCAACGTGAAGGTGATCGAAGGCGAACGCACCCGCGTGCAGGCCTATGAAGGCGTTGTGATCGCCCGTTCCGGTGGCGGCCTCAACGAGAACTTCACGGTTCGCAAGCTGTCCTACGGTGAAGGCGTGGAACGCGTGTTCCCGGTCTACTCGCCGATGATCGACTCGGTGAAGGTCGTGCGCCGCGGCAAGGTTCGCCGCGCCAAGCTCTATTATCTCAAGGGCCGCACCGGCAAGTCTGCCCGCATCGTGGAAGACCAGCGCCAGGCGTTTGCCGACGCCGCCGCGGAAGCCGCCAAGAAGGCAGAGGTCAAGGCCTGAGCCTTCGCCCATACCGAATCAGGAAGGCCGGCCCTCGCGCCGGCCTTTTTCATGTCGCGGCCTTCGATCCTTCGACCTTCTGCCGGGAAGCCCGTCGGGCGGATCACGCCACCGGCGCGATCCCCACGATGCCCTTGGTGCTGCCGAATTCGCGGGCATAGTGTTCGGCCTGGGTGCGGGCAGCGGTGAGCGCATTGCGCATCAGGATCGAGACCGTCACGGGCCCCACCCCGCCCGGCACCGGCGTGATCCAGCCCGCAACCTCCGCGCACGGATCATAATCGACATCGCCGACGGTCAGCATCCTGCCCCCATCCTCGATCTGGTTGATGCCGATGTCGATCACCGCCGCGCCCGGCTTGATCATGTTCGCGGTGATGAAGCGGGGCTTGCCCACCGCAATGAACACCGCATCCGCCGCGCGGGAATGGATGGCGAGATTGCGCGTCATGTGATGACACACGGTGACGGTTGCCCCTTCCGCCAGCAGCAGGAAGGCGATGGGCTTGCCCACGATTTCGGAGTGGCCGATCACCACGGCATTCAGCCCTTCCAGCTTCAGGCCGGTGCGCTTCAGCAATTCCACCGAGGCCGCCGCCGTGCAGGGGGCAAGCGCGGTATCGCGATAGACGATGTTGCCGATCGAGGCCGGATGCATGCCCTCAACGTCCTTCAGCGGATGGATGGCCGATTGCAGTTCCTTGATGTTGAGGTGCTTCGGCACCGGGCGCTGGATGATGATGCCGGTCACGCGCGGGTCGGTGTTCAGCGCCTGGACGATTCCCAGCATCTCGACCGCCGAGACCTGTTCGGGCAGCGTGCGCTGCTCGAACAGGATTCCCGCCCGCTCTGCACCGCGCGCCTGGTTGCGCACATAGAGATTGATCGCAGGCACATCGCCGATGGTGATCGAGACGAGCTTGGTGGGCCAGCCCTCCTGCGACAGTTTCTCCACCCCGCCGCGCACCGACGCGAGGATTTCATCAGCAACGGGCTTGCCCAGAAGGGCATTGTGGCGGTGGCCGGAGGTATTGGGCATGTGTCAGTCAGATCCTTGTTCGAGTGCCCCGTGCCAAACCTGGCCGTCGCAATCAAGTGTCCCGGCAGGTATTCTGCAACACACCGCCCACACTTCTTGCGATGATGGTTTCCAGTCGCTGCATGGCCTGGCCCAGCGCCTGTTCCGCAGGCATCTGGAGACGCGCCGCGAGATAGGCTCCCGCCAGATAATCACCCGTGCCATGGGGCACATGCGGCTTCCTGACCGACGTTTTGCCATGCACGCCCGACCTCGTGACAAGGAGCGTGGCGAGGTGCCCGGCATCCACCGGAACCGATGTCACCAGCACTTCGGCCACGTCGAGGGCGCGTGCGGCGGCGGCGGCGCTTTCCTCGCCGGTGACCTCGCGCCCCGTGAGCCAGCCCAGCTCGAAACAATTGGGCGTAACGACCCCGGCAAGCGGCAGCAACAGCTCGCGAATGGCATGGGCAATTCCTTCCGCCACGTAAAGACGGCCATGATCGCCCATGACCGGATCGACCAGCACCACCAGCGCCGGATCGGCTTCACGCAGTCCGGCAATCACCTCTGCTGCCGCGGCGACCTGCCCGGCGGAGGAAAAGTATCCGGTGAGCACGGCGGCGCATCCTGCAAGCCCGCCCTTTCCTGCCACCGAGGCCAGAAGCCCCTTGAACAGCGACACATCGGTCGGTTGCGCCACGGGCACGCCATGGCCGGGATGATGGGAGAGCAGGATCGTCGGCACCTGCAACACCTCGTGGCCCCGCTCCTGAAGCGCGGGAACGGCAGCGGTGTTGCCCACCGGTCCCCACACCACCTGCGAGGAAAGCGAAAGGACCTTCGCCATCAGAAGATGTTCTTCTCGAACAGCGGTTCCTGCCGTTGCAGGCGCTCATAGCCCATCCGGGCAAGATCGATGGTGCGGAAGCCGCCGTGGATGATGAGTTCGGCGATGGCATTGCCGGTCGCCGGTCCCTGCTGGATACCGTGCCCGGAGAAGCCATTGCCGAAATAGAAATTCGAAACTTGCGGGTGGCGGCCGATGATGCCGTTGTGATCGAACCAGTTGTAGTCGTAATGGCCGACCCAGTTGCCCACCATCTTGACCGCCTCGAAGACGGGCACGCGCGCTGCAAGGGCGGGCCAGACCTTCTCCTCGAACCAGCTCTCGTCCATCAGCCAGTCCTTGACCGCCGGTTCCTCGTCTTCCGTGGGCGTGAAGCCCCAGATGAAGTTGCGGCCTTCGGGGCGGAAGTATTCGCCGGTCACGTCGAAGGTGAGCGGTCCTTTCCGCATCTCTTCGGGTGCCGCCGGGCAGTCGACGACATAGACGTAACGCTTGGCGGGAGAGACCGGAAGATCGATCCCCGCCATGGCGGCAAGCGCCCCTGCTCCGGCCCCGGCAGCATTCACCAATGCGCCCACCGAGCACTCCTCGCCGTTGGCAAGCGTGACCGCGCTCACCTTGCCGTTCACCTTCACGCCCGTCACGGCATGGGGCACGAGCTTCACGTCCCGTGCCATCGCCGCCTTGCGCACCAGCGTCATCAATGAATAGGGGTCGAACCAGCCCTCGTTGCGGGGGCCGAAGGAACCGGCGGCAATGCCCTCGAAGTTGATCCAGGGAAAACGCCGCGCCAGCTCGTCGCCAGTGTAGATCTCGGTATCGGCCCCCATCGAGACCTGGAGCTGCCGGTTTTCCTCCAGCACCGGAACACCGCGCTCCGTCGCCAGCACGAGGTAGCCCTGCTCCTTGAAGCCGATGTCGGCCCCTGCCCCGAATTCCTGCTTGAGGTTCCGGATCAACTGCAATCCGAACTGCGAGAGGCGGATGTTCTCCGGTGTCGAGAACTGCTGGCGGATGCCGCCCCAGGACAGCGCCGAGCAGGAGTGCCTGAAGGTCGTATCCTGCTCGAAGATCGCAATCGAGCCGGTGAATCCGTTCTTGCGCAGGTAATAGGCGGTGGAGCTGCCGACGATTCCCCCGCCGGCGATGGCGACATCGATATGGGTCATGGCCACGTCCTATGGCATGGGCGCCCGCTTCCACTCAAGCGATGCCATGCCGCTCGCGGGAAAGGGCGCGGTTCCCGCCCGGCAGCGCACACGGCAGGCAGGCCCTCCACGGACCACCTGTGACAAAAGTCTGCTTTTCCTGTTGCACTGCAAAAGCTAGCCTCCGGGCCATGACGACCGCCTCCTTCCGACCCCGCCGCAGCGTGCTCTACATGCCCGGCGGAAATGCCCGCGCCCTTGAAAAGGCCAAGACCCTTCCCGCCGACGCCGTGATCCTCGACCTTGAGGATTCGGTGGCGCCCGACGTGAAGGGCGAAGCCCGCGCCACCGCCTGCGCCGCCATCGCTGCCGGGGGCTATGGCCGCCGCGAAGTGGTGTTGCGGGTGAACGGACTCGACAGTGCCTGGGGCAAGGCCGACATGGCCGCTGCCCTTGCAGCGAGACCCGATGCCATTCTTGTCCCCAAGGTCTCGACCGCCGCCGACGTGGCCCGCGCCGCCAGCCTTGCCCATGGCATTCCCCTCTGGGTGATGATCGAAACACCGCTCTCGATCCTGAATGCCCGCGAGATCGCCGCCGCCGCGCCCTCCTCCAACCTCACCTGCTTCGTGCTCGGCACCAACGACCTAGTGAAGGACACGCGCATGCGGGCAGGATCGGCCCGCCTCGCGCTGGTGCCCGCCCTGTCGCAAGCCGTGCTGGCCGCCCGCGCCTTTGCCCTCGATTGCATCGACGGCGTGTACAATGACTTCAGGGACGAGACCGGCTTTGCCGCTGAGTGCGAGCAGGGCGTTCTGCTGGGCATGGACGGCAAGACGCTCATCCACCCGTCGCAGGTGGACGCCTGCAACCGCATCTTTTCGCCATCGGACGCCGAGATTGCAGCGGCACGCAAGGTAATTGCGGCATTTGCCTTGCCGGAGAATGCCGCGAAGGGCGTGATCACCGTCGATGGCCGCATGGTGGAGCGGCTTCACCTTGCCATGGCGGAACGGGTGGACGCCGTCGCGCGCGTCATTGAACAGGGAGCAGTGCCGCAATGACGGGCAGCAAGACCAACCCCGGCAATTTCTTCGAGGACTTCCAGATCGGCCAGGTCCTGCGCCATGCCACGCCGCGCACCGTCACGCAGGGCGATGTGGCGCTCTACACCGCGCTCTATGGCTCGCGCTTCGCGGTGCAGTCCTCCGACTCCTTCGCCCGGAGCGTCGGCTACAGCAGTGCGCCGGTCGATGACCTCCTGATCTTCCACATCATCTTCGGCAAGTCGGTTCCGGATGTCTCGCTCAATGCGGTTGCCAATCTCGGCTATGCCGAATGCCGCTTCCTGCGCCCGGTGTTTCCGGGCGAATCGCTCTATGCCATCAGTGAAGTGATCGGGCGCAAGGAAAACTCCAGCCGCAAGACAGGCGTTGTCTATGTCCGCACCCGTGGCTTCAACCAGGATGATGCCGAAGTCCTGAACTTCGTGCGCTGGGTGATGGTGAAGAAGCGGCACGAGGATTCGCCGGCGCCCGAACCCGTGGTGCCTGACCTCGCCGCAAGCGTGCCCGTGACGGCGCTGGGCCTTGCCGCGCCTCTGATCCCGACCCAGTTCTGGAACCGCCATCTCTCCGGCTCGCCCCACCGCTTCGACGACTACGGCGTGGGCGAGAGGATCGATCACGCCGATGGCATGACGGTGGAAGAGGCCGAGCATCAACTGGCGACGCGCCTGTACCAGAACACCGCCAAGGTGCATTTCAATCAGCACACGGAGGGTTCGGGACGTTTCGGCCGCCGCCTCATCTATGGCGGCCATGTGATATCTCTGGCCCGCGCCCTCTCCTTCAACGGGCTTGGAAACGCCTTCCACATCGCCGCCATCAACGGCGGGAGGCATGTGGCACCGCTCTTTGCGGGCGGAACCGTTTACGCATGGTCGGAGATCCTGGAAGCCTCGGTGCTTCCGCAACGCGCCGATGTGGGTGCACTGCGCATCCGCACCCGCGCCACCTGCGATCTTCCCTGTGCGGATTTTCCCACGGCGGAAGCAGCTCCAGGGCAGCCCGGCGTCATACTCGATCTCGACTACTGGGCATTGATCCCGGTCTAGATCAGGTTCTCGTCCATCAGCCAGAGCAGGACGGAGGCACTCACCGCCGCAAGGCCGGTGCCCAGCGCCACTGCGCCTGAAACGGCGGGAACGCTTTCATCATTGCGCTGGGCGAAGAGAAAGGCATTGGCGCCCGTCGGCATGGCGGCAAAGAGCACCGCCACCTTGATCCACAGCGGCGGCAGCGTGACGGCGTAGCGGGCCAGCGCGAACACCGCCACCGGCATCAGCACCATCTTGATGGCGATCAGCGCGAACATGCCGCCCCAGGATCCTTTCAGCGAATAGCCCGCAAGCGATATGCCGAGCGCCACCAGCGCGGTCGGGACGCTGGCATCCGCCAGCATGTCCAGCATGCGCGAGACGACGGGGTGGAGGCCAAGCCCGGTGAAATGCCAGATCCCGCCCGCCAGAAGCCCCAGGATGATGGCATTGGTCGCCAGCATCCAGCCCAGTTCACGGGCGGTTTTCACGAGCGAGAAGTTGCCGCTGTGCCGCGCCACCTCCCGGTGCAGCGTTGCCGCCGTCCACAGGATGGGCGCGTGAATGGAGAGGATGAGGCCGAGCGGCACGGCGATCTCCTGGCCGAAATGGGCCAGCGCCAGCGGCGTTCCCAGCAATGCAAGATTGCCGAAGCCCGCCGCCATGGAGGCCGCCGCCCCTCCGCTTGCGGCAATCGCCGGGATCATGCGGGAGACCAGCGCGGCGGCGATCCAGGCCAGCGCCAACCCGCCGAAGAACGCCGCCCACAGGTTCCACGGCGCAGCCTCAGCCGACGACATGGTGGCAACGGTCTGGAACAGGAAGGCGGGAATGGCGAGGTTGAACACGAACAGGGTGATGCCGCGCCCCGCAACCTGATCGATGACACGGGCCTTCGCCAGCACATAGCCGATCAGGATCATGCCGAAGACGGGAAGGACCGTTGTCAGGATGGCGTTCATCGGCGGGGCAGCCCCCGCCGCATCAGTTGCATGCCGCCGTCAGCGTTCACAGCCAGGAATGGGCGGCTGCGGCCTTCTTCTCATAGGCATCGATGCTCGCCGCCTTTTCCAGCGTGAGACCGATGTCATCGAGGCCGTTCAGCAGGCAGTGCTTGCGATGCGCATCCACATTGAACTTCACCACGCCACCGTCCGGGCCGCGGATTTCCTGCTTGGGAAGATCGACCGTGAGGGTGGCGTTGCTGCCGCGCTCGGCGTCATCCATCAGCTTCCTGAGATCTTCCGGCGAGACCACGATGGGCAGGATGCCGTTCTTGAAGCAGTTGTTGTAGAAGATGTCGGCGAAGCTGGTCGAGATCACGCAGCGGATGCCGAAGTCGAGAAGCGCCCACGGCGCGTGTTCACGCGACGAGCCGCAGCCGAAGTTGTCGCCGGCGACAAGGATTTCGGCCTTGCGATAGGCCGGCTTGTTCAGCACGAACTCCGGCAGTTCCTTGCCGTCCTGGGTGTAGCGCATCTCGAAGAACAGCGACTTGCCCAGCCCGGTGCGCTTGATCGTCTTCAGGAACTGCTTGGGGATGATCATGTCCGTATCGATGTTGACGATGTTGAGCGGGGCGGCAACACCGGTGAGCACGTCGAATTTCTGCATGGCTTTGTCCTTACGAAGCGAGGTTGACCGAAGCGCCCTCATCGGCGCCGATCATCAGGTTGAGATTCTGCACGGCGGCACCCGACGCGCCCTTGCCGAGATTGTCATAGATGGCCATCAGCACGATGTGGCCGCGCGCATCGTTGCCGAAGACATGCAGCCGCATGGCATTGCTGTAGTTGAGGACCTGCGGGTCGAGATGCGGACCCTTCTCCGCGCCGTCCATCGCCATGACCTCGACGAAACGCGCACCCTCGAACCAGCGCGACAGTGTGTCGTGGATGGCGCCCGCCGTGGTGCCCGGCTTCAGTTGCGAGAGGTGCAGCGGCAGCGTGGTGAGCATGCCCTGGGCATAGTTGCCGACCACCGGCTGGAACAGCACGTCCTGTGCCAGCCCGGTGTAGTGCTTCATCTCCGGCAGGTGCTTGTGATTGAAGCCGAGGGCGTAAGGCGCATGGCGCGAGGCCGCATCTCCCTTCGCCTCGTAGTCCTCGATCATCTTCTTGCCGCCGCCGGTGTAGCCGGAAACGCCCCCATAGGAGAGCGGCGTTCCGGCAGGCAGGATGCCTGCAGCAATGAGGGGACGGGCAAGGGCGATCAGGCCCTGGGGCCAGCAGCCGGGATTGGCGACACGCGCAGCGGCGGCAATGCGCCCGCGCTGCTCGCGGTCCATTTCGGGAAAGCCGTAGGCCCAGTCAGGGTTGACGCGAAAGGCCGTGGAGGCATCGATGATGCGGGTGCGCGAGGCCTTGTCGATCAGCGAGACCGCTTCCACTGCGGCCTCGTCGGGCAGGCACAGGATGGCCACGTCGGCAGAGTTCAGGAGTTCGCGGCGTGCACCGGCATCCTTGCGGCGCTCTGCGGCGATTGACAGCAGTTCGAGATCGGTGCGGCCCTTCAGCCGGTCACGGATCTGGAGACCGGTGGTACCGGCCTCGCCGTCGATGAAGATGGTGGGTCTTGCGGTCATGCTGCCGGGCTCATTAAGAGCAAAGCCCCGGCAATTCAACGCTTATCAAAGGATTGAGAGGCCACTCCACGGAATGGCAGCCAACCCCGGACAGCAGCGATTACTCGCAGACGGCGGTGGTGCAACCGGGCTTGTATTCGTCCATGGCCTGCACCGTGGTGAAGGCTGCCATGGCACCCGCCATCAGCGTCAACATCACAAGGCCAATCAAAACGCGACGAAGAAATTTGGCGTCCGCCGATACAGTCGTATTCAATTCAGTTCCCCTACTACCACGTGTCGGCACCCCGCTGCCGAATCGACGTTTATCGCCCGTCGGTGTCTTTACCGTAAAGACACCATTAGGCAAGTGTTAACGCCCTGTTGCTGAATGGCGCATGAACGAAAACGCGGCGAGGTGGGGAAAACCACCCGCCGCGGCTGTTTCATGTCAGGTGGCGGACATCCACGAAGCGTCCGGCAAGGGCAGCGGCCGCTGCCATTTGCGGGCTGAGCAGATGGGTGCGGCCCTTGTAGCCCTGGCGGCCCTCGAAATTGCGGTTCGAGGTGGAGGCGCAGCGCTGCCCCGGCTTCAACTGGTCCGGATTCATGCCGAGGCACATGGAGCAGCCCGGCTCGCGCCATTCGAAGCCCGCCGCCTTGAAGATCTTGTCGAGGCCTTCGGCTTCCGCCTGTTCCTTCACCAGGCCGGAGCCGGGAACGATCATGGCATAGGCGAGATTGCCCGCGATGCGCTTGCCTTCGACGATGCGGGCGACATTGCGCAGGTCTTCGATGCGGCCATTGGTGCAGGAACCGATCCAGACAACGTCGAGGGGAACCTCGGTCATCTTCTGGCCCGGCTTCAGGCCCATGTATTCGAGGGCGCGCCACTTGGACTGGCGCTTGCCCTCGTCGGCAATGTCATCCGGATTGGGAATGGCGGCCGTGATCGCCATCACGTCTTCGGGGCTGGTGCCCCACGAGACGATCGGCGGAAGGTTGGCGCCATCCAGCGTCACCACGCGGTCGAACTGTGCGCCGTCATCGGTGTGCAGCGTTTCCCAGTAGCGCATGGCCTTGTCCCATTCGGCACCCTTGGGGGCGCGCGGGCGGTCTTTCAGGTAGGCGAAAGCCTTCTCGTCGGGCGCGATCATGCCGGCACGGGCACCGCCTTCGATGGTCATGTTGCAGACCGTCATGCGGCCTTCCATGGACAGGTCGCGGATCGCCTCGCCGGTGAACTCGATCACCGAACCGGTGCCGCCCGCCGTGCCGATTTCACCGATGATGGCAAGGATGATGTCCTTGGCGGTGGAATGCTTCGGCAGCTTCCCCGTCACATCAACCTTCATGTTCCGGGCCTTCTTCTGGATCAGCGTCTGGGTGGCAAGGACATGCTCGACCTCCGAGGTGCCGATGCCGTGGGCCAGTGCCCCGAAGGCGCCATGGGTGGAGGTGTGGCTGTCGCCGCAGACAATCGTGGTGCCCGGCAGGGTGAACCCCTGTTCGGGACCGACGACATGGACGATGCCCTGGCGCTTGTCGCGCTCATGGAAGTAGTCGATGCCGAAGTCCTTGGCGTTCTGCGCCAGGGTTTCCACCTGGATGCGGCTTTCTTCCTCGGCAATGCCCTTGCTGCGATCGGTCGTGGGCACGTTGTGATCGACAACCGCCAGCGTCTTCTCGGGATGGCGCACCTTGCGGCCGGTCATGCGCAGGCCCTCGAAGGCTTGCGGGCTTGTCACCTCGTGCACGAGATGGCGGTCGATGTAGAGAAGGCAAGTCCCGTCGTCCGCCTGATGGACGACGTGATCGTCCCAGATCTTGTCATAGAGGGTGCGGGCCTTGCTCATCGGATATCCTGTTTTCGCTGCTCTTCCAGCCGGTGTGGCGGGGTAAGTTGGCCGCTATGTAGCGCGTCGGGCTTCCGAGTCAAAGCCCCCGATTGGCCACCCCCCGCCCCCCGGAACGCATGGCTCCGGGGTGCCGGCGGGGCGGGCGGCACCACCCGCCCTCGTGAGAGCGCAGTCACAGGGGCAGGCGGCGGTTCTGGCTCACGAAGCGGTCGGCCAGTTCCCGGGCCAGCCGCACCTCGCGGCGCATCCGTTGCAGTTCCCGGATTTCCTCCTGGGTCAGGCCACGGACGTGGACGGGGTCGTCATCGGGCGTCCTGCGCCCGATGCTGATCACCAGCCAGTCGAAGATGGAAAACGTCATGATGAGTCCCTCCGCTCCGGCAGGGCTTCACGAGGCCTTGCCGGGCAATGGCGAGCCGAGGCGCACAGGCATGCAGCCAGGCGCGGAAGCCCGTTGATCTGAATTGTCAGTGATGAAAGGAAAGGCGCCTCTGGCGCGTCATACGCATGTTCCGCTCAAGGCCCACCGGCCTCGACGGACCGGGGATCAGCGTCGCGTAACGAATTTCTCCATGATGTGATCTCCCATGTTGGTGCGTGGAGACTGGTCCCTACCGGAGATTCGCCGGAGGCTGAACAGGGCGCGGAACAAATTCCCGCCCTGTTGCAATGTGGTCACGCCGTCCTGCCTGGCGCAAAGGCTGTCTGCATCACCTCGGCCATGCGCCTGGCAAAGGCGGCGGGATCGGCAACCGGCTCGCCCTCCAGCACCTGCGCCTGGTCGAGCAGCAGATGGGCCGCGTCCGTCACCGCGTCGGCGCCCTTGGTTGCAACGACGGCGGCCAGCGCCTTCACCAGCCCGTGCCCTGCATTCACTTCCAGCACGGGGGCACTGAGGCTCACGCCCGAATCCTTCTGGCGCGACAAGAGCCGCTCCAGCGTGCGATCCATCATGCCATCGGCCACAAGGCACACGGCACTTTCGGTCAGGCGTTTCGAGACCCGCACGTCGCTGACCTTGTCGCCGAGGGCAAGCCGCACCGCCGCCACGAGGGTGAGGATGGCGGCATCGGGTTCGGCAGGCTTTTGCGTCTCGTCGGCAGGCTTGATGCTGTCGAGATCGGCCACACCCTGCGTCACCGACCGGAAGGGCTTTCCGTCAAAGCCGAGCGCCGTGCGCACCCAGAAGGAATCAACCGGATCGGTGAGCAGCAGCACCTCGATGCCGCGCGCCCGGTAGCCTTCAAGCTGCGGCGAGCCTTGCGCCTTCGCCGCATCCTCGGCGGTGAGATAGTAGATTGCCGTCTGGTTTTCCTTCAGCCCGGCGATGTAGTCGCGCAGCGAGATGTTCTCGCCCCTGGTGGAGCGGAAGCGCGCGATTTCATAGATCTGGTCCCGCCGTTCCATGTCCTCGTAGAGGCCCTCCTTGATCACGGGGGCGAAGGTTTCCCAGATCCTGGCGAATGTCGCAGCGTCGTTTTCCGCGCACTTCTTCAGCTCGGCGAGAACCCGGTTGGTGACCGCCTTCCTGATCGCCGCCACGTCGGGATTGTTCTGCAACATCTCGCGCGAGAGGTTCAGCGGCATGTCGGCGGAATCGATGACGCCGCGCACGAAGCGCAGGTAGGGCGGGAGCAGTTGCGCATCGTCGGCAATGAAGACGCGCCGCACGTAG
>JAEUMJ010000104.1 GCA_016792865.1 Hyphomicrobiales bacterium | reverse complement strand
CCTTCGCCCATGCGATTGCCGATGCGGCAGGCGACCCGAATACCCGCACGGGCCAGAAGTTCCAGCGCATCACATCCTGGTCGGAAGAGGGGATGCGGCGCACCATCCTGATCTACAGGACAGGTGTCGATGTCGGCGTGTCGCTGGCCGCCATCCTCGGCCTGGGCGCACTCTGGGCCGTGTCGCTGGTTGATTTCGCGATGCTGGTGCGCAGTGCCGCGGGCGGTTTCCAGATTGGCAACATCTCGATCAGCCCCGGCTCGCTTCTGGCGGCCCTGGTGATCCTGCTGCTTGGCGTTGTCATCACGCGCTATATCATCTCGTGGCTTCAGAGCCGCGTGCTCTCGGCCACCAAGCTCGACAAGGGGGCACAGGATTCCATCCGGATGACGGCGGGCTATGCGGGATATTTCATCGCCGCGGCCATTGCCCTGTCGGCGGCAGGGGTGAACTTCTCCAACCTTGCACTCATTGCCGGTGCACTTGGTCTTGGTATCGGTCTCGGTTTCCAGCAGATCGTCACCAATTTCGTGTCCGGCCTGATCCTGCTTGCAGAACGACCCATCCGCATCGGCGACTGGGTGGTGACCACGGCAGGTGAGGGCATCGTCAAGCGCATCAATGTCCGCGCCACGGAGGTCGAAACCTTCGACCGCAGTTCGATCATCATCCCGAATTCGAATTTCATCATCAACCCCGTGAAGAACTGGACCCTGCGCGATACGATCGGTCATTTCTCTATCCCCGTGGCCGTCAGCTATGACGCCAATCCCGACGAGGTGGTGAAGATGCTGATGGAGATTGCCGCGGCCCATCCGAAGATGATGCGCCACCCCGGACCGGACGTGAGTCTGGTCAAGTTGACACCACAGGCGATGGAATTCGAGGTCGGAGGTCAATTGCGCAATGTGCTTGATACTGGCAGCGTGACCAGCGAGCTGCGCATGGAAATCGTGCGGCGCTTGGGCAAGAAACTGTTGCATATTCCGGCCGGGCAAGGTGGAAAGGCCGCGAAATGAGTGAAGACATCTACCAGCGTTACACCCAGTTGAGCGGCCTGGAATTCCTGAAGGAACTGATCGCCATGGGGGATGCCTCGCCGATGGGGCAACTGATGAACCTGCGGGTCATGGAAGCGTCCGACGGTCGCGCTGTGGTGGAAGGCGTTCCCGACGCACGTTTCTACAATACCATGCGCCGGATGCACGGCGGCTTCGCCGCCACCCTGATCGACACGGGGTTGGGATGCGCGGTGATGACCAAACTCGGCAAGGGCGTGGGCTACGGCACCATAGAGCTGAAAGTGAACTACGTGCGCAAGATCGACGTGGAAACCGGTCCGGTCTATTGCAACAGCACCGTGTTGCATGCCGGGCGCACCATGCTAACGGCAGAGTGCAAGGTCGTGGACAGGGCCGGCCTGTTGCATGCCCACGGTTCCGGCACGTTCCTGGTCTATCCCAAGCAGGGATAGGAGGCGTCAGAGCTTGTGGCGTGCCTGCCCGACTGGCTCGGCATGTGCAACGACGCGGCCCACGTTCTTCACGGCATCCATCAGCCTGACCTCGATGCGGTCCACCACATCATGAACGGCCTGAACCGGTGTCTCAGGCGCGAAGCGACAGTGGTAGTGAACGAATAGCCCTTCCTCCGTGGCGCGGATGCGGATGTTGTGCAGATCGCTAAGCTGCTTCTCGCGCTTGGCGAGCTTCTCCAACTCCGCGATGATCTGCGCACGGACACGGGGAGTCGGTTCCTGGCCGTGGAGCAGTGCAGGTGGGCGCGGTTCGATGTGGCTTTCCACCTCCACATTCCCGCCGAGGCCGTCCCGGATGGCCTCTTCCAGGTTGGTCGCCTGTGCGTGGGCCTCCGACAGGGGGGTATCTCCATCCACTTCAAGATCAAAGCTGACGGCCAGCCGCTCATCAGTCACCTGAATGGTGACGTGATGAATGGCGGCGTCATGGGATGTCGCGATGTGCATGATCTTGTCGTGTGCGGTCTCGTCGTCGATCTCCACCGGATTGGTCGAAACATTCACATCTGCTGACGGGTGCTGCCTCAGGATTTCCCGCGTCACCTCCTGCTTGATCTCGACAATGCGCTGGACATGCAATGTGCGGGCGACATCGATGGTGAGTTCGACAAACAGCGTCGGGCCTGCCGGGCGGGCACGCACCGCCGAGACGGAAAGCACACCATCGACGGCTTGGGCAATGCTGGAGAGGTTCATGGCGAGGCCCGCCGGAGCGGCATCAAGGAGCGTTGCAAGCGTGCGCTGTCCGAGTCCGTATGCGGCATGGGCGACGAATCCGGCAACTACCAGCGCGGCAGCAGGGTCGGCCCAGGCATAACCGGCATAGCTCAGGCCAAGCCCGGCCAGCACCGCGCAGGAGCTCCACAGGTCGGCCCGGAAGTGCAGGGCGTCGGCCGCAAGGGCATCGCTCTGTGTCTTGTCAGCGGTCCTTTGAAGGGCGCGGGAGCGGTTGAAATCGATGATGATGGAGCCGACCACCACCGCCACAATCCACCAACTGATTTCGACGTTGTGGCCACCTTCAAGAAGCCGGACAACGGCTTCGTACACAATCCAGCCGGTAATGCCGAAGAGCATTCCGGTTTCGATGAGCGCCGCGATGCTTTCCATCTTGGCGTGACCGAAGGGGTGATTCTCGTCTGCGGGCCGTTCGGCATACCGGATGGCGAAGAAGGTGACGGCGGTTGCCACGAAATCAAGCGTGCTGTGGAAAGCTTCCGACAGCAAACCAAGTGAACCGGAGACCAGTGCAGCAGCAAATTTTGTTGTGGCCAGAAGGAAGCTGGCGAACAAAGACCACGCGGCTACAGTGGTTTTTTCGTGTTTCAGGTTGTCCGGTGCAGGGCTGTGGCTCACAAAATCCTCATATATTACCGTGAGTTGAACTGACGTGCACAACCTCTAGATGCTTCCAAATCGGTATTGCACGTATATGGTGAGACCAAGTTGTCGATTGGCCTGCCCCATGAACTCCTCATCCCTTCCTCAAGAGACTTCAAACCTTCAATCCAATACGCGCGAAGCAGCGGAGTACATCGCCGACATGGTCATGGAACTGCGCAACGTTGCCAAGGCCGAGAGACTCTATGCTCTGCGCGAGTTCCTGGAGATTGCCTATTACGAAGCCTTCATGCAGGCGCACAAGACCGAAATTCCGGCCGGTGAGCATGAGCGCCTCGAACAGCTCAGCGCGGACGTGAAGCGTTCGGAAATGTAAGCCGGTTCAGTCTGCCATGTCGTCTGCACTGGCGCGTTGCCGCACCTGCCGTTCCCGAAAGAAGATGTAAAGACCGGCGCAAACGATGAGTCCGGCACCGATCCACGTCGCCATGTCGGGCAACTGACCCCAGATCAGGAAGCCGAACAGCGTCGCCCACACAAGGGACGTATACGAGAAGGGTGCAACCACGCTGGCCGGCGCGTGGCGGAAGGCCCGAATGATGAAGAAGTGACCAAGCGCCCCTGCAAATCCGCTGCCTACCATCAGGCACCAGCCCAGAAGATCGGGTGTCTGCCAATGGGCCGGAAGCAAGATGCTCGTCACCAGGGCGCCGCCCGCTGCAGTAAACAGCAGGCTCGTGAGCGGATCATCAAAACGCACTTGTCGCGTCGCAATCTGATACGAGGCGTTGGTGAAGGCGGCGGCAAGCAGGAAGAGAATACCGGCGGTGAAGCTTGCTTCGAGCGACCCCCACGGTTGCACCACGATCACCGCACCGAGGAAACCGACGGCGATACCGATCCAGCGGCGAATGCCCACCGTCTCTCCGAGAATGGCAATGGACAGCATCGTGACCAGGATGGGCGTCAGGAACATGATCGTCGTGGCGGTCGCCAACGGCAACTTGCTGACGCCGGCATTGAAAAGGCCAGTCGTTGCCATGAGCAACACGGTCCGGGTCAACTGCACGCCGGGCACCGAACTTCGCGCCAGTTCCGGAAGGCGGCGCCCACAGATAAGGGCCGCAAAGACACTGGCAAAGAAGAAGCGCGCCCAGGTCACCTGCACCAGAGAATAGTGTTCCAGTGAATACTTCATGATTGCGTCGAGGGAGATGAAGCACACCATCGTCGCCATCATGAAGGCAATGCCGCGGATGCGATTGTCGTGAAGTCCCGGCGCGGATCCTTGCGATGGGCCAGAAACGATATCGGGCGATTGCGATGTCATCCGACAGGGCTAGCGGAGAGCCGCAGTGGCGGGCGATGCGGACCATCGGACAGGAAACGGATGAAGAAGGGCCGTGGCGCTCATGAAGGTCATGGCAGCCTGCCGCCCAACTCATCCTCGACATGGGCCATGATGATCTCGTCGAAGGTCTGCTCCGAAGCAAAGCCCAGTTCCATGGCCCGCCTGGCGTTGAAGTTCTGGGGCCACCCGGACACGATGCGGCGTATGGTTTCATCCGGCTGCCGTTTGATCAGGGCAGTCACCTTCTTCCCGGCGATGCG
>JAEUMJ010000054.1 GCA_016792865.1 Hyphomicrobiales bacterium | reverse complement strand
GCGCACGCCGGATGCGCCACGGCCCAGGCTGAGAAGTTTCAGCGCCATCATCAGGCGCGTCACCGCACGCGGCATGGCCTCGCCCACCCCGGCGCAATGGCTGAGAATGAGATTGCGTTGCAGCGTGGCGGTGTCATCCGGCGCGATGCGGATGGAGGCGAGCTTTCCGAAGCCGGTGTTCACGCCATAGACGGGTGTATCCCCATTCGCGGCGGCGCTGATGATCGCGGCGGAGCCTTCCACCCTGCCGCGGGCGCTGCGATCAAGTTGCACCGGCAATTCCTCGCGGTAGATGCGGCGCAACTGGGTGAGGGTGGTCTCGCCGGGAATGAGGGTCATGGCAGTCATGCGACGGTTCCGATGATGCGTTCGTGAAGGGGATTGAAGCCGATGCGATAGGCCAACTCGGCCGGATGGGTCGCGTTCCACACCGCGAGGTTTGCGACCTGGCCGGTTGCGAGCGTTCCGTGATCGGCAAGGCGCAGGGCGCGTGCGGCATGAACGGTGACCCCTGCAAGCGCCTCTTCCGGGGTCATGCGGAACAGCGTGCAGGCCATGTTCATCGCCATCAGAAGGGACGAGAGCGGCGATGACCCGGGGTTCATGTCGGTGGAAACCGCCATGGCAACGCCGTATTTGCGGAACAGGTCGATGGGCGGGGCCTGCTTCTCCCGCAGCGTGTAGAAGGCTCCGGGCAGAATGGTGGCAATGGTTCCGGCCCTGGCCATCGCCACGACGCCCGCCTCATCCACATATTCCAGATGTTCGGCGGACATCGCACCGTATCGTGCGGCAAGTTCCGCGCCATGGAGGTTCGAGAGCTGCTCGGCGTGAAGCTTGACGGGAAGGGCCAGTTCCTTTGCCACGTCAAAGACACGGGAAATCTGGGCTGGTGAAAAGGCAATGCCTTCGCAGAAGCCATCGACCGCATCGACAAGCCCTTCTGCGTGCGCGGCCCGCAAGGCGGGAATGCACACGTCATCAATATAGGCGTCGGCGCGGCCTTTGTAGTCCGGCGGAATGGCATGGGCACCGAGGAAGCTTGTGACAACGACAACATTGCGCTTGCGCGGAATGCGACGCGCGGCCCGCAGCATGTTCAGTTCGGTTTCGGTGTCGAGACCGTAGCCCGACTTGATTTCCAGAACCGAGACGCCTTCGGCAAGTGCGGCATCGACCCGCGGCAGCGCGGAAGCCACCAGCTCGTCCACGCTGGCCTGCCGCGTGGCGGTCACGGTGGAGTTGATGCCGCCACCCGCCCGCGCCACCTCTTCATAGGTGGCACCTTTCAGGCGCATCTCGAATTCATTGGCGCGGTTGCCTCCGTGTACCAGATGCGTGTGGCAATCGATGAGGGCCGGTGTCACCAGGCGGCCACCGAGATCATGGGGCCGGAAGGCGGCAAAGGCCCTTGGGCAATCCCTGGCGGGACCAATCCACGCGATACGGCCGTTCTCGCACGCGATCGTCGCTTGCGGGATGAGGCCATAGCCCGCTCCCGCCATCGTCGCGGCAGTGCAATTGAGGAGGAGCGTGTTGGTCTGGGGCATGTCTTTCCCTGTCCGGCCCTTTCCGGGCTTTACAGGGTTCTAGTCTTCTGCGAATATTATGTCTAGACATAATATTCCGGAGCGCCCCATGGCCAACACATCCGTTTTCGCGGCGCGCGCCCTCCTGGCAGACGGCTGGGCGGACAACGTGCGGCTGGAGGTTGCACGAGGCCGCATCACTGCGTTGCAGGTGAAGGCAACTCCCGGCGCATCTGATGTCCGCGTTGACACGCTTCTTCCGGCCCCCGGAAATCTCCACTCCCACACGTTCCAGCGGGCAATGGCGGGCATGACCGAACACCGCGCCTTGGGTCGCGAGAGCTTCTGGACGTGGCGGGACACCATGTACCGCTTTCTCGAACACCTCAGCCCGGAACACATCGAAGCGATTGCCGCGCAAGTTTTCGTCGAGATGCTGGAGGCCGGATTTTCCGCCGTTGGTGAGTTCCATTATGTCCATCATCAGCGGGGCGGAGCACCCTACGACGATCTTGCGGAACTCTCGGCCCGCATCATGGCGGCGGCACAGGCAACAGGCATCGGCCTGTGTCACCTGCCTGTTCTCTATACCTATGGCGGCGCGGGGAAAAAGCCGCTGGCCGGAGGGCAGTTGCGGTTCGGCAATGATGTGGAACGTTTTGCACGCCTGCTGGAGACGTGCCGAAGGATGGCGACGGATCTTCCTGCCGACACCGTCGTGGGCATGGCACCTCATTCCCTGCGGGCAACATCGCCTGATGACCTGGTGCAGGCCCTGGATCTCGCCGGAAAATCTCCGGTGCATATCCATGTGGCGGAACAGCCCCGTGAAGTGGAAGAGATCAGTTCATGGCTGAAGGCGCGCCCGGTGGAGTGGTTGCTTGCAAATGCCCCGGTGGGAGAGGCGTGGTGCGCCATTCATGCCACCCACATGACGCCGGTTGAAACCGCGGGACTGGCCCGCAGCGGTGCCGTGGCGGGCCTGTGCCCCATCACGGAAGCCAACCTCGGTGACGGGCCGTTCAAAGGCCCGCAATGGATTGCGGCAAAGGGCGCATTTGGCATCGGCTCGGACTCCAATGTCAGGATATCGCTCGGCGAGGAATTGCGAACGCTGGAGTATTCGCAGCGCCTGCGTGATCTCGCCCGTAACGTTCTGGTGCCGGAGCAGGGGTCGGTGGGAACCTATCTCTACACGCAGGCTGCAAGGGGCGGCGCACAGGCCTTGGGCCGCGCGTCGGGAGAGATTGCCGAGGGGCGGCTGGCCGATCTTGTCGCCATCGACTCGCAGCACGTTTCCCTCTTCGGACTGAAGCAGGAGCAGCTTCTTGATGGCCTGTGTTTTGCAGCCCATGACGGCGTCGTGACCGATGTGTGGTCGGCGGGGCGGCATCAGGTCCGGCAGGGCCGCCACGTTTCTCGCGAAGATGTTGCGCGTCGTTACCGCGCCGCGATTGCCGATCTGGCGGGGCGCCTCTGATGCGGGTTCAGGACGCGAAGGCGACGGAAGGCTATCGCGGCGTCAAGGAAACGCTGTTGCAGCGCATCCGCACCCACCGTTGGCCGCCGGGCAGCCTGCTGCCGGGCGAAATCGAGCTTGCCGGAGAATTCGGCGTGGCGCGCGGCACCGTGAACCGTGCGCTGCGGGAACTCACCGACGAGGGATTCCTGGAACGCCGCCGCAAGGGCGGCACCCGGGTGCGGCAGGCACCGCTGCGCGCGGCCCGTTTCGAAATCCAGCTGGTGCGGGCCGCAATCGAGGAGACGGGGGCGAGTTACGCCTACGAACTGTTGCACCGGCGCGTAGAGCAAGGTCCGAAGGAGGTGCGCGAAATCCTCGCGGCCCGCAACGGCGCACCGCTGTTGCGTCTCCTCTGCCTGCATCGGGCGGACGGCAAGCCCTATCAGGTTGAGGAACGCTGGATCAGCCTCGCGGCGCTTCCGGAGGCGCGGGAAGCTGATTTCTCGCAGCAGGGGCCGAACGAATGGCTGGTGCAGACGGTGCCCTATACCGAAGTGGAAATCCGCATTCTCGCGTCAGCGGCGTCGCAGGCAATCGCGAAGGCGCTGGCCGTGGAGCCGGGCACGGCACTGCTTGCCACCAGCCGCACAACCTGGCTCGACGGCGTTCCG
>JAEUMJ010000045.1 GCA_016792865.1 Hyphomicrobiales bacterium | reverse complement strand
TGGCCGTCAGATGTTCCGCCTGGCGCCATTCACCTTAACATGCAAAAGGCCGGGAAGACCATCAGGACGGCCACCCCGGCATCCTGCCGCTCAACCGGAGAGGGTCATTCCGCCGCCTTGCGCGCCATGGGATTGTTGGGGTGCGTCGTCCAGTTGGCATAGTCGGGAGAGATCGGCTTGTTGGTGCGCGGATCGACACCACCCGTCTGCCGCACCATGGTGATGCAGTTCTCGACCGGGCAGACCTCGACGCAGAGATTGCAGGCGACGCATTCGTGGTCCATCACCTCGAAATGGCGCTTGCCATCCTTCTCCTTCATGATCGCCTGGTGCGAGGTGTCCTCGCAGGCGGCGTAGCACCGGCCGCACTTGATGCAGAGATCCTGGTCGATCTTCGCCTTGGCGACATAGTTCAGGTTGAGGTACTGCCAGTCCGTGACGTTGGGAACGGCGCGGCCACGGAAATCGTCGATGGTGCGATAGCCCTTCTCATCCATCCAGCGGGCAAGGCCGGACTTCATTTCCTCGACGATGCGGAAGCCATAGGTCATGGCGGCGGTGCAGACCTGCACCGTGCCTGCCGACATGGCGATGAATTCCGCCGCATCGCGCCAGGTGGAAACGCCGCCGATGGCCGAGATGGGAAGGCCCCGTGTCTCGCTGTCGCGGGCGATTTCAGCCACCATGTTGAGGGCGATGGGCTTCACCGCCGGGCCGCAATAGCCGCCGTGCGACCCCTTGCCGTCGATGGTCGGCATGGGCGCGAAGTTGTCGAGGTCAACCGAGACGATGGAGGAAATCGTGTTGATCAGCGACACCGCATCTGCACCGCCGCGCAGGGCGGCGCGGGCCGGATAGCGGATGTCGGTGATGTTGGGGGTGAGCTTCACGATCACCGGCATGCGGCTGTGCTGCTTGCACCAGCGCGCCACCATCTCGATGTATTCCGGCACCTGGCCCACGGCGGCACCCATGCCGCGCTCGCTCATGCCGTGGGGGCAGCCGAAGTTCAGCTCGACACCGTCGGCCTCGGTTTCCTCCACGCGCTTGAGGATCTTCTTCCAGGGTTCCTCCTCGCACGGCACCATGAGCGAAACGACGACGGCGCGGTCGGGCCATTCGCGCTTCACCTTCTTGATCTCGCGGAGGTTCACCTCAAGCGGCCGGTCGGTGATGAGTTCGATGTTGTTGAGGCCGAGCAGGCGGCGGTCCGGGCCATGGATTGCGCCATAGCGGGGGCCGTTCACATTGACGATGGGTGGGCCGTCCTCGCCCAGGGTCTTCCAGACCACGCCGCCCCAGCCCGCCTTGAAGGCGCGCACGACATTGTACTCCTTGTCGGTGGGCGGGGCCGAAGCCAGCCAGAAAGGATTGGGCGACTTGATGCCAAGGAAACTGGTGCGAAGGTCAGCCATGGGTCAATCCTCCTCAGGCGCTCAGGAATGCGTGAATGGATTCGGCAGCGCGGCGACCGTCATCAACCGCAGCGACGGTGAGGTCCTTTCCGCCGGCGGCGCAATCGCCGCCCGCCCAGATGCCGCGCACGGTGGTGCGGCGTTCCTCATCGACAGCCAGCTTCCCGTTTTCGAGGCCGAGGCTTCCGCCCGCAACGTCGATATAGGTCTGGCCGATCGCCTTGAAGACCATGTCGGCATCGAGGGTGAAGGTCTCGCCCGTGCCCGTGAGCTTTCCGTTCACGTCCCTGGTGTATTCACACACAAGGCCGCGCACTTCGCCGTCGCTGGTGATGACCTTGCGGGGGTTGACCCAGTGCATGATCTTCACGCCACGGGTTTGCGCCAGTTCCTGCTCATAGCGGCTGGCCTTCATCTGCTCCTGGCCGCGGCGATAGAGGATCGTCACCTCTTCCGCACCCAGGAGCCTCGATTGCACGGCCACGTCGATTGCCGTCATGCCGCCGCCGATGACCAGGACCTTGCGCCCGACGGGCAGCCTGGCGAGGTCATTGGCCTGGCGCAGTTCGGCGATGTAATCGACCGCGTCCTCGATGCCCTTGGCATTCTCGTCGCGCGCCCCCAGCGCATTCACGCCCTGCATGCCCATGCCGAGGAAGACCGCATCGAATTGCGCCTGCAGTTCGGGAAGCGAGAGTTCCTTGCCGAGCGCCTTGCCGTTCTCGACGGTGATGCCGCCGATGGAGAGAATGAAATCAACCTCGCGCTGCGCGAAATCATCGACGCTCTTGTAGGCGGCGATGCCATATTCATTGAGGCCGCCCGATTTTTCACGGGCTTCGAAAACCGTCACGTCGTGGCCGCGCATGGCAAGGCGGTGGGCGCAGGCAAGCCCGGCCGGCCCCGCGCCGACAACGGCCACTTTCTTTCCCGTTGCGCGGGCGCGGGAGTAGGGGTGCTTGCGCTCGGTCATGGCGGCATCGGTGGCATAACGCTGCAACATGCCGATCTTGACCGGCTTGCCCTCCGAGGTGTTGCGCACGCAGACTTCCTCGCAGAGCGTCTCGGTGGGGCAGACGCGGGCGCACATGCCGCCGAAGATGTTCTGGTCGAAGATCGTCCGGGCGGCGGATTTCGGATGGCCCGCCTGAATCTCGCGGATGAACAAGGGTATGTCGATCGAGGTCGGGCAGGCGGTTTGGCACGGGGCATCGTGACAGAAGAAGCACCGGTCGGATTCCACCAGCGCCTCATGATCGGAGAAGCGGGGATGCAGGTCGCTGAAATTGGCGGCGTAATCCTGCTGGCTCAACCGCCCGGCGCGGATGTCGGCGGGCTTCACCTTCTTTTGCGGCGCAACAGCAGGTTTGGCGGTTGCCTTCACTGCCGCTTTGGGCATGATCTTGCCACGCACCGCCACGGTCTTGGCGGGCTTCCTGGCCCGTGCAGCCTTTGCGGCTTTCTTCAGGACCTTCTTCGTGGCTTTCTTTTTCAGAGCCATCGGCGTCTCCTCCGTGAGACATTTTTGATTGTCACGAACGATGACAGATTTTGTTCATTTGGTCAAATTTTCAAAACTGGTGGACGGAACGCCTCTCTACGGCTTATCTATTGTATGACAATTCTTTGCCCAGATTTTCACCAGAGGCCGACATGAGCAATTCCAAGACCCCGCCCAAGATGAAGTACCGTTCGCAGGCCTGGTTCGATAATCCCGCCAATGCCGACATGACGGCGCTCTATATCGAGCGGTACCTCAACTACGGCTTCACCCAGGGCGAGCTTCAGGGTGGCAAGCCGATCATCGGCATTGCCCAGACCGGCTCCGACCTCTCGCCGTGCAACCGCGCCCATGTGGATTGGGTGCGCCGCGTCCGCGACGGCATCACGGCGGCGGGTGGCATCCCGCTGGAATTCCCCATCCATCCCATCCAGGAAACCGGCAAGCGCCCCACCGCCTCGATCGACCGCAACCTTGCCTATCTTTCTCTCGTCGAGGTGCTGCATGGCTATCCGCTGGATGGCGTTGTCCTGACGATCGGGTGCGACAAGACCACGCCGGCCTGCCTGATGGCGGCGGCCACGGTCGATATCCCGGCCATCGCACTGTCTTCCGGTCCCATGCTGAACGGCGACTACAAGGGCCAGCGCACCGGCTCCGGCACCATCGTCTGGCTGGCGCGCGAAAAGCTCGCGACGGGCGAGATCGACTACAACGGCTTCGTCGATCTCGTCGCCTCCTCCGCGCCCTCGACGGGCTATTGCAACACCATGGGCACGGCCTCGACCATGAACTCCCTGGCTGAAGCCCTCGGCATGTCGCTTCCCGGCAATGCGGTGATCCCCGCGCCCTATCGCGAGCGCGGCCAGATGGCCTTTGAGACCGGAAAGCGCATCGTCGAGATGGTGCATGAAGACCTCACCCCCTCCAAGATCATGACGCGCAAGGCATTCGAAAACGCCATCCGCGTCAACACCGCCATCGGCGGCTCAACCAACGCACCCAATCACCTCAATGCCATCGCCCGCCACCTAGGCCTGGAACTGGATGTGATCGACTGGGAGAAGGAAGGCTATGACCTGCCGCTGCTCGTGAACCTGCAGCCCGCCGGTGAATACCTGGGCGAGGACTTCCACCGCGCCGGCGGCGTTCCGGCCGTGGTTGCCGAACTCATCCAGGCGGGCAGGATCCATGAAGACTGCATCACCGCCAACGGCAAGACCATCGGCGAGAACTGCAAGGGCAAGTTCTCCTGGAACCGCAAGGTGATCCGGGAATTCAACGACCCGCTCAAGAAGACCGCCGGTTTCAAGATGCTGAAGGGCAATCTCTTCGACAGCGCCATCATGAAGACCAGCGTGATCTCCGAGGAGTTCCGCCAGCGTTACCTGTCCAATCCGAAGGATCCGAACGCCTTCGAGGCCAAGGCCATCGTCTTTGACGGCCCGGAAGACTATCACGCCAACATCGACAACAAGAAACTGGGCGTTGACGAGAACACCATTCTCTTCATCCGCGGTGTCGGCCCCCTGGGCTATCCCGGTGCGGCGGAAGTGGTGAACATGCGCGCACCCAGCTACCTGCTCGAAAAGGGCGTGCGCTCGCTGCCCTGCGTGGGCGATGGCCGCCAGTCCGGCACCTCGGGCTCGCCCTCCATCCTCAATGCCTCGCCGGAAGCGGCGGCGGGCGGCGGCCTTGCCATTCTCAGGAACGGCGACCGGGTGCGCATCGACCTCAACACGGGTGATTGCAACGTGCTGCTGCCCGACGCGGAAATCGCCGCACGCCGTGCCGAACTGGACAAGAACGGTGGCTACAAGGTGCCCGAGTCGCAAACCCCCTGGCAGGAAATCTTCCGCAAGGAAGTGGACCAGCTTTCACACGGCATGGTGATGAAGGGAGCGGTGAAGTTCCAGCGCGTCGGCAAGGTGCATCCCGTGCCGCGCGACAATCACTGAGGTCCGGGCATCGCCGGCCCGCGCTCCCTGCCCCCGCTCCCTGCCATGAAGCGCCGGACCTTTCTTGCGATGGCGGCGGGCCTTGCCCTGCCCGCGCCCGCTTTCGCACGGAAGGACATCGATGAGGCCGAATGGGTGATCGGCATCATTCCCGAGCAGCCCTTCAACATCGAGCTGATGAATCTCGATCGCATTCCGCCGGACTTTCGCCGCCGCGATGTGCGCTGGACCGGGCCGGAAGAAGCCGGTTCGGTCGTGGTATCGGTGAAGGACCGCCATCTCTATTCCATCCAGGGCAATGGCAAGGCGATCCGCTTCGGCATCGCCGTGGGCCGCGAGGGCGTGGGCTGGAGCGGCACGACCGTCGTGGGGCGCAAGGCCAGGTGGCCGACATGGACGCCCACGGCCAACATGCGCAAGCGCAACCCCAAGCTGCCGGTGCAGGTGAAGGGCGGGCCGGAGAATCCGCTGGGAGCACGCGCCCTCTATCTCTACCGCGATGGCCGCGACACCCTCTTCCGCATTCACGGCACCAATGAACCGTGGTCCATCGGCAAGGCCGCTTCGTCAGGATGCTTCCGCATGCTCAATGAAGACGTGTTCGAACTTTATGGCAGCGTGCCCGTCGGCGCGCGCGTGTATGTGAGATAGGACTTCTCTCCCGCTGGTTTTTGCAGCGCACCTTAAGATGCTGCGCTGCATGATCGCTCATTGCCATGCGCTGTGCAGGGTGCATGTCAGCCATACCCTCGCCACTCTTTAACTGATATAACAGTTTGCGCATGCTCATGCATGCCAATTGGCATTGGGAGGAACACAACATGATAACGCGTCTTACTCGCCGTACACTCTTTGCAGGTGTCGCTGCCGCCGCTCTGGTCAGCGGTGCGGGCACGGCACTTGCTGCCGACAAGATCCTGGCATCGGTGCCGGGACTGAGCTTTCCCTTCTTCGTCCACATGATGAATGCCTTCAAGGCCGAGATCACGGCGCAGGGCTATGAAGCCGTCGAGAGCGATGGCCAGGTTTCTTCCCCCAAGCAGACAGCCGACATCGAAGCGGCGATTGCGCAGGGCGTGAAAGGCATCGTGATCAGCCCCAATGAAGTGGACGCCATGGCGCCCGCGCTTCAGCAGGCTGTTGAAGCCGGCATTCCCGTGGTGACGGTGGATCGCCGCGTGCCGTCGGTGGAGGGCATTCTCGCCCATATCGGTGCCGACAACGTGAAGGGCGGCGAAGCCCAGGGCAATCTGGTGAAGCAGATGTTCCCCGACGGCGCCACCATCGTGAACCTGCAAGGGCAGTCGGGTGCGTCTCCGGCCATCGACCGCAACAAGGGCCTGCACAACGTCCTCGATGGCGATGCCAAGTACAAGATCGTCTTTGAGCAAACCGCCGGCTTCGCCCGTGACAAGGGACTGGCCGTGACCGAGGCCGCTCTTTCCGGCCTGGCCGAACCGCCGAAGGTGATCGTGGCCGCCAACGACGACATGGCGCTGGGCGCCATGGAAGCCGTGAAGGCGCGCAATCTCTCCGGCATTGCCATCATCGGTTTCGATGCGCTGCCGGAAGCCCTCGCACAGGTGCGCGACGGCGGCCTGACCGCCACGATCGAGCAGTTCCCCGGCAAGCAGAGCGCGCTGGGCGTGCAAACGCTGACCGCCTTCCTCAAGGACGGCACCAAGCCTGCCGAAAAGGTGATCCTGCTCACGCCGGTGGCCGTGACCAAGGACAACCTGAACATCGCCGAACGACTCGGCGAAGTGAAGTAACGCAAAGACCTGATCCGGCCGGGGGTCATGCCTCCGGCCGTCACTCTGATGCAGACAGAGCCAGCAGAATTCGCGCCCCTTCTCCGGATGTCGGGCATTTCAAAGTCCTTTCCGGGCGTGAAGGCGCTTGAGAGCGTGGACTTCGCGGTGGGGGCCGGTGAAATCCATGCCTTCCTCGGCGAGAACGGGGCAGGGAAGTCCACGCTCCTGAAAATCCTGTCGGGTGCGCAGGCCCCCGATACCGGAACGATCTCGCTCGATGGCAAGGCGACCGTCTTTGCCACGCCGCAGGATGCGCAGCGGGCGGGCATCGTCACCATCTATCAGGAATTCACGCTCGCGCCCGACATGTCGATTGCCGAGAACGTGTTCGTGGGCCGTGAACTCGGTTCGCGCTTCTTCGTCAATCATGGCCTGATGGAAGAGGAGACACGGAAGATCTCAAGACGCATCGGCCTCGACCGCGAACCTTCGACACGGGTGCGCGATCTCGCGGTGGCCGAACAGCAGATGGTCGAGATTGCCCGCGCCCTTTCCATGAAGTCGCGGATCATCGTGATGGATGAGCCGACATCGGCGCTGAGCCGTTCGGAGGTGGAAAAACTGTTCACCATCGTGCGCGGACTGAAGGCGGAGGGGATCTCGACAATCTTCGTGACCCATCGCCTCGAAGAGGTGTTCGAGATCTGTGACCGCTACACCGTGTTGCGCGATGGCCGCAACGCCGGTGCGGGTCGCGTGCCGGAGACATCGATCGAAGGCATCATCCGCATGATGGTGGGCCGCGACGTGGGGCTTCTGGCCCACCGGCAGGGCAGCTTCACGCAAAGCGAGGTGGCGCTGGAAGTGAAGGGCCTCAACCGCAAGCGCAAGGCGACGGATGCCAGCGCCATCGAGCTTCACGATGTTTCATTCAAGGTGCACAAGGGCGAGATTCTCGGCCTCGCCGGACTGGTGGGCGCGGGCCGCACGGAATCCGCGCGGGCGATCTTCGGCGCTGATCCCCTCGATTCCGGCGAGGTGATCGTCGGCGGGACGCCGGCCAGGATTGCAAGCCCGTCGGATGCGATTGCGCAGGGCATCGGCCTCGTGCCGGAAGACCGCAAGCAGCAGGCGCTGTTCCTGGGCCTTGCCATCCGGACGAACCTGTCCATGGCCGCGCACGATCACATCAGCGGGTGGGGGCCGTTCATCAGCGCCGCAAGGGAGACGGCGCTGGTCGAGGATTATCGCCGCAAGCTCAACATCCGCATGACCTCAGGCGAGCAGCTGGTGGGCAATCTCTCCGGCGGCAACCAGCAGAAGGTGGTGCTGGCGCGCTGGCTGGCGCTGCGGCCCAACGTGCTGATCGTGGACGAGCCGACGCGCGGCATCGATGTCGGCGCCAAGGTCGAGGTCCATAATCTTCTCATCGAAATGGCAAGGGAAGGCATCGCGGTGATTGTCATTTCCTCCGAGTTGCCGGAAGTGCTTTCCCTTGCCGACCGTATCGTCACCATGCGCGAAGGCCGTGTCACCGGAAACGTGCCGGGGCCGGGTGCCACGCAGGAACAACTGATGACGCTCATGACAATGTCCGCACCCAAGGCGGCCTAGGAGAGAACGCCCGATGTCGACAACCGGCTCACCCGCCAAAGCAACGGACACCTCATTCGACGCCTTCGGGTTCATTGCACGCTTTGCCCCGCTCATCTTCCTTCTCGTGCTGATGGCGGTGTTCGCGATCGTGGAGCCGCGCTTCCTCTCGTCGATCAACCTCTTCAACGTCATGCGGCAGGTGTCGATCACCGGGCTTCTCGCCATCGGCATGACCTTCGTGATCCTGACGGCGGGCATCGATCTTTCGGTCGGCTCGCTGCTGGCCTTTGCCGGGCTGGTTGCCGCGGCAGTGGCCAAGGGCGGCATGCAGGACCGCTTCACCGTGGGCGATGACGCGGTGGGCTATGGCTGGCAGCTGGCGGCGCTTGCGGCAATCGCAGTTGGACTCGCCGGCGGCTACATCCAGGGCTTTGCCATCACCCGTTTCAAGGTGCCGCCCTTCGTGGTGACACTGGGCGGCATGTCGGTGTTCCGGGGCGCGGCCCTGCTGTTCGCGGCGGGCGGTCCGATCAGCGGCTTCGACAAGGCCTTCACCTGGTGGGGCCAGGGCAAGATCGGGCCGGTGCCCGTTCCGGTCATCATCTTCCTTGTGGCGGCCATCGTGGCCCATATCGTGCTGCGTTACACCCGCTTCGGAAGGCGGGTCTATGCGGTGGGCGGCAATCCCGAAGCGGCGCGGCTGTCCGGCCTCAACGTCACGGGCATCATTTGCAGCGTTTATGTCATCATGGGCTTCTTCGCGGGCCTTGGCGCCTTCGTGCTGGCGGCGCGGCTGAACTCGGCGGAAGCCGTGGCAGGCACCGGCTACGAACTCACCGTCATCGCCTCGGTGGTGATCGGCGGCACCAGCCTGTTCGGAGGCGCGGGCACGATCTTCGGCACCGTGGTGGGCAGCCTCCTCATCGGCGTGTTGCTCAACGGCCTGGTGCTGATGAATGTCTCAAGCTACATCCAGCAGATCATCATCGGCGTCATCATCGTGCTCGCGGTGGCATTCGATACCTTCGCGAAGTCACGCCGGAAGCGGGGGTGACGGGCCTCCGGCTCAGGTGCTCCGCTTGCGGGCCGCAAGGGTGCGCAGCCGCAGGGCGTTGAGGCGGATGAAGCCTGCCGCGTCCTTCTGGTCATAGGCGCCACGGTCATCCTCGAAGGTCACGAGGTCGTTCTTGTAGAGCGACTTGGGCGAGCGGCGGCCCACCACGATGACGTTGCCCTTGTAGAGCTTGAGGCGCACATCGCCTTCCACATGCTCCTGGCTCTTGTCGATCATGGCCTGCAGCATCTCGCGTTCTGGAGCGAACCAGAAGCCGTAATACACCAGCTCGGCATAGCGCGGCATCAGCGAGTCCTTCAGGTGCGCGGCCTCGCGGTCCAGGGTGATCGATTCCATGGCCCGGTGCGCAGCGGCGAGGATGGTGCCGCCGGGTGTCTCGTAAACCCCGCGCGACTTCATGCCGACGAAGCGGTTCTCAACCAGGTCAAGGCGGCCGATGCCGTTGTCATGGCCGAGGCGGTTCAGTTCGGTGAAGAGCGTGGCGGGCGACATGGCCTTGCCGTTGATGGCAACGGGGTCGCCGTTCTTGAAGCTGATCTCGATGTAGGTCGGCGTGTCGGGCGCATCCTCCGGCGCGATGGTGCGCTGGTAGACATAGGGCGGCGGTTCTTCCCACGGATCCTCCAGCACCTTGCCTTCCGAGGAGGAGTGCAGGAGATTGGCATCCACCGAGAAGGGCGCCTCGCCGCGCTTGTCCTTCGCCACCTGGATCTGGTGCTTTTCGGCAAACTCGATCAGGTCGGTGCGGCTCTTGAACGCCCATTCACGCCACGGCGCGATGATCTTGATGTCGGGGTTCAGGGCATAGGCGGTGAGTTCGAAACGTACCTGGTCGTTGCCCTTGCCGGTGGCGCCATGGGAGATGGCATCGGCACCGGTCCTTTCGGCGATCTCGATCAGGCGCTTGGCGATCAGCGGGCGGGCAATCGAGGTGCCCAGCAGGTAGACGCCTTCATAGACGGCGTTGGCGCGGAACATCGGGAAGACGAAGTCGCGGATGAATTCCTCGCGCAGGTCCTCGATGAAGATCTCCTTGATGCCCAGCATCTCGGCCTTCTTGCGGGCAGGCTCAAGCTCGCCGCCCTGGCCGAGGTCGGCCGTGAAGGTCACGACTTCGGCGTTGTACTCGGTCTGGAGCCATTTCAGGATGATGGAGGTGTCGAGGCCGCCGGAATAGGCGAGCACGACCTTGCTGATCTTCTGCTTGGACATTTTGTTTCCCGGATCGTCCTCCGCCGGAAGCGGAGGAAACTTCGGGAATGCGCCTTACACGCGAGGCAAAGGGCAGGCAATACCGCAGAAGGCAAGCCTGCCCGCCGGGCCTATTGGTCGCCTTCGATCTGGTTGATGACGGTCATCAGTCCCAGTTCCGGGGATTCGGCGCAGGATTCGCCGATGGCGGTGCCGGATTCGGCAAAGGAATCGAGATCGATGGTGGTGTCGCCGGCCTTGCCGCCGGCATAGCCATGCAGCCAGACCAGGAGGTAGCTGCCTTCTTCTTCGCTCATCTTGGCGAAGTCCGAACATTTCACGGTGGAGATGTCGATCACTTCAGCCTTGGCGGGAACTGCTGCCAGCGTTACAAGCGCCGCTGCCAGCGCGATTTTCTTGAGTGTCATTGCCTGTCCTTTGTGTTGCCCGATGGGCGGCACAACCCTAGAGCACAGGCGGACCGATTTGGGAACCGGGTGCCGTTGCCGAGAGTGAACGGTTCATTCACGCCGTCTGTGCCGCCATGCGTTCCCTGGCCCTGAGCTTCTGGCTTTCGCTCTTGAGCTGGCCGCAGGCCGCCATGATGTCCCGGCCCCGCGGGGTGCGCACGGGGCTGGCGTAACCGGCGCGGTTGACGATCTCGGCAAAGCTCTCGATCGTCTCCCAGTCCGAGCATTCATACTGCGTGCCCGGCCAGGGATTGAACGGAATGAGGTTGATCTTGGCGGGAATGCCGGACAGAAGCTTCACCAGCCGTTTGGCATCGTCCCTGGAATCATTGACGCCCTTCAGCATCACGTATTCGAAGGTGATGCGGCGCGCGTTGGAAAGGCCCGGATAGTTGCGGCAGGCCTCCAGCAGTTCGGCCAGCGGATACTTCCGGTTCAGGGGAACGAGCCTGTCGCGGATCTCATCGGTGGTGGCGTGCAGCGAGATCGCCAGCATGGTGCCGATCTCGTCTCCGGCACGCACGATCTCCGGCACCACGCCCGACGTGGACAGGGTGATGCGGCGCCTTGAAAGCGAAAGACCTTCGCCGTCGCTCGCCAGGTCCATGGCCTGCTTCACGTTGTCGAAATTGTAGAGCGGCTCTCCCATTCCCATCAGCACCACATTGGTGATGTAGCGTCCCGATGACGGCGGCTGCGTGTTGGCGGCAAGAGCATCGGGCCAGTCGCCGATGCGGTCGCGGGCGAGCATGATCTGGCCCACGATTTCCCCGGCGGTCAGGTTCCGCACCAGCCTTTGCGTGCCGGTGTGGCAGAAGGTGCAGGTAAGGGTGCAGCCCACCTGCGAGGAAATGCACAAGGTGCCCCGGTCCTCTTCGGGAATGTAGACGGTCTCGATCTCGTGACGCTGGCCGCGCTCGTCGGGGGCCAGACGCAACAGCCACTTCATGGTGCCGTCAGAGGACTTCTGCTCGGTGACGATTTCGGGACGGGAGATCTGGAAGGCCTCATCCAGCCTGTCGCGCAGCTCGCGGGCGATGTTGCTCATCGCCGCGAAGGAGGTGACGCCCTTGTGGTAGATCCAGTGGAAAAGCTGGTTCGCCCGCATCTTGCGCTGCTTTTCCGGCACGCCCACCCGCGCCAGCATCTCCATGAGCTGCTCACGCGAAAGCCCCGCCAGCGAGGGGCGCTGGTCGTTCTGGATATAGCGTTCCGGCAGGCTGGAGATGAGTGTGGGCATGATGGACCGGGACATGGGGTTGTGAAGCGGGGAAGACAACCGCTTCCGTACTGCGCCGGGAGTTAGACCGTTACCGCGGCAAAATCAAACCTGCCGTCCGGTCACCTGGCTTCGTAGGCGCCGACCATGGGCCCCAGCGGCAGGAAGCCGTCGTTGCGGCGGAGATCGGTGGAATAGAGGCTGGAGATGGTGCCGTCGAGGAACAGCGCGTTGGGCGTCGCCAGGGCGTCGCGGAAAAAGCGGGCAAACCGGTGAAAGGTCACGGCGTTTTCGGACAGCACGAACACAACCTCGCCCGAAGCCGTGACGCCGACACCGTTGCGCACCTTGGCCGAGGTGCCGGTTTCGGAAAACTTGGGGTGAATCCTGCCGTTGATCACCAGCATGGGGCCGGACTGGGTGGCGAAATCCGGTTTCAGCCCCGCTTTCACGAAAGCCTCCGTGTCCATCACGGCGGCCTTGCCGCCGGCGATCAGGAAAACACCGTTGGGCTTGAGGTGGAAATTCCCGAAGCCGTTCCGGCGGTTGAGCTTCTTCAGGGTCTGGCCACGCTCCACGTAAAGGCCGATGGGACGGAGCTTGTCGTCGAACATGCCGGCATTCATGGCGAAGGTCAGCCGCTTGCCGTCGCCCGCAAGACGCGCCGCCAGGGCGGAGAAATTGGCGATGGGCTCGCCGTCCTCATTCAGGTTGAACAGTTCGAGCGGCTGCTTCGCCGGATCAAAGCGGCAGACATCATAGCTGTTGCCCTCGTGCTCCTGGGTGGAACAGGCGGCATCGGCACGCCCTGAGGTCGCCAAGACCCACACCGCCACCAGCGGTGCCAGCAGGAGTGCCGCAAGACGCCGCCGCGCCGTCATCGCGGGAAGGCTACTTGCAGGCGCTGTCGATCTCGTCGATCGCAGCGGAAATGCCCGCCAGCGAATAGCTGTCGGTGGTTTCGGTGCCTTTCCAGCTCGTGCCCGAAACCCTGAGGGTCTTGCCATCCTTCATGGCGGCAACGATTTCGGCATCGTCCTTTTCGGCCCAGGCCGTGTCGCCCACCGGATAGAGGGTGAACTCCTTGTCATCGATCACCAGCTTCACGGTGGAGCCTTCCTTGAAGGGGTAACCGATGATGGTGGAGATCTGGCCCGCCACCTTGCGGCCCGGATAATTGGTCACGATGAAGCGGATCGGCCCGCGCTTGGCCTCGCGGGTGGACTTGGAACTCTTGGGTTCCGAGAAGGCGAAACAGACCTTCGAGTCCGGGGCCTTGTAGGTGAAGGCCTGCCAGTCCTTGTAGCTGCCGAGCTTCTTGGGCTCGTCAGCCGATTGGGCGAGGGCCGCTGTCGCGAAGCCCGCAAGAATCAAGAAAGCTGGAAAAACGCCGCGCATTTTCATTTGTTAACCATATGATTCGACCCGTTAACAGTGTGTAACGGTGCGTCATGTTGCCTAGAGCGGAAAATTCCGGCCCAAATGGGGCAGCCCGGCAGGCGATGCACAAGGCCCCCGCAGCGCCTTCCAGGCGGACCGGCGAGGGGGCGACCAAAGGTGATGTTGCGACGCAATATCGGCGCGCATAGCCTTTGCGCCAGACCGACAAGAGCAGGAGACGGATTGTGACGATTGCCGATGAGCTTCACCATGCCCATGCGCGGGTGGCCGAACTCGTGCCACAGGCGCTGGCCCACCTCAGGGTGAAACTTGCCGGGGACCGTTCTCCTGAAGCCTTCGACCGGGAACAGCATCTCGCCCATGGCATTGCCTGGCTCGCGACCTATGCCGAGACCCTTGCTGCCCTTGCCGCCCATGCGGAACACCTTGCGGCGCAGGGATCATACAGCGCCGCCGATGCGGCCCTCGCCCGCGTGCTGGCGGGAGAATACCTGAACCAGATCGTGGGCGGCATTCCCCTCAACCAGCAGGAAGTGATCCGCCCGCATGAGCTTGGCCTTGCGGACGCCGGGCTTGCCGCGATCCGCGCCCTTCATCTTTTTCAGAACGGCAACACCTCCGCAACCCGCGCCGACGTGGCGGGGGCGCTGAAGGCCAAGGCGGCGGCCGATATTCTCGGCTCATCCGGTCTTGACCCGGCGCTTGAAGACATGCGCCAGTCGATGAACCGCTTCATTGCCGACAAGGTGGCGCCCCATGCCCACGGCTGGCATCGCAACAATGCCTATGTGCCGCTGGAGATCGTTGCCGAACTCGCCGAACTCGGCGTCTTCGCGCTCACCCTCCCGGAAGAATACGGCGGCCTGGCGCTTTCGAAACAATCGATGTGCGTCGTCTCGGAAGAACTGTCGCGCGGCTGGATCGCGGTGGGGTCGCTTGGAACCCGCGCCGAGATCGCCAGCGAACTCATCCTGTGCGGCGGCACGGAAGAGCAGAAGCGGCACTGGCTGCCGCGCATCGCGTCAGGTGACATCCTCACCACGGCGGTGTTCACCGAACCCAATACGGGTTCCGATCTGGGGGCGCTGAAGACGCGGGCCGTGCGCGACGGCGATACCTACAGGGTGACGGGCAACAAGACCTGGATCACCCATCCCGTGCGTGCCGACCTGATGATGCTGCTGGCCCGCACCAATCCGGCAGAAGCGGGCTACAAGGGTCTTTCCATGTTCCTTGCGGAAAAACCGCGCGGCACGGATGCCGAGCCATTCCCGGCGCAAGGCATGTCAGGCGGCGAAATCGAGGTGCTGGGCTATCGTGGCATGAAGGAATTTGAGATCCGCTTCGAGGATTTCGAAGTGAAGGCGGGGAACCTCTTGGGCGGGGTGGAGGGCCAGGGCTTCAAGCAATTGATGCAGACCTTCGAAAGCGCGCGCATCCAGACCGCCGCGCGTGCCGTGGGCGTGGCGCAGAACGCCCTCGACCTCGGCCTGAAGTATGCCGAAGACCGGATTCAGTTCGGCAAGCCGATCATCGGCTTTCCCCGCGTCGCCGACAAGCTGGCCCTGATGGCGGCGGAAACCCATGGGGCGCGGCTTCTCACCTATCGCGCCGCCGCCGCGAAGGACGAGGGCAGGCGCTGCGATGTGGAGGCGGGAATGGCCAAGCTTCTCGCCGCGCGCATCGCCTGGGCCAATGCGGACAACGCCCTGCAGATCCACGGCGGCAATGGCTTCGCGCTGGAGTACCAGATCAGCCGCGTCCTGTGCGATGCCCGCATCCTCAACATCTTCGAAGGTGCTGCCGAAATCCAGGCGCAGGTGATCGCCCGCCGTTTGCTGGACGGATCGAACTGAACCCGCCTCACCGGCATTCCTGCGGCCTTCATGCCCAGGCCCGCCGGGGCTGATGCAATGACGGTTGGAGGCGGGCGGCAAGCCGCCTAAAGATCGGGCATGACCCAGAAAGCGATTCTCATTACCGGCTGCTCCACCGGCATCGGCCTGGCCTGCGCAAGGGGCCTCAAGCAAAGGGGCTGCCGTGTCCTTGCAACGGCGCGCACGCCGCAAGACCTTGCCATGCTGGAGCGCGAAGGGCTGGAGGCCATCGCTCTCGACTACCGCTTTGCCGAAAGCGTCGATGCCTGCATCGCCGAGGTGCGCCAGCGCACCGACGGCAGGCTTTATGCATTGTTCAACAATGGTGCCTATGGCCAGCCCGGCGCGGTGGAAGACGTGACCCGCGCCGTTCTCGAAGAACAGTTCGCGGCGAATTTCTTCGGCTGGCACCAGCTCACCCGCGGCTGCCTGCCGATGCTGCGGGCAAACGGCGGCGGCAGGATCGTGCAGTGCTCATCGGTGCTGGGCCTCCTCGCGCTCAAGTATCGTGGCCCGTACAATGCCTCGAAGTTTGCCCTGGAAGGTCTCACCGACACGATGCGCCTGGAATTGCGCGGCAGCGGCATCAAGGTTGTCACCATCAACCCCGGCCCCATCACCAGCATGTTCGTGCAGAATGCCCGTGCGGCCTTCGAGAAGAACATCGACATGACGCACTCGCACTACAAGGATGATTTCGAGAAGCAGCGCCGCCGTCTCGACAAGGGCGGGGCGAGCCGCTTCAAGCTGCCGCCGGAACGGGTTCTGGAGAAACTCGTCATCGCCCTCGAAAAGCCCAATCCCCGCGCCCATTACTATGTCACCGTCCCGACCCATGTGGCGGCACTGATGCGGCGTCTCCTGCCCTCCGGCCTGCTCGACAGTTTCGCAGACCGGAACAGTTGAACAGTCCGATTGGCAAGGGGGGCAAAAGGCGCTAACCCGCTGCCATGATTGCTGCCAACATCCTGAGTTACATCGCCGTCGCCGCCGTTGCCGTGGTGCTGGTGTTCGGTCTTGCCAACATGATGCGGGGCGGCTCGCCCAACCGTTCGCAAACCTTCATGCGCTGGCGCGTCATCCTGCAGTTCGGGGCGATTGTCATCCTCATGGCAGTGCTCTGGCTCACCCAGCACGGCTTCTGACGCCGCCCTTGAAATCCGGTCGGGTGTCCCCATCTCTGGGGTCTCTCGTGAAGGGGAGGGTGAATCCATGTCTCAAGACACGAATGAAACCATGGTCCGGGAAGGTTTCTGGCCGAAGCTGACGCGCAATGCTGCGCGCCTTCCCTTTGCCGATGAACTGCTGGCCGCCTGGTATTGCGCCACCGATGCCGCCACGCCGCTGAAGGTGAAGGCAACGCTCTTTGGCGCGCTGGCCTATTTCATCATGCCTTTCGATGTGGTCCCGGATGTTATCCTGGCGCTGGGCTTCACCGATGACATGGCAATCCTGATGGGTGCGATCGGCCTTGTGCGCAGCCACATCACCCAGGCCCATCGCGACAGGGCGAAGGCGGCGCTGGATGAAATCAGGACGCCGCCGGTCGCCGCCGGTTGACGATAACCACGGCTGCCGCACAGACGGCCATGCCCGCAACCTGCACGAGGGTCAGTGTTTCGCCGAACAATCCGTAGGCCATCAAGGCCGCAACCGCCGGAACAAGGAACATCAGGCTTGAGACGCGGGCGATCTCTCCGTGGCGGATGAGCAGCATGAGGAGCGAGATGGCGCCGAGCGAAAGCACGATCACCGACCATGAGAGCGCGAACCAGGCATTGAAGCTGCCATCGAAGCGGCCTTCCTCGAACAGGGCAACAGCGAGGACCATCACGATGGACGCACCCACATATTGCCAGGCCCCGCCGCTGGCGATGTGCAGCGTCGTGGCGAAGCGCTTCTGGTACACCGTGCCGAATGCGATGGCCAAGGTGCCGCCGAGGCAGGCCAGCGTCGTTGCGGGCGTGATGCCGTCAATGGCGGCAAGCGACAGCCGCGGCGAGATCACCAGCCCCACGCCGCTGACCCCGACGAGCAGCCCGAACCAGTGGCGGGGCGTGATCTCCTCCCCCACCAGCGCCGAGGCGATGAAGGCGGTGATGAGCGGTTGCAGCCCCACGATCAAGGCGGAGACACCGGCCGGAAGCCCGTGCGAAACCGCCCAGAAGACGGTGGAGAGATATATGGCATGGATGAAGGCGCCGGTGATGCCGGCATGGAGCGCCAGCCTCGGTGCGGGCCACGGAGCCTTCATGACAACGGCGATCCCTGCAAAGAGCGCCGCTGCGAGAGGGAAGCGGATGGCGAGGAAGGTGAAAGGCTCGACATGTGGTGCCGCGAGCCGCGCCGCGATGAAACCCGTCGCCCACATCACGACAAAGAGCGCCGGCGCGGACGCGACAATGATGCGGGTAAAGGAATCGGGCATGGCCCCCAGTCTTGCGCCGCGGTTCGGGAAAATACCACAGAATGAATGCGTTATAAGGCTTGGCGCATTGCTGCCATGCGGGCATGATGGCAATCCATGACGGACGAACGGTCTCCACCACAGGGCAGCGGCGCGATTGCGGGGTTAAGCCCCTTCAGGTTGCTGGCCAAGACCTTCCGCCGCCTCTTCGCCGATGAAGCGGTGCCGCTCGCGGGCAACATCGCCTTCCGCACGCTCTTCTCGATCTTTCCGTTCCTCATCTTCCTCACGGCGATTGCAGGTTTCATCGGAACGGAGGACCAGGCACGGGCGGCGGTCAACTTTCTCATCGATGTGGTTCCCGATGCGCTGGTGAAGCCGCTGGCAGGCGAGATCACTTCCATCCTCACCGTGCCGCGTGCCGACCTGCTCAGCATCGCCGCCCTGCTGACGATCTGGAGCGCCATGGCGGGTGTCGATTCGGTGCGCGTCGGGCTGAATCGCGCCTACGACCTGAAGGACCGCAGACCGGCCTGGCTGGTCTATCTCATCGATATCCTGTTCGTGATCGCGGCGGCGGCGCTGTTCGTCGCCTTCTCGTTCCTCATCGTGCTCCTGCCGCTGGCGCTGCGCTTTGCCGCCGGCCACGGCATCGCCATTGCGGGGAAATTCGAATCCCTGCAGCAGATGCGCATTCCACTGGCCCTGCTGGTGATGTTCTTCGGCGTGATGGCCGCCCATGTGGTGCTTCCGGCGCGGCGCATGCCGCTTGTCCGCATCCTGCCCGGTGTCCTGCTCACGGTTGTCGTCTGGGGAGTTCTGGCGCTCGGCTTCTCATGGTGGATCCTGCAGTTCCACACCTTCACCTCGACCTACGCCTCGCTGTCCGGCCTGTTCGCGGCGATGTTCTTTCTCTACCTCGCGGCGCTGGTGCTCATACTCGGTGGCGAGGTGAATCGCGTCCTGCACCTGCTCTCGGTGCTGAAGTCCGTGCCCGACAAGCCGGACCTGCGGGAATAGCCCTCAGCCTCCGGCGGCTTCCACCGTGTCTTCGAAGCTCTTCAACCCCGTGCGCGGCGCCGAAACCAGCACCGCCATGTTGCCGGGGCGGTGTTCGTTCTTCCACATCTTCATGTGGGCAAGGGGAATGTCGTTCCACGAATAGACTTCCGACATGCAGGGGTCGATGCGCTGGGCCTCGACGAGGCGGTTCGCGGCGGAGGCCTGCATCAGGTTGGCGAAGTGCGAGCCTTGCGCCCGCTTCTGGTGCATCCACAGGTAACGGGCATCCATGGTGAGGTTATAGCCGGTGGTGCCGGCGCAGATCACCACCATGCCGCCGCGCTTCACCACGAGGATGGAAACGGGGAAGGTCGATTCCCCCGGATGCTCGAACACCATATCGACGTTGTTGCCCTTGCCGGTGATGTTCCAGATCGCCTTGCCGAACTCCCGCGCGTCCTTGAGCCAGGCATTGTATTCCGGCGTGCCGACCTGCGGCATCGCCCCCCAGCACTTGAAGTCCTTGCGGTTGATGACGCCGCGGGCACCGAGTCCCAGCACGAAGTCGCGCTTGTCTTCATCGGAGACCACGCCGATGGCGCTGGCGCCCGTCGTGGCGGCAAGCTGCACGGCCATGGAACCGAGGCCACCGGAAGCGCCCCACACCAGAACGCTCTGCCCGGCACTCAGCACATGGGGACGGTGGCCGAACAGCATGCGGTAGGCGGTGGCGAGCGTGAGCATGTAGCAGGCGCTTTCCTCCCACGTCAGGTGCCGGGGCTTGGGCAGGAGCTGGCGAGCCTGGACGCGGGCAAACTGCGCGAAGGAGCCGTCGGGCGTTTCGTATCCCCAGATGCGCTGCGAGGGCGAGAACATCGGGTCGCCGCCATTGCATTCCTCGTCGTCGCCATCATCCTGGTTGCAGTGGACGACGATCTCGTCGCCGACCTTCCAGCGCTTCACTTTCGATCCCACCGCATAGACGACGCCGGACGCATCCGAGCCGGCGATGTGGAACGGGTTCCGGTGCCCGTCGATGGGGGAGATGGGCTTGCCGAGGGCTGCCCACACGCCGTTGTAATTCACGCCCGCCGCCATCACCAGGATCAGGCATTCGTCCTCGCCGATCTGCCACGTCGGCACTTCCTCGACCTGCATGGCGGTATCGGGTGCGCCATGGCGGTCCTGCCGGATGCACCAGGCATGCATCTTCTCCGGTACATGGCCCAGCGGCGGAATCTCGCCCACGGCGTAAACAGTCTTGCCCGTGACGGGGGAGAGCTTGCTTGCGGCTGCGGTCATGAAGGTCCTCTTGGCAGATGTCGCGTGGTCGGGATGGACAGTCTAGTCATGAAACAGACTATTTTGCATTGCACCATTAGTCCATGTCCGGCCGGTCCGGTCCTGCGCGGCATCTTGACCCCGCCCAGCCGGTCCGGCCAAAACAACACCAGAGGCCCGTTGCCGGGTAGCCATCGGGCCTCATCACATTTGACCGGGGGCGGTTCAGTGACGTTTCTTCAGGAGGCTCTGGCAGCCTTGTTTCCGTTTGCGGGAACATGGTCGCCGCCGGTGGCGCTGCTTGTCGGCAATGCCCTTCTTGCAATCCCCAGCACCTTTGTCCTGTCACGACAATTCGTGCTGCAACGGCGGGCGCTCACGGCATTGGCCTTCGTGCTCATGTGCGGCGCCGGCCTCTACGGCAATGCCCTTGCCCGCGACGTGAATCCCGCTGTGGCCGAAGATCTCTCCCGCGCCCTTGGCCTTGCCGCTGCGGGCCAGCTGGTCATGGGCTTCCTGATCCATCTTCTCTTCGGATGCCGGTTCTCTTCGGATGCCGGCCACCCAGCGACAACAGGCCCTGACGACTGCACCAAAGTGGAGTTGCAGCCGGGGTGGGGCCATGCTTCCCTGTTGCAATGCAACAGATTTGGGCTTCCCATGGCTGACCAACCTTGGCTGATGCGCACATATGCCGGCCACTCCACGGCGGAGGACTCCAACCGCCTGTTCCGCACCAACCTGTCCAAGGGCCAGACCGGCCTGTCGGTGGCCTTCGATCTTCCCACGCAAACGGGTTACGACAGCGATGACCCGCGCGCCGCCGGTGAAGTGGGCAAGGTCGGCGTTCCCGTCTCCCACATCGGCGACATGCGGGCCTTGTTCGATGGCATTCCCCTGGCCGAGATGAACACCTCCATGACCATCAATGCCACCGCGGCGTGGCTGATGGCACTCTATGTGGCGGTGGCGGAAGAACAGGGTGCCCCCCGCGCGAGGTTGCAGGGCACCACCCAGAACGACATCATCAAGGAATACCTGGCACGCGGAACCTATGTGTTTCCGCCGGAGGCGTCGCTGCGCCTCACCGTCGATACCATCTCCTTTGCCACCGACCAGATGCCGAAATTCAATCCGGTGAACATCTGCTCCTATCACCTGCAGGAAGCGGGAGCGACGCCGGCGCAGGAACTGGGCTTTGCCCTCGCCACGGCAACGGCGGTGCTCGATGCATGCAGGGCCTCGCCCGCCATTGCGGCGGCGAGCTTTCCCCTGGTTGCCTCGCGCATATCCTTCTTCGTGAATGCGGGCATCCGCTTCATCACCGAACTGTCCAAGATGCGTGCCTTTGTCGATCTCTGGGACGAGTTGCTGCGCGACCGCTACGGCGTGACGGACGAGAAGCTGCGGCGCTTCCGCTATGGCGTGCAGGTGAATTCGCTGGGCCTCACCGAGCAGCAGCCGGAAAACAACGTCTATCGCATCCTGATCGAGATGCTGGGTGTGGTCCTGTCCAAGAAGGCACGCGCGCGTGCCGTGCAATTGCCGGCCTGGAACGAGGCGCTGGGCCTGCCGCGCCCCTTCGACCAGCAGTGGTCGCTGCGCATGCAGCAGGTCATGGCGTTTGAAACCGATCTCCTCGACCACGAAGACATCTTCGACGGCAGTGCGGTGATCTCCGCCAAGGTGGAAGACCTCAAGGCCGCCGCGCGGGCCGAGATGGAGAAAGTGGCACTGCTGGGCGGTGCCGCCTCGCTTGCCGGCCTCTCCTACATGAAGGAGGCACTGGTCGGCTCCAACACAGCACGACTGCGCTCCATCGAGTCGGGCAGCACCAAGGTGGTGGGCGTCAACATCTTCACCAGCGGCGAGCCGTCACCGCTTGCATCCGGCAATGCCATCATGACGGTCAAGGATGATGTGGAGTTCGGCCAGGTCGAGCGGCTGAAGGCGTGGCGGGCAAGGCGCGACAACGCTGCCGTGGTGCGCGCGCTTGCGGATTTGCAGGATGCTGCACGGACCGGCCGCAACATCATGGAACCGTCGATTGCCTGCGCCAGGGCGGGGGTCACCACCGGTGAGTGGGGAAGCGCATTGCGGGGGGTGTTCGGCGAATTCCGCGCCCCCACCGGCGTCGGCCTGAAGCCTGACGACAGGGGCGGCGGATCACTGGAAGGACTTCGTGCCCGTGTCGCGAGGCTGGCGGCAACGCTTGGCACGCAGCCAAAACTGCTGGTGGGCAAGCCCGGCCTCGACGGCCATTCGAACGGTGCCGAGCAGATTGCCACCCGCGCCGCCGACATCGGCCTCTCGGTCGTTTATGACGGCATCCGCATGACCCCCGACGAGCTGGTCGAAAAGGCGGGGAAGGACGCGGTCCATCTTCTCGGCCTTTCGATCCTGTCGGGAAGCCACGTTCCGCTGGTGCGCGAGGTGATGCAAAAACTCCGTGCACGGAATATATCCGTTCCGGTGGTGGTGGGCGGCATCATTCCCGAAGAGGACGCCCTTGTCCTGAAGCAGCTTGGTGTCGCCGCCGTCTACACGCCCAAGGATTATGACCTGAACCGGATCATGGACGGGCTGGTGGGGCTGGTGGAGCAGAACACCGCCTCCTGATGGTTCACTTCTGGCAGAGCAGGGTGCGGGAACTGCAGGACGCACCCCTCAGGTAGGTCGAGATGTAGTCGGGCGACAGCGTTGCCGCGCCGATCGCCACTGCCTTGCTCCCGCTCATGGCCGGTTGCGGCGATGAAACGAGGTCGCGCAACAGCGTGTCGGGTGCGTCCATCTCCCTGAAGTAGTTCATCATCGGCGTGCTCTCATCGAGTTGTCCGGCCACTTCGATCTTGCGGAGTTCCAGATTGCGGAAGCGCAGCTCGGAGTAACCATCGACGATCCGCACCTTGCCCGCCATGAAGGGCAGCGTGCATTCGAACTGGCAGAGCGGGCGTTCGGCATTGTAGTAGCCCGGACGGATGTAGGGCTTGCAGGAAGGGTCTGAACCATCGCACGGCCGCGCGGCCGAAATTCCCACGAGGGTGCTCGCACCGGCCTTGCGCAACAGCCTTCCCAGCTTCATGGCCTCCCGGCCATCCCCGCCCGGAGAATCCAGCACGACCACGACGGGATCGAGCTTGTGGCCCCTCAGAAAGGTGCGGAAACGCTCCGCTGTCCCGACCGTGATCCGTCCGCGCGCGGCGATCCAGGCGGGGCACCGGGGCCTGCAGGCTTCGTCCTCGTTCCGCAGCAAGGTGAAAGTCATGTCCTTGTAGCGGTCTCCGACAGGCCCGAAAACGGCGGGTTTGGCAGGGGGCGGCGCAGGGGGCTGCTGGGTTGCCATGGCGGTCTGGCGCTTCGGCTTGCCCGCCGGCGGCAGGCAATAGGCCGGTGCTGCCGCCTTCTTGCAGATGTCATCGCCCAGCACCACGACAACGCTTTCCCTGCTGGTGCGGAGCCTGTAGGCGTCAAGTTTCGCGCTGCTCAGGAAGTTGAGATCCTTGTATTCCGCCTTCTCGTTTTCGGCGAGGATCGCAGGATCGACGCCCATGGCCTTGTAATAGGCCAGCAGGCTCTTGCGCAGCCGCGGGTCGATGCCGAAGGTGACCTTGCTCTTGGTGGGCTTGCGGCTGACGATCTTGCGGTCGATGACCTGCTTCTTGCCTTTCACGATGCGGTAACGCTCGCGGTAGGTGACGATCTGGCGCGACCAGACCGTTTTTGGCTTGTGCACGCCGACATAGCTGCCGTAACCGGCAAGCCGCTTCGTGCCGGACGCGAGCACGAGATGGCAGGCGGAGTTGCACCAGGCATAGTATTCCATCGCCTTGCCCCGGTAGATGCCGCCCTGCTCCTCCGGCAGCTTGCAGCCCTTCTTGTCCGGGGTGCAGCCCTCATAGACCGTATAGCCGACATAGACATCGAGGCCGCGCTTGCGGATCATCCGCCCGATGCGGAAGGCGGCTTCGATCGACCCACCCGGCGAGCGGATGAGGATGGGCAGCTTGCGCTTTCCCATCTGCCTGAAGACCTTCTCGAAAAGCGCCGGGGTGGCGGCGGTGATCTCGCCTTCCGCCGCGATCCATTGCGGGCAGGTTTCGCCACAGGCCCTGCCGTTCTGCACGATCACCACCCGCATCGGGGCTTCATAGATGGGCTTTTCGACGGCGGGCCTGGCAGCGGGCGCGGGCTTCCTGGTCTTCTTGGTGGCGGCCGCAGCCTCCAGCGCCAATGCCAGGGCCAGCACAAGTGTCAGCATTAACGTGACCGCACGCCGCATTCCGATACCATACCACCCACGCGAGGGTGTCCCGCCCGGAACAAGGCCACGGCAGGGCGCGGGCGTCAAGAGCGGCACCCGGCGGCACCGGACGGCACCGGACGGCTTGACTTTTCCCCGGCAATTCGCCACTAAGCCCCACGTTTGGCGGCTTTCGGGCCGCCAAAACACATGGCGCTGCCCCAGGGTACCCGGCTTCGAACCGAAGCAATCAGAAAAAGACCGCTTTTCCATTGGGTTATGAAGCGGCTCCGTCCGGCGCGGGAAAGAAGGAAGAGACATGTACGCAGTCATCAAGACAGGCGGCAAGCAGTATCGCGTTGCCGCCAACGACAAGATCAGCATTGAAAAGCTCGACGGCGCTGCCGGCGACCAGGTCACGTTCACGGACGTGCTGATGGTCGGCAATGGCGGTTCGGTCGAGATCGGCGCGCCCTTCGTGGCCGGCGCCACGGTGGTGGCGGAAATCGCCAAGCAGGAAAAGTCCGACACTGTCTATATTTTCAAGAAGCGCCGCCGCAAGCATTACCGCCGCCGCAACGGCCATCGCCAGCTCCTCACCTCGGTCACGATCACCGAGATCCTGACGGGCGGCGCCAAGCCGTCGGCTGCCAAGCCCAAGGCCGAGAAGAAGGCCGCTGCTCCCGCCGCTGCCGCTCCCGCCGCCCAGGCGGTTGCCGCTCCGGTCGGCGAAGGCAAGTCGGACGACATCTCGCTCATCGGCGGCGTCGGCCCCAAGATGGAGAAGGGTCTCCGTGAGCTGGGCTTCAACACCTTCGCAGCCATTGCCAACATGTCGGCTGCCGATGTGGAGAAGGTCGAGGCGCACCTGAAGCAGAAGGGCCGCGTGGCCCGTGAAGAATGGATCGAGCAGGCCAAGGAACTGGCTGCTGGCAAGCCGCCCCGCGCCAAGACCGACCGCGCGCGGACCGAGTAACCGAGAGGAGTCCTGAACCATGGCACACAAGAAAGCAGGCGGTTCATCCCGCAACGGCCGCGATACCGCAGGCCGCCGTCTCGGCGTCAAGCTGTTCGGCGGTGAACAGGCGATTCCCGGCAACATCATCCTGCGTCAGCGCGGCACCAAGTGGCACCCCGGAACGGGCGTCGGCATGGGCCGTGACCACACCATCTTCGCGATGGTTGCAGGAACGGTGGAATTCCGCGGCACCAAGGGCAACAAGCAGGTTGTCTCGGTGGTTGCGCCGAAGGCTGCCGAATAAGCGATTGCGCCTGCCGGATGGTCCGGCATTGCATCAGGGGAGCAGATGGGACACCATTTGCTCCCTTTTTTCATAGGAGAACGCCCATGGCGGGCAGGCTCGAAACGGCGCGGCTGATCCTGAGGCCCCTTGCGGAAGGTGATGCGCCGGTCCTGGTGCGGGAGCTGAACGACATGGCCATTGCGCGCAACACGGCGCGCATTCCGCATCCTTATCATCTTGACGATGCGCTGGATTTCCTGCGGTTCGTGGACAGGCTCGCGGCACGCTCACGGGTGGCCGGGGTCGAGGAAAAGACGGCACCGGGCGAACTTGTCGGCGTCATATCCTATGAATGGAGCGAGGCCCAGGACGACGCCGAACTGGGCTATTGGTATTCGCAACGGGTCTGGGGCCGGGGCATCGGCAGCGAGGCGGCGCGGGCCATGGTGGATGACGCCTTCGAACGGGCCGGGCATGACAGGGTCGTCGCCTGTTACCACAACGGCAACACGGCCTCGGCGCGCATCCTTGAGAAACTGGGATTCGAGGTCGTCGGGCCCTGCAGCAGCTATTCGAAAGCGCAGGGCAGGGAGGTTCCCGTGACAAATCTCAGCCTGTCACGGGACCGGTGGCAAGCGCGCCGGATGGCCTGAACCTCCGGCGCGGGTTCCGGGATCAGAACACCTTGGCGACGTAGGCGGCCACCAGGCGGGTGCGGCCCAGGCCGCCATTGTGCTTCGATGCAGCCATGCGCAGGTCGCCGTTGGACTTGCGGATGGCAATGGCGAGATGCTTCAGGCCATATTCGATGTTGACGGTGGGGTTCAGCAGGGTCGAGCAGCTGCCGCGAAATCCGACCTCGCGGGCGGTGGAGCACTTGAGCTGGTAAAGACCCAGTTCACCATGGCTGCCACGGGCGCGGGGGTTGTAGTTGGATTCGACCTTGGCAATGCGAAGTGCAAACCAGGTGGGCACACCGTGGGCGGGAGCCACGGCCTTGATCATTTCAACAATGCGGGCGCTGCGCGGGCTTATCTTTTCAGTGCTGCAGCTTTTTCCTTTCAGGCACGCTGCCGAAGCTGTCGTGGCAAGTAAAGACAAGTACAAGGTGGACGCTACAACAGCAGACGTGAAGTACTTATTCATATAATAAAACCCCCTTCAGGCTTCTGTCGGACTAACATTCCGTCATCCCTGTATAAGATGACGTCTGCCAGACCGACTCTGTGGTGAATAGGGGTCGTTACATTGTCCAAATGTGACGATAATATGGACCACTCCCCCGGAAATACATTCACATCACACTGTTGCTGCGATGCAACATCTTCGTTAACGAGAGGTTAATGGTCGCTTTTTTGTTGTGGTTGAAGAGGGTGTGTCCGGATTTCCCGTTCCTCCTCCCCCTGGCGGAGACCGTCCTCGCCACCTGCACGCAATGGCAGGGGCGGTTGCACAACCCCAGGGGCGGGGCGGCCCTCGTCCTCAAGCCCGGAGCGTCCCGCCGGTCCTGCACGGCGAGAATCGCGCATCTTTTCTTTCACGGTTGATTACAACCACGCGGGTGTTGCGCTAGAAGCGCCCCATGAAATTTCTCGATGAAGCAAAAATCTATGTGAAGGCCGGCGACGGCGGTGCCGGCTCCGTGTCATTCCGGCGTGAAAAGTTCATCGAAATGGGTGGACCGGACGGCGGCGACGGCGGCCATGGCGGCGATGTCTGGGTGGAAGCGGCACAGGACCTGAACACCCTGATCGACTACCGCTACCAGCAGCATTTCAAGGTCCGCACCGCCGGCCACGGCATGGGCCGTCTCCGTGCCGGGGCATCGTCGGAGGACATCGTCCTCAAGGTGCCGGTCGGCACGCAGGTCTATGACGAGGACCGAGAAACGCTGCTCGCCGACCTCACCGAACCCGGCCAGCGCCAGTGCATCGCGAAGGGCGGGAACGGCGGGTTCGGCAATCACCATTTCAAGTCCTCCACCAACCGCTCCCCCCGCCATGCCAATCCCGGCCTGCCGGGGGAGGAGCGCTGGGTCTGGCTGCGCCTCAAGCTCATCGCCGATGCCGGCATCATCGGGCTGCCCAATGCGGGCAAGTCCACGCTGCTCTCGGTGGTCTCGGCGGCCCGCCCCAAGATTGCCGACTACCCCTTCACCACGCTTCATCCGCAATTGGGCGTGGTGCGCAGCGACAACAACAGCTTCGTCCTGGCCGACATTCCCGGCCTCATCGAAGGGGCCAGCGAGGGGGCCGGGCTCGGCACCCGGTTCCTCGGCCATATCGAACGCTGCATCGTGCTCATTCACCTGATCGATGTGACCTCGGACGACCCTGCTGCCGACTACAAGACCGTGCGCGAGGAACTGAAATCCTACAGCAAGGAACTGGCGAAGAAGCCGGAGGTGATCGTCTTCAACAAGACCGACGCCATCGACGCAAAGGCGCTGGACAAGAAGCTGAAGGCCTTCAAGAGCAAGACCAGGAAAACGCCCCTGACGATTTCCGCCGCCAGCAAGCAGGGCATCGAGGAGGCCATGCGGGCGCTGATGTCCGTCATCGCGAAAGCCAAGAGGATTGCTGCCACCCCGGACCCGGAGAAAGTGTCAACGGGTGAGTGGCGGCCATGAAGAACCGGCTGGAACAAGCCCGCCGGATCGTCGTCAAGGTTGGCTCGGCCCTGCTCGTCGATGAGAAGTCCGGAACCCTGAAGGCATCGTGGCTGTCGTCGCTGGTGGATGACATTGCCGACCTTCGGGTCAGGGGCGCGGACATCATCCTGGTGTCGTCGGGCGCCATTGCGCTGGGACGGCGCACGCTCGGCCTGGCCAAGGGCAAGCTCGAACTGCCGCAGAAACAGGCCGCCGCCGCCGTGGGCCAGATCGCGCTGGCCCAGGCCTGGGCCGAGGCTCTCCGGACCCGGAACATTGTCGCGGCGCAGGTGCTGGTCACGCTTCACGACACCGAGGAGCGCCGCCGCTATCTCAACGGACGCGCCACCCTGGGCACGCTTCTGGAGCAGGGTGCCGTTCCGGTGATCAACGAAAACGACACGGTGGCGACCACCGAGATCCGCTATGGCGACAACGACCGCCTGGCGGCGCGGGTCGCCTCGATGATGTCGGCGGACTGCCTTGTGCTGCTCTCCGATATCGACGGTCTCTATTCGGCCCCGCCCAACCGGAAGGGGGCCGAGTTCATTCCGGAGGTGCGGGCCATCACGCCGGAGATCGAGGCCATGGCGGGAAAACCCGTCTCAGGCGTGGGCTCGGGCGGCATGATCACCAAGATCGATGCGGCCCGCATCGCGCTGGGTGCAGGCTGCAACATGGTGATTGCCTCCGGCCATGTGGAGCATCCTCTCCGCCGCATCCGTTCCGGCGAGCGCGTCACCTGGTTCCTCGCCGAGGCGACGCCGCTGCAATCGCGCAAGCGCTGGATTGCCGGAACGTTGCAACCCACCGGCCGCCTCACCATCGACGACGGCGCCAAGGCCGCCCTCATCCGTGGCAAGAGCCTGCTTCCGGCCGGGGTGAAGGCGATCAGCGGCAGTTTCTCGCGCGGCGATACCGTGAGCGTGATTGCCGCCGACGGCCAGGAAATCGCCCGTGGCCTCGTGGCCTATGACAGCGGCGATGCGCAACGCATCAAGGGGCGGAAGTCATCCGAGATCGAGAAGGAGCTTGGCCTTGCGGGCCGGGACGAATTGATCCACAGGGATGATCTCGTGATGATGACGGGCAATGCCGATGGACAGTGAGATGAAGCAGTTGGGCGAGAGGGCGCGGAAAGCCGCCGCAGCCCTGGCGCTTGCCCCGGCCGCACAGAAGAATGAAGCTCTTGTCGCCATGGCCGCCGCCATCCGACGCAACGCCAATGTCATCATCGCGGCCAATGCCAAGGATCTTGCGGCAGCAGCCGAACGGCAGTTGAAGCCCTCGCTGGTGGACCGGCTGCGCCTGACGCCCGACCGTCTGGAGGCCATCGCCAGGGGACTGGAGGACATCGCCGCCCTTCCCGATCCGGTTGGCCGGGTGCTGTCCCGCTGGACAAGGCCCAACGGCCTTGAGATCTCCCGCGTCTCCGTTCCCATCGGCGTCATCGGGATCATCTATGAAAGCCGTCCCAACGTGACGGCGGATGCGGGCGGGCTTTGCCTCAAGTCGGGCAACGCCGCAATCCTGCGGGGCGGCTCGGACAGTTTCGAAAGCTCACGCGCCATCGTGGCCTGCCTGGCCGAGGGGCTGGCCTCGGCGGCACTCGATCCCGCCGCCATCCAGATGGTGCCGACCGCCGACCGCGCCGCGGTGGGTGACATGCTCAGCGGGCTTGGCGGCACCATCGACCTGATCGTGCCGCGCGGCGGCAAGAGCCTCGTGGCGCGGGTCCAGGCCGATGCCAGGGTTCCGGTGTTCAGCCATCTGGAAGGCATCTGCCACGTTTACGTGGATCGCGATGCCGATCCCGCCATGGCGCAGGCCATCGTCCTCAATGCCAAGATGCGCCGCACCGGCGTGTGCGGGGCTGCCGAAACCGTGCTGGTCGACAGGGCGGTCGCGGACACGGCGCTGAAACCGATCGTCCGTGCACTGATGGATGCGGGTTGCGAGGTGCGCGGCGATGCCGCCACGCAGACGGCGGTGGCGGGCGTGAAGGCCGCAACCGAAGAAGACTGGTCCACGGAATATCTCGATGCCATCGTTTCCATGAAGGTTGTCGATGGGGTCGATGAGGCGATGGCGCATATTTCCAGGTATGGCTCACAGCATACCGAATCGATCATCACCGGAAATGCAGCCACGGCGGAGAAATTCCTGCGCACGGTGGATTCGGCCATCGTGCTGCACAACGCCTCGACACAATTCGCCGATGGCGGCGAATTCGGCTTCGGGGCCGAAATCGGCATCGCGACCGGAAAGCTTCATGCCCGCGGGCCTGTGGGGGTGGAGCAGCTCACCACCTTCAAGTATCAGGTGCGTGGCAACGGCCAGGTCCGGCCCGTGTGATGCGGCTGCCGCCTTTCGGCAAGGGACAGCGCATCGGGCTTTTCGGAGGCTCGTTCAATCCTGCCCACCGCGGCCACTACATGGTGGCCCTCTATGCCTTGAAGCGCCTCAAGCTCGATTGGGTGTGGTGGCTGGTGTCGCCGCAGAATCCGCTGAAAGACCCGCGTGAAACCGACGACTACGGCAAGCGCCTTGCCTATACGCGGCGCATTGCGCGTCATCCGCGTTTCGTCGTCAGCGACCTGGAGCGGCAGATCAGCACCCGCTACACGGCCCAGACGCTGGAGGCCCTGAAAGGGGCTTTCGCAAACGGGCATTTCGTCTGGATCATGGGCGCCGACAGCCTTGCCAACCTGCATCACTGGCATCACTGGACCGACATCATGGAGGCCGTGCCGGTCGCCGTGCTGGCCCGTCCCGGCTATTCGATCCGGGCGCTGCAAAGCCCTGCCGCCACGCGCTATGCCAGTTGCCGGGTGCCGCAGCATCTGGCGGCGTCGCTGCCGCTGCGGAAGCCACCGGCCTTCTGCTTTGTCACCATGCCGTTGCGAAAGGAGAGTTCGACAGCCATCCGCAAGCGGCGCAAGCGTCCTTGAACGCATTCGCGGGCGGGGCTAGATTGACCGTCAACAGCAAGGGAATACCACACTGAAAAAACCAGCGAAGAAGAGCGCAGCGAAGGCGAAGAGATCCGCCGGCAAGGTTGCGAAGAAGGCCGCCGGCACCTCCGCCAGGAAAACCGTGAAGGCCGCAAGGCCAAAGGCCAAGGCCGTGGCCAGGACGGTGGCAAAGGCCAAGGTGAAGTCGCCCGCGAGGAAAACCGCAACGAAGAAGCCTGCAACGAAAAAGGCCGCTGGCGGCCAGGGTGCGAAGGCCCCGGCCCGGAAGGGCGCGGCGAAGAAAACCGCTGCCAAGAAGGCCGTGAAAGCCGCAACCCGGTCGCCCGCAGCGAAGCCCGCCACACGGAAAGCTGCCGCAAAGACGCCTGCCGCCAGGAAGCCCGTCGCATCGAAGTCCACGGCACGGAAGCCTGTTGCCAAGACGCCGGTCGCGGTCAAGGCCGCGCCGAAACAGGCACCGGTTGCGGCTGCGCCACCGCCGCCGCAATGGCCGCCGCTGGTCATGGAAGTCCTGAAGCAGCTCGATGACAGCAAGGCCGAGCAGGTGGTGACGATCGACGTGTCCCGGAAATCCACCGTCGCCGATGTGATGGTGGTGGCCTCCGGGCGGTCCAACCGCCATGTCAGCGCCATCGCCGATCAGGTGGTGGAACGCCTCGAACAGATGGGCAAGAAGAACCTCCGCGTCGAAGGCATGCCGCAATGCGACTGGGTGCTGGTCGATGCCGGCGATGTGATGGTGCATGTCTTCCGTCCGGAAGTGCGCAGCTTCTACAATCTGGAAAAGCTCTGGTCCGAGCACGCTCCGGCCTGAGCCTGAGCATGAAGGTGAGTTTCGCGTGAAGATCGCGATTGCCGCCATCGGGCACCTGAAGTCGGGACCGGAGAAGGATCTCGCGGCGGAATACGAGCAGCGCATCCTGGGGCTTGGCCGCAAGGCCGGTTTCACCGGACTGGCTGTGCATGACTGGGCGGAATCGCGCGGTCGCGACGTGAAGCTCCGCCAGCAGGATGAGGCAAAACATCTCTGGTCGGTGGTGCCGGAGGGGTCGCCCGTGCTGGTGCTGGACGAGCGCGGCGAGGCCCTGTCGAGCGAGGCCTTCGCCCGATTGCTGGCGGCAGAGGCGGCAAGAGGGGCCCGGCAGCTCACCCTGATGATCGGCGGACCCGACGGCCATGCCTCCGAAACCAGAAGCAAGTCTTTGAAAACAATCAGTTTCGGCCCGATGACGTGGCCCCACCGGATGGTCCGGGTCATGCTTCTTGAGCAAATTTACCGGGCAGTCACCATTCTGGTTAATCATCCCTACCATCGCGCCTGAGCACTCCCCCTCGGGCATTCGCCCACGCTTGCTCAAAAGGCCTTTTCCGATCCCGCTCCTGATGCTCCGGATGTCGCGCCACTTCCTGCTTGCTGCCGCACTCGCTGCGGGGCTTTCGCTTGCGCCTGCGGCGGCCCGTTCGGAAGCCGATCCGGCACAGGATCTCGCGGCGCTGGAGGCCCAGCTTGCAGCCGCCAAGGAGGCGCAGGCGGAACTGGTCCGTCGCATGGTCGAGGCGATCCGGGCGCAGGAAGACGCCTCCGCCAAGCTCGTCGAGCTGGCCGGCAAGGCGCGCAACCAGGAGGCAGCCCTGGCGAAGACGGAAGGCCGTCTCGACAAGCTGAAGCAGGACAATGCCCGCGCCGAGCTGGCGCTGGCGAAGAAACGCGAGTCCCTGTCGAAGCTGCTGGCGGGCTTGCAGCGGCTGGAGGAAAACCCTCCTCCGGCGCTCGTCGTTTCTCCCGGCGATGTGCTCACCGCGCTGCGCGGGGCCATGATGTTCGGGGCCGTGATCCCGGACCTCCGGCATGACATGGAAGAACTGAAGCAGGCGCTCGCCGATGTGGAGGCGATCAGGCAGGCCCTGCAGGATGAAAGGCAGCGCAGTGCCGACGCCCTTGCCGCCCTTGAGCGTACCCGCGCCGACATGGCGGTGGTCGTGAGCGAGCGGCAGAAGGCGGCGGAAGAGATTGCGGCGGCCCTTTCCAGCGAGAAGGCCAGGTCCGATTCGCTGGCCGAGGAAGCCCATAGCCTCAAGGATCTCGTTGCAGCGGTCGAGCGCAACAAGGCGGAGGACGCCCGCCGCCGCCAGGCCGAGGCCGAGGCGCGGGCCAGGGCCGAGGCTGAACGGCTGGCCCGGGAAGAGGCCGCCCGGATCCGGGCCGAAGCCGATGCGGCACGGGCAGCGCGGCCGCCTATGGTGTTCGCCAAGGCCTTGGGGCAACTGGACTATCCGGTCCAGGGCAGGATCTGGAAAGGCTACGGCGTGGACAACGGGCTCGATGGCCGCACCTCCGGCGTGTTCCTGGCCGCGCAAGCCCAGGCGCAGGTTCTCTCTCCGGTTGACGGCACGATCGCCTTTGCCGGAACCTTCCACAGTTATGACCAAGTTGTGATCATTAATCCGGGCGACGGGTATCTTGTGCTATTGGCCGGGATGCACGAAATTACGGCTGCCCAGGGCCAGACCGTGCGCGCAGGAGAGCCCGTGGGGATCATGGGCGACAAGCCTGCTCACATGGCATTGGCAGCAGACTTAACAAAAGCGGCCTTTCCCGTGCTATACGTGGAATTCCGCAAGCGAAACGAGCCGGTCGATCCATCCCCGTGGTGGCGCTCCGGCGGCAAAGAGGCAATGAGATGAAGGCGTCACGAATGAAGACTTTTGGTTTGGTGCTCGCAGGTGCCGTATCGGGCATTGTGCTGATGCAGGCCTTCAATGCAGCTGACGCGGCCTCGAACGCGGAGACCTACAAGCTCCTCAACCTGTTCGGCGACGTGTACGATCGCGTCCGCTCCGACTATGTCGAGCAGCCGGACGAGAAGAAGATGATCGAGGCTGCCATCAACGGCATGCTGATGTCGCTCGATCCCCATTCGAGCTACATGGACGCCCAGTCCTTCGAGGACATGAACGTGAAGACCAAGGGCGAGTTCGGCGGCCTCGGAATCGAGGTGACGATGGAGAACGGCGTCGTCAAGGTCATGTCTCCCTATGACGGCACGCCCGCATCGAAGGCCGGCATTCTCACCAACGACCTGATTGTCGGCATCGACAAGAAGGAAGTGCAGGGCCTCACGCTCAACGAGGCGGTGGACAAGATGCGCGGCGCGGTGGGCACGCCCGTCACCCTCACCATCGTGCGCGGCAAGCAGGATCCCTTCGATGTCACCATCACCCGCGACATCATCAAGATGGAGTCGGTGAAGTTCTCGCTGGAAGACAATGATGTCGGCCTGATCCGCATGAGTTCCTTCACCGAGCAGTCGGACATCGGCCTGCAGAAGGCCATCGCCGCCATCGACAAGCAGACGTCGGGCAAGGTCAAGGGCTACATCCTCGACCTGCGCAACAATCCGGGCGGCCTTCTCCTCCAGGCCGTGTCGGTGTCGGATGCCTTCCTTGAACGCGGCGAAATCGTCTCCACCCGCGGGCGCAATACCGATGAAATCGAGCGCCACTCCGCCCAGAAGGGCGATCTCACCGGCGGCAAGCCGCTGGTCGTCCTGATCAACGGCGGATCTGCCTCGGCCTCTGAAATCGTGGCCGGTGCCTTGCAGGACCATCACCGCGCCACGCTCATCGGCACGCGCTCGTTCGGCAAGGGCTCGGTGCAGACCATCATCCCGCTGGGCAATGAAGGCGCCATCCGCCTCACCACGCAGCGCTACTACACACCTTCGGGCCGCTCCATCCAGGCCAAGGGCATTGATGCGGATATCGTGATCGAGGAACCGCTTCCGCCGGAACTGCAGGGCAAGAACGTCTCGTCGGAAGGCGAAGCGGGCTTGCGCGGCCATCTCAGCAACACCGAGGGTGGCGATGAAGGCGGCGGTTCTTCCGTTTATGTGCCGGAAGACAAGACCAAGGACGTGCAGCTCAAGGCCGCGATCGATTTCCTGCACGGCGTCAAGGTCGTGAGCAACGTCAAGCCGCCGGAAAAGAAGGACGAGAAGGCGAAACAGGCGAATTGAACTCCGCCCCGACGGGCATGAATCCGGAAGGCCGGGGCAACCCGGCCTTTTTTCTTGCCCGACCTGCCGGAACCCAACTGCGCCTCGCCCTCCGGTTCTTCGTGGTTAACAACGCGTTAACGGTTGGGCGGCAGAGTGAGGGCAACGAATCGATTTTCGACGGCCCCCATCATGTTTCGCGATGAACTGAAGCAGCCCTTGCGCAAGAAGAGCCTGAGCCAACGCCTGTGGGCGAAACGGCCAAGTCTTCTGGCGACGGCCTATGTCCTGACCGCCGTGGCGTTCGGCTCGGGCGCCTGGTGGGCGGTCCGTCAGCCCATGCCCTTTGCCGGCGAGCCGATGGTCAGCCTGTCAATTCCTGCGGCCGAGGACATCAAGACCGCTTCGACCGACCCCGCGCCTGGAGACGGTAGCGAAGAGGTGGCTGATGCGGTTGTTCCCGACATCGACAGCAGCGATCCCGCCACGCAGGCGCCGGCCCCGGCAGAGGAGGCGGTGGAGCAGCAATTCGTCAAGGCCGATGACGCCATCATCGTGCAGCCGCGCCGCTCGCTGGCCCCTGCGCCCATTGCCGCCGTGACGGAGGTCTCGACCTGGGGGCAGTTGCCGCGCATCTCGAAGCAGGGCGAGAAGCCCTCCAAGGTCTATGCCCGCACCGCGTCGCTCAACGATGTGCACTCCGACAGGCCGAAGATCGCCATTCTCCTGGGCGGGCTTGGCCTCAACAAGAAGCTGACGCAACGCGCCATCCGGGAACTGCCCGGTGAGGTGACGCTGGCCTTTGCGCCCTATGGTGCCGAGCTTCAGGAACAGGTGAACGCGGCGCGTGGCAACGGTCACGAGGTCTTCCTGCAGATGCCGCTCGAACCCATTGGCTATCCCGCCAGCAACCCCGGCCCGCACACGCTTCTGGGTGATGCCAGCGACGCCGAGAACATTGATTCGATGCGCTGGCTGATGAGCCGCTTCGCCGGTTATGCCGGTGTGGTGAACTACATGGGGGGTCGCTTCCTCTCCATGCCCAAGGCGCTGAAACCGATGTTCAGCGAGTTGAAATCCCGCGGCCTGCTGTTCCTGGAAGACGGTTCGCTCGCCCTTTCCGCCACGGAAGGCGCAGCCAAGGCCGTCAACCTGCAAGCCCTCCGCGCCAAGACCGTGATCGATGCCGACCCCTCGCCCCAGGCCATCAGCAATGCCTTGAACATGCTGGAAGAAGAGGCCAAAGCCAAGGGCATCGCCGTTGGCACCGGCTCCGGCCTTGAGATCACCATTGACACGCTCAAGGACTGGGCCAAAGACGCCAACGAGCGCGGCATCATTCTGGTGCCGGTGACGGCCAGTTTCCAGGGCCGTCTCGGCTGACACTGGCTAATACTGGAATAAGACGGATTTGAACTGTCATGGCAAAGAACAGGGCCTCTGAAATCACGGCCTATCGCCCCTGCGTGGGCGTGATGTTGATCAACAAGGACGGGCTGGTATGGATCGGCCGCCGTTTCGAGAAACAGAACGACGACGGCGTGGGCAAGTGGTGGCAGATGCCGCAAGGCGGCATCGACGACGGCGAGGACGCGGCCCAGACTGCGCTGCGTGAACTGGCCGAGGAAACCAACGTGACCTCCGCCGAGGTGATTGCGGAAGCGCCGGGCTGGTTCACCTACGACCTGCCCGAAAACCTGATCGGCAAGAGCTGGAACGGCAAGTATCGCGGCCAGAAGCAGAAGTGGTTTGCCTGCCGCTTCCTGGGTGAAGACAGCGAAATCAACCTGAAGCCGCCGGGCCACAAGCAGGAGTTCGACCTGTGGAAGTGGGCGACGATGGATGAGGTGCTCGATCTTGTCGTGCCGTTCAAGAAGGACGTTTACGTCGAAGTCATCAAGGCGCTCAGGCATCTCGGCAAATGAGCATCCATCACGTCATCTTTGATTGCGACGGCGTGCTGATCGACAGCGAGGAAATCTCGATGGAGGTCGATCGCATGTTGCTGGCCGAGAACGGCGTGCACATCTCGGAAGGCGAGATGCACCGGCGTTTCGTGGGCAAGACCTTTGCCGCCATGGTGAGCGAGGTCGAGGCCCAGTGCGGCCACGCGCTGCCCGCTGACCTGGAGGCGCGCAAGGACGTGCTGATGCTGGACATCTACCGCAAGCAGCTGAAACCCATCGCCGGTGTTCGCGAAGTGCTTCCGCTCATCGGCCTGCCGAAGAGCATCGGCACCAACGGCCCGCGCGCCCGCGCCCTGCAGGCCCTGGAAATTGTCGGCATCAGGCAGCATTTCGGCGACCGCATGACGACCTTCGAGGACGTGACGAACGGCAAGCCTGCACCCGACATCTATCTTCTTGCGGCGCGGCGGGCCGGATTCGCGCCGGGTGAATGCGCGGTTGTCGAGGACAGCGTCACGGGCGTTGTCGCAGCGGTTGCGGCGGGCTGCATCACCTTCGGCTTCACCGGCTCGCAGGTCCATCGCAGCGAGCACGCGCTCAAGCTGGTGGAACTCGGTGCGACGGCGGTGTTCGACGACATGGCGAGGTTGCCGGAGCTGATTGCGGCGTTCTCCTGAAACCCCCGCGGACGCCGCCGCTCAAGCCCCAAGTATTCATTTGACTTTTTGCGGCGCAGCATCCATATGCGGGCCACCTGCTTCATTGCGGCCATTATCAGAATGACGTGAGGCGCTTTCCAAGCTGCCGTTCGGCCCTGCAGGATTTCACCAACACTCCTTTCACGTGGGACTGTCGCGAGCGTGCCCGTGCCCGGATGCAGCGGCGCGCTCAGTCCCCTTTTGCTTCCGGTTATTGAAAGACCCTGTTTTGACAACATTTGATTCCCTCAACCTGTCCGCCCCCATCCTCAAGGCTGTGAAGGCGGAAGGCTACGAGGCCCCAACACCCATCCAGGCGCAGTCGATTCCCCATCTTCTTGCGGGCCGCGACCTCCTGGGCATTGCCCAGACCGGCACCGGCAAGACCGCTGCCTTCGCGCTTCCCATTCTCGAAATCCTCTCGCGTGAAAACCGCAAGCCCGAGCGCGGCACCTGCCGTGCCCTCATCCTTGCGCCGACCCGCGAGCTCTCCAGCCAGATCCTCGACAGCTTCAAGGTCTACGGCAAGAATCTCAAGCTTTCGCGCACGGTGGTGTTCGGTGGCGTGGGCATTGGCCGCCAGATCGACGCTGCCCGCAATGGCGTGGACATCATGGTGGCAACCCCCGGCCGCCTCGTTGACCTGATCGAGCGCAAGGCCCTCTCGCTCTCGAAGGTGGAAATCTTCGTGCTCGATGAAGTGGACCAGATGCTCGACCTGGGCTTCATCCATGCCATCCGCAAGATCACCGGGCTGCTGCCGAAGAAGCGTCAGAACCTGTTCTTCTCGGCCACCATGCCGAAGGAGATCGCGGGTCTTGCCGCCAATCTCCTGTCCGATCCGGCGCGGGTGGAAATCACCCCCGTCGCCACCACGGCAGAGCGCGTCACCCAGTCGGTCATCCACGTGGAACCGGGCAACAAGGTGAAGCTGCTGACCGCCCTTCTCGCCAATCCGCAGATCACCCGCGCCCTTGTCTTCACACGCACCAAGCATGGTGCCGACAAGGTCGTGAAGTCCCTGTCCAAGGATGGCATCGAATCCGCCGCCATTCACGGCAACAAGAGCCAGAACAACCGCGAACGCGCCCTTGCCGGGTTCAAGAACGGCAAGGTGGTGGCGCTGGTTGCAACCGATATCGCCGCGCGCGGCATCGACGTGGACGGCGTCTCGCACGTCTTCAACTACGACCTGCCCTTCGTGCCGGAATCCTATGTCCACCGCATCGGACGCACGGCGCGGGCCGGTGCCGCGGGTGAGGCGATCGCCTTCTGCACGCCGGAGGAGCGTGGCCTATTGCGCGATATCGAGCGCACCATCCGCCAGCCGGTTCCGGTGCAGGAGCATGAGCTTGGCATTCAGGGTGCTGCCGAACTGGCCCCCGGTCACGGCTGGTCGCCCATGGGTGACAAGCCGCGCAAGTCCGGCGGAGGCCGGCACATGCCGAAAGCGGCGAAGAAGCCGCATCGCGGCCAAGGTGGCGAACAGCGTGGTGAACGCCGCGCTGGGCCGCACGGTGCGCCGCGCAAGCCCCACCACGGCGAAGGCAAGCGCGAATGGATGCCGACCGAGCCCATCAACCAGTCACAGTTTGCCGCCCGTGCCGAAGCGGCCCCGCTGACGCAGGAGCGGACCGAGCGCCAGCGTCACGAGCGTCCCCATGCCGAGCGTTCGCCTGCCGATCGCAAGCCGCATGACCGGGCCCATCGCGAGACCGGGAACGGTGACTCCAGGCAGGGTGAGCGCAAGCATGGTGCCCGCCCGCACGGCGAGCGCAAGCACGCCGACCGCCCGCACGGCGAGCGCAAGCACGCCGACCGCCCACACGGCGAGCGCAAGCATGGAGATCGTCCGTATGCGGATCGTCCCCATGGTGAGCGTTCGGGTGAGCGTTCTCACGACCGGAATCAGGGCGATGCCAAGCAGGGTGGCCGGCCGCAACGCCGGTCCTTCAAGGGCGGCAAGCCTGCACCGGCACATGCAGGCCAGCAGCCCTCGTCCGGCGGCAACTGGATGAAGGCCATCGGCCGCGGCAACACGCCCTAACAAGAAACGACGACCGTCCCTCCTCGAGCGGAGGGACGTTTCGCCTTACTCCAGCACCGGCACCTGCGGGCTTGCCTCCCTGGCAAGCTTGCCCAGAAGGCGCGGGTCGTCGTGCACCTCCACCATGCGCAAATAGGGCGTGAAGCCCGAACGGATGTAGAAGGGCAGGGCCAGCGGGGAATCGAAGGTGCAGGTGTGCACCCAGAAGCGGTTGATCGGCTTCGCCCAGGCGCGGCGGATCGCTTCATCCATGAGGGCGCGGCCAAAGCCCTGACCGATGGCCTCCGGCACAAGACCGTAGAATGCCAGTTCGCAGTTGGGCAGATCGCTGAAATTCAGTTCCAGCATGCCCAGCGTGTCGCTGCCCTGCATCAGGGCGTAGGACTCGACCGCCGGATTGGCGATGATGGCGGCAAGCTCCTCATCCTTCATGATCAGGCGCGAGAACCACATGAGGTCGCTGCCGACAGCGCGGAAAAGGGCGCGGTGGCCTTCAAGGTCGCCCGGCGCAAAGCGCTTGAGGCGCAGCCCTGCCGGGAACGGCTGGAGCGCACGGTGCGGCTTCGCCTTCATTTCAAGACAGGTGACGACGTTGGCGAGCTTGCCCGGCGGCAACTCGTAATATCCGTTGGGCAGGTCAAGGATGGGCATTCAGGCTTTCGTTTCCTTCGGAAGATGGCGTGAGGGTATCCACACAAAGCCATCATCGTCGAGAAGCATGCACTCGCGCAAGCCATGGGGCTTGTCGAGGGAGCCTGCAAGAACCGTGTAGCCGAGCGCACGGGCCTTCGCTTCGGCCTCGTCGGGATCGACATGGTAGCACCGCAGTTCCACCCCGACGCCGCGCGGGGCATCGCCGGCCAGCGTGGCATGCAGTTCGTTGCCGCGATAGCTGGCCGGAACATGGTACATGAAATCAAACCCGCCGAGGCGCATGGCCGCAAACACGTCGGTGCGGAAAAAAACCGTGGCCCCAAGCACTTCGGTGGCGAAGTGAACGGCCCTGGTGACGTCATTCACAATGAGGTTGAAGCCCACGCCCTTCAGGGTGCGGCCATAATCGGCGCCGGACAGCGGCGTGTCGTCGGAGGAAGCCATCATGGCCGCGGATTAGATCACGGCCAGGGCAAGCCGGTCCAGACCACTCGTCAGCCGGGCAGGCGTTCCACCATCTCGGCGCGGCGACGGTCGTCGAAGGTGATGCGGCAGCCGCGCAACGTGTCCTCAAGCGGCAGGTTGCGGTGTCGGATGGCAAGGAAAAGGCAGGCAGCGGCTTCGCTGGCGAGATGACCTTCCTCGCCTTCGCAGTCGGCGAGTTCGCCGCACAGGCGATGGGCGAGTTCGGCCACCATGGCTCCCGCCACTTCGGCCCGCAGGCTGCAGGCGGTTTCCCAGCTTTCGCGAATGTCGCCCGGGGTCAGCTCGAACATGCAGGAGGGGCCGACGAGGACGGGTATGTTGCCGCGGGTCCGGATCGTAACCGCCAGGCCGCCCGCAGTCATGGGCGGGCAGGAGACGATTTCCACGCCGCAGACGCTATCGAAGGCCATGACGCACCCCCATACACAAACCCATACACCACAGGAGTGTGCGCCCAGTTCATTGCGAAGGGGTTAAGGCATGTCGCGCAGGTTCAGGCCGCGCAGGGTCTGGCCGCGCAGGTTCAGGCTGCGCAGGGTCATGCAGGCCGGGAGTTGTCGCTGCCGGCCCGCTGCCGCCAGCGCTCCTGATATCCGGCCAATCCCGGAAGCTCGGCACGTCCCGGCTGTCGCATGGAGATCTCGATGTGGGGCAAGCGGCCGTCGGGCATGAGCGCCAGGCAGGCCGCACCGGCAGCCGTGCCATCCCGCTCCTCCGAGGCCAGCACCTGCTGGCCGGGTCGAAGGGCCGCAAGAACGGCAAGGAACACCTCGTTCTGCGAGAAGGGACCATCGACGATCACCTCGTGGGCCGAGGCGATGGCATCGAGGGACTCTGCCACCATCAGGGCGCAATAGAGGGCGGCGATGGTCACCCGCGCTTCCGGCGATTCGCGGAACGGCCCGGTGATCCTGCCCTTCAGCCCGGTGCCCGGCATCGGCCCGCCGGAATCGCTGAAGGAGGGAAGGGCCATCACATCCGCCGCGATCATCTCGCGTGCCAGTTCCAGGGATGGCACGGCAGCGGCTCCCTGCGACACCAGCTCGAATTCCTTGCCGCCGAAAAAGCGGCAGCTCGCGACGGTCCTGCCGAAGACATTCTTGTTGGCCACGATGTCGCGCGCCGGGTTCAGCTTCGTGATGTCGGCATCGGTGTCGAAACCGATGATCCAGGTTCCGGTCGAGAGCAGCGTGAAGTGCTCGCGCCCGCCGGCCAGATAACGCAACAGGTTGGCGTTCGAGTCATGCACGCCCGCAAGGATCTCGCCGCGCCCCCGGAACGCCTCGCCGCGAAGGTCGGGGGAAAGGGTGCCGATCACCTCCCAGGCTTTCGCGATGGGGGCATAGAGCCTGTCCCAGCCCAAGGTGCGGGCAAGGCTCGACGGCCCGCCCGTGCGCATGTCCACAAGATGGGACTGGCACGACATGGACGATACCTCGGTGACGGCGCGACCGCCCAGCGCAAAGCCCACATATTGCATGAGCGGGAGGATCACGGTTGTCCGGGCAAAGGCGTCCGTCAGCACCTTCTGCTGCCAGAAAAGCTGCATGCCGTGGAGCAGCGCCATGGGCAGCGGAGGCGAATAGCTTTCCTCATAGCCCGGCATGGCGGCATGATAGGCGGCTTCGATGGCGGGCGGCGGTTCGGACATGTAATCCATCACCGGAACCGCGGGCGTGCCGTCGGCGCCGAGACACACCACGCAGGCGCCGTGCGCCGATGTCACGATCCTGTCGATGGGAAGGATGCGGTCGAGTTCGCGCAACGCCCCTGCCGCAAAGGCGATGATCGGCCCCGTGTCGATCTCGCGGTAGTGCGAGCCCTGGTGATGCGGACTCGTGCGTTTCCGTTCGCTCACCACCCTGAGCGATGAATCATACAGGATGACCTTTGAATTGGTGTAGCCTACATCGACAACGGCAATGCCGCGCGGGGAGTCGTGTTGTTCTTGTTTGCGCATGCAGGCAACTTATGCAGACACTGGCTCTGGACGCAACGGCGACCGCGCTGATAGCAATGCCGCAGACAATGGCGAAGACAGGGAGATTTCCATGAGCAAGCTCAAATACAAGGACCTGCGCAAGCAGGTGATCGAAACCTGCCTTGCCATGAACGAGCAGGGAATCAATCAGGGCACCTCCGGCAATGTGAGCGTGCGCACCGAGGAGGGCTTTCTCATCACGGCGTCGGGCATTCCCTACAAGAAGATGAAACCGCATCATGTGGTCGAAATGGATCTCGACGGGGGGTATCGCGGCGACTTCCTGCCGTCCACCGAATGGCGCATGCATCTCGACATCTTCAGGAACCGGCCTGAGGCCAACGCCATCGTGCATACCCATTCCACCTATGCCACGACGCTGGCGTGCCTGCGCAAGGACGTGCCGGCCTTTCACTACATGATCGGCGTGACGGGCGGGCCGAGCCTGCGCTGCTCCGACTATGCGGAATTCGGCACGCCGGAACTCTCGACCGTGATGCTGAAGGCGATGGAGGGCCGCAACGCCTGCCTGCTCGCCAACCACGGCCAGATCTGCTTCGGCCCCAACCTGGAAAAGGCGCTGTGGCTCGCTGGCGAGATTGAAACCAACTGCCACCAGTACTGGGCCGCCCTGCTGGCAGGAAAGCCGGTGCTTCTGGATGACGGCCAGATGGCCAGCGTGCTGAAGCGCTTCAAGAGCTACGGCAAGCAGGCCAAGGACTTGCAGGGCGTCGATCCCGCGCAGCTCGCGGTCATGATGCCGGTGAAGCGTGACGACGAGAACGACGACGCCAGGGCAAGGCCCGACAAGGCAAGACCTGACAAGGACAAGAAGAAAAAAGCCAAGGTCTTCTGACCGCTTGCAACCACGTCTCGTGCTGCACTGCGAGATGACTTTCGCCGCGCGTGTTGACAGGCGAGAGGGCACGATTCTAGTGTCCGGATACAAATGTAATTTCAAATTTACAAAAGTTCAGGGCCGGTCATCGAACCGGCCCAAGAACACTGGGAAGGAAAATGGGAGTGGGGCAGGCGCCTGTTGTGAAACGCCCGTGGTTGCCACGTTGGCTGACGAGTGAACATCCGTTTCCCTGGCTTTTCCCGGCTGCGGCCCTGATGGTCGTTTTCGGCCTGTATCCGCTGTACAAGGCGGTCGAGACCTCGCTCTACAAGAAGAACGCCGCCACCCGTAAGCTGGTGTGGGATCCGGACTTCAACTGGACGAAGGTGCTGTTCGACGAGCGTGTCTGGAATGCCCTGTTCAACACCCTGATGTACACCGGCATCGCGCTGTTCTTCCAGCTTGTGCTGGGTATGCTGATTGCGCTGCTGCTCGATTCCGACCGCAAGGGCTATGGACTTCTCCGCGCCATGATGACCCTGCCGCTGGTGATCCCGCCCTCCGTCACCGCCATGATGTTCCTGCTCATGCTGAACGGATCGTTCGGCGTGCTGGCGCGCGGGCTTGTGGCGATGGGCTTCATTCCGCCGGGTTTCCCCATCCTGGGCGACTCCTCGACCGCCATGGCCGGTGTTCTTCTCGCCGAAATCTGGCAGTGGACGCCCTTCATGGTGCTGATCATGCTGGCAGGGCTGCGCTCCCTGCCGAAAGAACCCTTCGAGGCCGCCGCCATCGACGGCGCCACGCCGGTGCAGGCCTTCTTCAGGCTCACCCTGCCGATGATGAGCAAGGTGATCGCCATCGCGGTGCTGATCCGCGGCATCGACCTGATGCGCGCCTTCGACTACGTGAAGGTGATGACGGACTCCGGCCCCGGCACGGCCACGGAAACCATGACGAGCTACGCCGGACGCATCTATTTCGGCAATGCCGACTTCCCCTATGCCTCGACCATTTCCCTGCTGACGCTCATCCTCGTGATCGTCACATCGACACTGTTCATGCGTATATTCAAGGTGAAGCTCTGATGGAACTCTCACGGCGCTGGCAATTGTTGCGGGATGTGGCGGCGGTTCTCGTCACCGGCATCTTCATGTTCCCCATCTTCTGGTGGGCGCTGACATCGATCAAGCCGATCTCGGCGGTGTTCGACAAGGACCGCGTGGTGTGGTTCGACTTCGTGCCCACGCTGATCAACTACGGCGTGACGCTGTTCGGCATGTCACGCTCGCAACTGGCCATCGACGACGGCCTGGGCATGGGCGTTGCGGGCTCCAGCTCCTACGACTCGCGCCAGTCCATCCTCGACAGCATCATCATCTCGGTCGGCTCCACCGCCATCACCATGGTGGTGGCCGTGCTCGCGGCCTACGCCCTCTCGCGCATGCGCTTCAACGGGCGCGACTCGTTCCTGAACTGGGTGCTGGGCCAGCGTTTCATGCCGCCGATCGCCATTCTCGTGCCGATGGTCACGATCTATGCCGGGCTTGGCATGCGCGACAACCAGAACCTTGTTCTCGGATATGTCGGCATCATCCTCATCTACGCCCTCATGAACCTGCCGATTGCGCTCCTGCTGCTCAAGTCGTTCTTCGATGACGTGCCGCAGGACGTGGACCAGGCCGCCATGATCGACGGCGCGACCCGCTGGCAGAGCTTCTCGAAGGTGGTCCTGCCCATGGTGAAGGGCGGCGTCGCCGCTGCCGCCGTGCTCTGCTTCATCTTCGCCTGGACGGAATTCCTGCTGTCGCTCTTCCTGACCACGCAGATCCGCGCCATCCCCGTCAAGATCCAGACCTTCGTCACTTCCACCGGCAATGAGTGGGGCTTCATCACGGCGCTGGGAACGGCTGCCATCATCCCCAGCTTCATCTTCATCCTGCTGGTGCAACGCCATCTGGTTCGCGGCCTCACTCTTGGATCCCTGAAAGAGTAGGTCTTGAACGAGAACCTGAACTGCAAACCAATGCTCTAAACCGAATGGGAGGAAATTCATGAGCTTTAGAGATTACGACAAGAAGACCTTCATCGCCGATGCCGCGCGCGACTTTGCCGCCCGCCGCATCTCCAAGCGTGACTTCCTGAAGAAGACCGCCATGGCCGGCGTGGGCTTCTCGGCCTTCAACCTCGGCCTTCTCGGCAACGTGCGCCGTGACCGCGGCCTCACCCTTGGCGAAGAAGCCATGGCGCAGGATGCAGAGGTCAACAAGTGGCTGAAGGACGTCTCGGGCCCGTTCAAGGGCACGAAGATCCGCTACACCTCGGAAGCCACGCCCCCGACTGTCGTGCTCGACAAGCTGAAGGGTGAATTCACCGAAGCCACGGGCATCGAAGTCGAGATCGAAATCGTTCCGCTCGAACAGGTGCTCGCCAAGGCGACCCAGGACGTGCAGGGCCAGCTCGGTTCCTACGACATCTACTATCTCGACCAGTCGTGGGTTGCCACCTTCTCGCAGGACACGGTTGACCCCATCCAGTACTACAAGGACAAGCCCGACCTCGCCATGCCCGGCATGGACTGGGACGACTTCTCCAAGCCGCTGGTGGACGGCCTTGCCGTGTACGAAGGCAAGTGGGTCGGCATTCCCTTCGACATTCCGATCATGACCACGATGTACCGCAAGGACATCCTGGAAAAGCACAAGATCGCCCCGCCGAACACGGTCGAGGAGTTCACCGCCGCCGTGAAGATGATCACGGAAGCCGAAAAGGCCAACGGCATGTACGGCACGGGCCTTCAGGCCAAGTCGGGTCACTATTCGCTGAACTGCGACTGGACCCAGGTTGTCTGGAACGAAGGCGGCACCATCTTCGGCGCCGACAAGAAGTTCGCCGGCAACAACGAAGCCGGTGTCCGTGGCCTTCAGGTCTATCAGGAATGGCTCAAGAACTCGCCGCCGGAATCCACGAACTCGACGTGGGACGGCCAGTGGCAAATGGGTGCGTCCGGCCAGGTCGCCCTCATCAACTCGTGGGATGAATTCTTCCCCGGCTGGGATGCCGATGATTCCAAGGTCAAGGGCCTGTGGGAATGCAAGCGTCCGATCCGCGGGCCGAAGTATGCCACGCCGGCAGACGCCGGTTTCGGCGAAATCCCCGGCGCTGCCCACCAGGGCGGTTCGATCCTCGGCCTGTCGAAGTACTCGAAGAACCTCGACGCCGCCTGGATCTTCATGCAGTGGGCCTGCTCGAAGGACATCATGACCCGTTGTACGCTGGGTGGCGGTTTCGCCCCGATGCGTATCTCGTCCTTCGCCGATCCGCGCGTGAAGGCCAAGGAAGTTGTTGGCCCCGGCACGACGCGCCACCTGCCCGTCGTTCTCGAAACCATCAACAACGACATGGCTTCCGAACCCGACATGCCGCTGTGGGCCGGTTTCTCGAACAACGAGATCCCGGTGAACCTCGGCAAGCTGCTCACCGGCCAGGACTTCGGCGGCGACGCCAAGAAGTGCATGGACACGATTGCCTCGGCAATCGACGCAGCGGTCGCGGAAGCAGGCCTCTGATCCACACCAACCAAGGAACCTTCCCCCGCAAGGGGGAAGGTTTCTTGCCCACTGGCAAGAGATCCCGCGCCCGGTCTTTCGCCAGTCCCCATGCGAGAACAATCGCGTGCACAAGCGGCTGAGAGCCGCGTGATGCGCGACACAACCCGGACCAGGCAGACCGTCATGAAGCCCGATCTCGTCATCGGTATCGACCAGTCAACGACCGCGACAAAGGCGATCGCCTTTGACAAGCGCGGCCGCATCGTTGCGGAAGGCCGTGCCGCCGTGCCGCTCTCCAATCCGCGGATGGGCTGGTTCGAGCAGGAGGTGGCCGACTGGACGGGTTCGGTTGCGACGGCGCTGAAGCAACTGACGAAGAAGATTTCCAGGGACCGCGTTGCCGCGGTCTCCATTTCCAACCAGCGAGAGAGCTTTGCGCAGTTCGATGCGGCAGGCGAGGCGCTGCGTCCCGGAACGCTGTGGCTCGATGAACGTGCCCATGTCGAGGTGAGGGAGATCGCCGAAGAGGTGGGCCTCGACACGCTGCATCACCTGTCGGGCATTCCCAATGATGTCACGCCTTGCCGCACGCGCTGCCGCTGGTTCTCGAAGCATGAGCCGAAGGTCTGGAAGAGGACCGCAAAGACAGCCGAGGTGCATGGCGTCATCAGTCATTTCCTCACCGGGGAATGGAAGACCTCGATCTCGTCGGCAAGCCCCATGGGCCTGCTCGATGCCAAGACTTACGACTGGTCCGAAACCCTGATGAAGGCGGCACGGGTGCGCCGCGATCAGTTGCCGCTGCTTGTGCCTTCGGGTGACGTGATGGGACTGGTGACGGCAGACGCCGCACGGCGCACCGGCCTCAAGGCGGGAACGCCCGTCGTTGCCGGTGGCGGCGATGGCCAATGCGCAGGTGCCGGTGCCAACACCTTCCTGAAGGGTCGCGCCTATCTCAATCTCGGAACGGCTGCCGTTTCCGGCAGCTATGGCGAAGCCTATGTGGTGGACCGCTCCTTCCGCAGCCTTGCGGCCGTGGGCGAGACGGGCTTCTCCTACGAAACGGCCATCCGCACCGGAACCTATCTTGTGACCTGGCTGGTGGAGCGCGTGTTCCATCAGAACCCGGCGAAGAACCCCGGAATCCTGGCCCAGCTTGAGGCAGAGGCGAAGGCCGTGCCGATCGGTTCGCGCGGACTGGTGCTGCTTCCCTATTTCTCCGGCATCATGACGCCCTATTGGGATACCGACGGCCGGGGCATTTTCGCCGGGCTTTCCGGAAGCCACACCCGCGCCGACCTTTATCGCGCCCTGATGGAAGGCATTGCCCTTGAACAGGCGATGATGACGAACCGCGTGGCTGAAGTGACAAGCCCCATCGACCACTTCGCCATCGTGGGGGGAGGATCGAAATCGGACCTCTGGTGCCAGATCGTGGCCGATGCATCGGGACGGGACGTCAAGCGCCTGGAGACGCCTGAGGCGTCTGCGCTCGGCGCGGCCATGGCGGCAGCCAAGGGCGCGGGCTGGTACAGCAGCGTGCCTGCCGCATCCGCCGCGATGAGCGGCAAGCCCACCAAAACCTTCCGCCCACGGACGAAAGAGTCCAGGGCCTATGCCGAACTGCTTTCCATCTATCAGGATCTGTGGCCGCAGGTCTCGGGCTGGAATGCCAGGCTTCAGGACTTTGCACGGAGGCAAGGCTGATGAACGCTGTGCCGCCAAGATCGCTGACCGGCAAGACCGACTGGAACAGCCTCATCCGCGAGGTGATTTCCGGCGAGTGGCGTGACCCTGCCACGGGCAAGCGCTGCGAGGTTCCGTTCGAAACCATCCGCATCGAGGAAACGCTCGACGGCGGGGCTGCCGATCTGGTTGCCCCCATGAACATCGGCCGCAAGCTGGCGGTCGTGTCCGACACCAATACGGTTGAGGCCATGGGCCGCCGCGTGGCCAAGGAACTGCGCGGCTGGGCCAGCGTGGATGAGATCGTCTTTCCGGGCGATACCCATTGCGACGAGCCGACGATCGCGCTGATGCAGGAAAGGACGCGCCATTGCGACGGCTGCGTGGTGGTGGGGTCCGGCTCGCTGTCGGACACCGTGAAGTATGCCACCTTCAAGGATGGCCGCAAATATGTGAGCTTCGCCACCGCGGGCTCGATGAACGGCTATGGCGCCGGCACGGCCTCCGTCACCCTCGCCAACGGCTACAAGACCAGCGTTTCGGCCCACGCCCCGCGCGCGGTGTTTGTCGATCTCGCCGTCAATGCCGCCGCCCCGCCCTGGCTTCCGGCGGCGGGTTTCGGGGATTCCATCGTGCGCCCGGTGGCGCAGGTGGAATGGTGGGCGGCGCATCGCCTGCTTGATACCTTCTACACCCAGACACCCTTCGATCTTTTCCATGTGGAGAAGGACGAGGAACTGATGATCAAGACCTCGCCCGGCTACGGTGCCGGTTCCATCGAGGCCAATGGTTATCTCTACCGCGTGCTCGTCCTCGCCAGCTTCGGCAACAATATCGTGGGATCGTCCCATTCCGGCTCCATGGGTGAGCATCAGATCTCGCACTGGATCGACATGTTCGCCGGAAAGGCCCATCCCGGCACCACCCACGGCCAGCAGGTGGGCGTGGCGTCGATCACGCTGGCCCGCCTGCACCGGTACCTGCTGTCGCTGGACAAGGCTCCGCAGATCAAGCCCACGCAGATCTCCGAGACGGATTTCGTGAGGCGCTACGGCGAGAGCATCGGGCGCATGATGTTTGCGGAAGCGAAGAAGAAATCCTTCGATGCGGACAAGGCTGCCGTCTTCAACCGCCGCCTTGCCGATCTCTGGCCGCAGCTTCGGGAAGAGCTGAAGGCCATGATGATCGACCCGGATGAGCTTGTGCGCATCATGCGCGCCGCAGGCGGCCCCACCACCGCAAGCGAACTCGGCCTGCCGCTGCCCGTCTGGCGCGAGGCCATGAAACACGCCCGAGATGTCCGCAACCGCTGGTCCTTCCTCGACCTTGCGGATGACGCCGGACTTCTCGACGAATTCCTTTCAAACGATCCGCAGTAGGGACCGCATCCAATGGCTTCAGTCACATTACGCAACATCCGGAAGAATTACGGCGCCGTGGAGGTGATCCACGGGGTCAACCTCGACATTCCGGATGGCAGCTTCGTCGTCTTGCTGGGGCCGTCGGGTTGCGGCAAGTCCACCCTGCTGAGATCGATCGCCGGCCTTGAGACGATCACCTCCGGTGACATCGAGATCGGCGGGCGGCGGGTGAATGACGAGCATCCGAAGGACCGTGACATCGCCATGGTCTTCCAGAACTACGCGCTCTATGCCCACATGAACGTGAAGGACAACATGAGCTTCTCGCTCAAGCTGGCCAAGCGCCCGCAGTCCGAGATTGACGAGAAGACCTCGTGGGCGGCGAAGATCCTCAATCTCGAACCCTACATGGCCCGCTTTCCCCGCGAATTGTCGGGTGGACAGCGCCAGCGCGTCGCCATGGGCCGCGCCATCGTGCGCAACCCGTCGGTGTTCCTGTTCGACGAGCCGCTCTCCAATCTCGATGCCAAGTTGCGCGTGCAGATGCGCACCGAGATCAAGGAGCTTCACGAGCGCCTCAAGACCACGACAGTCTATGTGACCCACGACCAGATCGAAGCCATGACCATGGCCGACAAGATCGTCATCCTGCGTGACGGCATCATCGAACAGGAGGGGACTCCGCTCGACGTTTACGATCATCCCGCCAACCTGTTCGTGGCCTCCTTCATCGGCTCTCCGGCCATGAACCTGATCAAGGGCACCGTGAGCAAGGGTGCCGTCGTCGCCGCGAACGGTGCGCGCCTTCCGCTTCCGCCCAAGGACAGCCGTGCCAGGGACGGCCAGCATGTGGTCTATGGCATCCGTCCGGAAGACCTGGAGCTTGGCAAAGGGTTCGACATCAAGCTGTCGGTCACGGAGCCGACCGGGCCGGAGCTTCACCTCTATGGCGATCTCGGCGAGGAGGAAGTGTGTGCCGTGCTGCGCAGCCGTGCCGAGCTCAAGCGCGGCGAGATGGTGGGCCTCGCGCCGCGCCTCGACCGCGTTCATCTCTTCGATGCTGATACGGGCAAGGTGCTGTGAGCCTCACCGCAACGATCCTGGGAGCGGGCGTGATGGGGTCAGCCATGGTGCTGCCCTTTGCCGACCGTGGCATGAAGGTGCGCCTGGTCGGTACCCATCTCGACCGCGCCATCATCGACAGCGTTGCGGCCACGGGGCTGCATCCGAAGCTGAACGTGACGCTGCCCAGGGGCATCGCAGCATTCCATCATGAGGACTTCGGCAAGGCTGTCGGGGATGATACGGATTTCATCCTCCTGGGGGTGGCCTCTGCCGGGGTTGATTGGGCCATCGACAAGCTGGCCGGTGTCCTTGCGAAACCTGTTCCCGTCATCATGATCACCAAGGGCATGTCGCCGGGTGCGGCAAGCCTTGCCGCCTTTCCCGATGTGGTGCAGGCCGAACTGGAAAAGCGCCTGGGCTTCAAGGTGCCCGTGGCGGCCATTGGCGGCCCCTGCATCGCGGGCGAGCTTGCGGTACGCCGCCAGACCGGCACCGTCGTCGTCTCGCGCGACCCTGACCTGGCGCAATACTTCGCCCGCAACTTCGTCACCGACTATTATCATCCCCGCACCTCCGGTGACATGATGGGGGTCGAGGCCTGTGCCGCCTTCAAGAACTTCTTTGCCATCTCCGTGGGCTGGGCCCACGGCAAGCTCGAGGTCTTGCCGGATGCGGAGAACAAGGCCCGCAACAACAATGCCGCTGCCATCCTGTTCGATCAGGCCGTGCGCGAGATGATGGAACTGACGCGCGCCCTCGGTGGCAGCGCCGAAAGCGTGTGGGGCATGCCCGGCACAGGCGATCTCTACGTGACCTGCCAGGCCGGGCGCAATTCGCGCCTCGGCAATCATCTGGGCCGCGGCCTCACCTATGGCGAGGTGAAGGCTGGGCCGATGCGCGAGGATACCATCGAAGGCGCAGAGCTGGGTCGCGCCGTGGCGGGGTCGCTCCGCGCCATGATGAAGGCGGGAACGCTTGCGCGGGACAAGGTGCCGCTGACCGAGGCCCTGCTCGACTGCCTGACCGAGAACACGCCCCTCGATCCGCCCTGGGCCAAATTCCACATGAATTGATGCAGATGACACATGGCCTCCCAGAGTCAGTTGCAGGAACCGGCCTTCGGGCCGCGCCCTCGGATGTCGGGAGCGAGCTTCCGGAACCCGACCGGGAGGAGCAACTGGCAACGCGGGCGGCGTGGCTGTACTTCATCGGCAACAGCACGCAGGCGCAGATCGCCAAGAAGCTGGGCCTGACCCGCCAACGGGTGAACCGGCTGCTGGCGCAGGCGCGGGAACATGGGCTGGTGCAGATTCAGGTGACGGGGCGGCTGGCGTCCTGCGTCGCGCTTGAGCATGCACTGGTCGAGCGCTATCGCCTCAAGGATGCCGTGGTCGTTCCATCGCCGGCCGACCCGTCGCAGTTGCGGCAGGTGATTGCGGCGGCGGCGGGGCATTATCTCTCGCAGCATCTCCATGATGGCATGTCGGTCGGGGTGGGCTGGGGCCGGACCCTGCGCCTTTCCCTCGCGTCGGTGCCGCGTCGTGCCTTCCGCAAGCTCTCGGTGGTGTCGCTCATCGGCGGCCTCACGCAATCCTCAGCCGTGAACCCCCATGAAACGGCGTCACACCTGGCCGACATCATCGGCGGCCAATGCTATTACTTCGCGGGCCCCGCCTTCACCGACTCGGCGGAAAGCCGCGACATCCTGATGAAGCAACCGATGCTGCGCGAAGTCTATGAGCGCGGCTGCAATGTCGATCTTGCCTTCCTCTCGGTCGGCGACCTGGCCAATGCCAACACCATGACGGCACTCAACCTCATCACCGAGGAAGAGGCACAGAGCCTGCGCGCCACGGGTGCGGTGGGCGACCTGTGTTCGCACTGGATCAACACGGCGGGCGAAGTGATCGACCATCCCCTCAACTCCCGCGCCGTCGGCCTTCCGCCCGTGCATCTCAAGGCGGTGAAGGATTCCATTCTCGCGTCCGGCGGCAAGGCCAAGGTGGGCGTGATCCATGGCGCCCTGGTTGCGGGCTATGCCAACCGGCTGTTGACCGACGAAGCCACCGCGGCGCAACTGCTGGCCTTCAAGTAATCGCTACCTTTCCAGTTTTCGTACCCGGACAGCACATGACACAGGACGCAGTTCTCGGCATCGACATCGGCACCTCAGGGGTGCGCATCGCCGCGCGGGGCCGCGATGGGGCGCTGCTGGCCATGTCGCAGGCGGCCATGGCGGCGCCGCTTACGGATTTCGGCCGCGCCCTGCAGGATCCCGCGATCTGGTGGGATGCGCTTGTGGCGGCCTTTGACGGATTGAATCGCGACGGCCTTCGCGTGCTGGCCCTGGCGGTTGACGGCACATCGGGCACCATCCTGCCCTGCGATGCGGATGGAACGCCGCTTGGGCTTGCCTCGATGTACAATGATGTGGCCGAGGCCGGTGCGGTGAAGGCGATCCAGGCCAAGGCACCCGCCGAGACGGCGGCACTGGGTTCGACCTCACCGCTGGCGCGGGCGATGATGATGGACGGGCAGGCTCCGCGCATCCTCCACCAGGCGGACTGGCTCGTGGGCAGGCTCTGTGGCCGCTTCGACGTGTCGGACGAAAACAATGCGCTGAAGTCGGGCTATGATCCCATTGTGCGGGCCTGGCCGAAGTGGATTTCGGGAACGGGTTTCGATGTGGCGCGCTTTCCGGCCGTGGTGCCTGCGGGCGAGCGGGTCGGCACCATCCTGCCTGCGATGGCGCGGCAGTTCGGATTGCCGCCTGATGTCGCCGTGGTGGCGGGAACGACCGACGGCTGTGCGGCCTTCCTTGCCAGCGGTGCGAAGGACGCGGGCGACGGCGTTTCATCGCTCGGCACGACCCTCACCATCAAGCTGCTTTCGGCGACACCCGTCTTTGCGCCGCAATTCGGCATCTACAGCCACCGCATCGGCGAGCAATGGCTGGCTGGTGGCGCGTCAAACACCGGCGGCGGCGTGCTGGCCATGTTCTTCTCGCGTGACGAGATTGCGAGGCTGACCGCGCTGATGGATGCAGACGTGCCGACCGGCCTTGACTACTATCCGCTTCCGCGACCCGGTGAACGCTTCCCCATCAATGATCCCGGTTTCGAGCCGCGTCTCAGTCCGCGTCCTGCCGAGGATCACGTCTTCCTCCAGGGCCTGCTGGAAGGAATCGCGGCAGTCGAGGCGCTGGCGTACCGCAAGCTGGCCGAACTCGGCGCATCGCCGCTCACCTCCATCCGCAGCGTGGGTGGCGGGGCGGCGAACGCGGCGTGGACAAAGATGCGGCTTCGCGCCCTTGCGGTTCCGGCCCGGGAGCCGGAGAGCGAGCACGCCGCGATGGGAACGGCGCGACTGGCGTGGCGGGGGATCGGCCATGACGCGTAGGATCGCCGGCCTCTCCGACATCGCCGGCAATTTCGATGCCATGCTCATTGATCAGTTCGGCGTCATCCACGACGGCCAGCATCTCTATCCGGGTGCGGCGAGGGCGCTGGCCGAACTCCATGGGCTGGGCATTCCCGTCATCATCATGACCAATTCCGGCAAGAGGGCCTTGCCCAACACCCGGCGCGTGGTGCGCATGGGAATCCCGCGCGAGCACTTTGTCGATTGCGTGAGTTCCGGCGAAGTGGCGTTCCGGCTGCTCGACGTGAAGACGGCCTGGCTGGTCGGCAAGGACGGCGAGGATTATGCCTTCGATCCCATCCGCTTCGTGGACGACCCGGCGAAGGCAGAGGTGATGCTCATCCTCGGTTCCAATGCGCCGCGCCTTTCGCTCGATGACTACCGCGAGATGTTCAGGGGCGTGTCGCTTCCGGCCTTCTGCTGCAATCCCGACAAGTGGATGATCACGCCATCGGGCCTGCAACCTGCACCGGGCGCAATCGCGGCGCTCTATGAAGAGATGGGCGGCAAGGTGACATGGATCGGCAAGCCGCATTCCGGCATCTATCGCCACTGCCTCAGCCTCCTCGGCAACCCGGGGCGCGTGCTGTGCATCGGCGACAGTGCGGAGCATGACGTGGCAGGCGGACGCGCCGCCGGTCTTTCGACCTTGCTGGTGCAGCAGGGCGTGAGCGACGGCGTGGCGGAGGCGGATCTCCATCCCGCGCCGGATTTCCTGGCGGCGGAGTTCAGGTGGTAGCAGCGCGCGGTGACCGTTGCGGGATCACGTCCTCGCCAGCAGCCAGGCGTGTTCTTTCTGGTTGTTGAATTTCCAGGTGCGTACCGGCCCTGCCATCACGTTGAGATAATAGAGGTCGTAACCGTGGATGGTGGCGCAGGGGTGATAGCCCTTCGGCACCATGGTGATGTCGCCGTCTTCAACCGCCATCGCCTCATCCAGCTTGCGGTCGTCGGTATAGACGCGCTGGAAGGCGAAGCCCTGGGGCGGGTTGAGGCGGTGATAATAGGTTTCCTCCAGCAGCGACTCCTTCGGCAGGTTGTTCTTGTCGTGCTTGTGCGAGGGATAGGACGAGGTGGAGCCGTTGGGCGTGATCACCTCGACGACGAGAAGGCTCTGCGCCCGCGTGTCCTGTTCGGGAAGGATGTTGCAGACATAGCGGGTGTTGGAGCCGGCGCCCCGCGTCTCGATGGAAAGAGTGGCGGGATCGATCACGAAGGCCGCGCCCGACTTCTTCGCCGGTGCGGTGCAGATGTTGAGGACGCAATCCGTCTCCGCCTTCACCGACCAGGCGCTGCCGGCGGGAACATAGACGCTCCACGGCTTGCCATCGAACACGTTCATGCGCTCGCCGATCACGCCCATGGCCTTGCCGTCAACCTTCACCTCGCCCTTGCCGGAAATGAAGACGATGCAGGTTTCGCGGGCCTTCTCCGCTCCCCTGGCCAGCTTGCCGGGAGCGAGTTTCCAGACATCGTGCCCGACATATTTCCATTTGGCGGATCTGGGTGTGACCGAGATCACCTTGCCGGTCTTGCGGGAGGGCCTGACGAGAAGCTTGGATGGCATGGTTCAGTGTCCGAGTGTCTGCTTGGCGCGTCCTTCGGCCCATTTCGCATGGGCGTCAAGCACGCTGGGGCGGGTCGAGACTTCCGGCACGCCCACATCCCACCAGGCGCCGCCCGCGTCGGTGGAGAGCATCGGGTCGGTGTCGATGACGATGACCGTCGTGCGGGTGTTGCTGCGGCTGTCCAGCAGCGCCGCCTCCAGTTCGGCAAGCGATTTCACCTTCATGGCGACAGCACCCATGCTGCGGGCATGGGCCGCGAAATCAATGTCGGGCGCCACATCCTGCTTCACGTTGTGGTCGTAGAGGTTGTTGAAGCGCGCGCCGCCGGTTGCGTGTTGCAGGCGGTTGATGCAGCCGAAGCCGCGGTTGTCGAGCAGCACCACGGTGATCTTCCGGCCCAGCATCACCGACGTCATGAGTTCGGAGTTCATCATCATGTAGGAACCGTCCCCCACCATGACGACGACATCCTTGTCGGGCCGCGCCATCTTGATGCCGAGACCGCCGGCAATCTCGTAACCCATGCAGGAGAAGCCGTATTCCATGTGATAGGAGCCGGGGAAGGACGCCTGCCAGAGCTTGTGCATCTCACCGGGCAGACCGCCTGAGGCGCACATGCCGATGACATCACGGCCAAGCGCACGCTGCACCGCGCCGATCACCTGCGCATCCGAAGGGCGCTCGGCATTGCCGGGCGCCGTGTAGGTGTCGGCCACCGCAATCCAGTCACTTCGGGCCTTCCTGGCCATGGCTGTCCACGTGGCGGGGGCGGACCACTTGCCGAGTCGTGCGGACAGTTCCTCAAGGCCGACGCGTGCGTCGGCGACCAGTGGCAGGGCCTGATGCTTCGTGGCATCGAAGACCTGCGTGTTGAGGCCGATGATGGTCTTTGCCGTGTTGCGGAACAGGGTCCATGAAGCGGTGGTGAAGTCCTGGAGCCGCGTGCCCACTGCGAGAATGACATCGGCCTCCTCGCACACCGTGTTGGAAGCGGCGGTTCCGGTCACGCCGACAGCGCCCATGTTGAGTTCATTGAGGAAGGGCAGCGCGGATTTTCCGGCCTGGGTTTCCACCACCGGAACGCCGTGACGTTCGGCGAAGGCGGCGAGGGCGGCATTGGCCTCGGAGAAGTTGACACCGCCGCCGGCAATGATGACAGGCTTCCTTGCAGCCCGCAGTGCGGTCACCGCAGCCTCGCATTCGCCCTCATCGGGGCGCGGGCGGCGGAAGCTCCAGACCCGTTCGGCAAAGAAGCTCTCCGGATAGTCGAAGGCTTCGGCCTGGGTGTCCTGGCAGAGCGCCAGGGTGACGGGGCCGCATTCTGCAGGGTCGGTCAGGACCGCCATGGTGCGGTTGAGGGCAGGGATCAACTGCTCAGGCCGCATGATGCGGTCGAAATAGCGGGAAACGGTCTTGAAGGCATCGTTGACGCTCATGGTGCCGTCGCCGAAATCCTCGATCTGCTGCAGGACGGGATCGGGACGGCGACCGGCAAAGACATCGCCGGGCAGGAGAAGGACAGGCAGCCGGTTCACATGGGCCACGGCAGCGGCCGTCACCATGTTGAGGGCGCCGGGACCGATCGAAGTGGTGGCCGCCATGATGCGCTTGCGGTTCGTGGCCTTGGCATAGGCGATGGCGGACAGTGCCATGCTCTGCTCGTTCTGTCCGCGATAGGTCGGCAACTGCTCGCGCACCTGATAGAGCGCCTCACCGAGCGCCGCCACGTTCCCGTGGCCGAAGATGGCCCAGACCCCCGCAAAGACCGGCGTCTTCCGGCCGTCGATCATGGTCATCTGTGCCGTGAGGAAGCGGGTGAGGGCTTGTGCCGTGGTCAGGCGAATGGTCTTGCTCATCTGTGTGATCCTTCAGGCGCGGCGCGCATCGTCCCAGATGCGCACGAGGTTGCCGAATTTCTCCGCCATCATGGCGATGGCGGTTTCGTCGTCGATGCTGCCCGCAAGCCAGGCGCGGGCGGCATCGCTGAAAATGGTGCGTCCCACGGCAAAGCCCTTCACATGGCGCTTGTGGGCCACCGCAGTGAAGCCCTTGGCCAGTTCTGCCTCCGGTGCATCAAGGCCGAGAAGGACAATGCCACGGCAGTGCGGATCATTGCGTTCGATGGTCTTGCCGATTTCGTCCCAGGCGGACGGCTCGGCTTGCGGTTCCAGCTTCCACCAGTCGGGCTTCACGCCCATGTCGTAGATCTCCTGCATGGCGCGCGCGATGGTGTTGCGGTCCAGGGGGCCGTTCTTTCCGGCAATGATCTCGATCAGCAGTTCGCGACCGACCTTGCGGGCGGCTTCATGAAGCTGGCGGTAGGTGGCAAGTTGCTCCTGCTTCAAGGCTGGCGGATCGTCGGGGTGATAGAAGGCAAGGCACTTGATGCAATGATCGACCGGCCATTCGATGAGGCGCGATCCCACATCCTGCGAGTGTTCGAAGGCAAGGGGGCGCGACCCCGGCCTTTCCACCGGCCGGCCCACCCAGAGTCCGAGCCGTGCTGCGTCGAACATGGCTTCGCGGCCATAGGTGTCGTCGAGAAGGGTGCCGAATCCCGGCCTGCCGTTTGCCACGCGCCCCAGCGCCTGCATGGCGAGGCGCTTGAAAGGGGCGATCCTGTCGCGTGATGCGCCCGCCGCATCGGCCATCTCTTCCAGCTGCTTGCGGTGGTCGATGGCGAAGGCGAGAAGCTTCGGCCAGGCCGTGCGCCGGGTGGTGACGTGGTGAATGTGATTGAGGGCTTCATCCTTGCGCAACGCCTTGTGGGGTGAGCCGGTCTTGAGGAAGACCTGCAATTCCTCCCAGGTCACATATTCGGGTGAGCACAGCAGCCGCGACACCGCGAAGGCTCCGCAGGCATTGGCCCATGTGGCGCAGATCTCATACGGCTCGTGCTTCAGCCAGCCCCTGAGAAAGCCGGACATGAAGGCGTCGCCTGCGCCCAGCACATTATAGACCTCGATGGGAAAGCCCTTGCCGACGATGCCGTCTTCCAGCTTCGCCGGAATGTCGCCCGGATAGACCACGCAGCCCATCGGCCCGCGCTTGAGCACGATGACGCCCTTCGAGATCGAGCGGATGGTGCGCAGGGCGTCGAGCGTGTTCTCGCTGCCGCCCGCGATGTGCACTTCCTCTTCGGTACCCACGATCAGGTCGCAATCGGCGAGGATCGATTGCAGGTGGGCCGTCACCTTCCCTGACCTGATGTAGCGTTCCTCGCCCGCACCATGTCCGGCGAGACCCCAGAGATTGGGGCGGTAGTCGATGTCGATGACGATGCGGCGGCCATGCTTCTTCGCAATCGCCATGGCCTTGCGCTGGGCCTTGTCGTTCACCTCGCGGGCGAAATGCGTGCCGGTGACGAGAAGTGCTCCTGCCGCCCTGATGAAGTCCTCGTCCACATCCTCCTCGCACAGGGCCGAGTCGGCGCAGTTTTCCCGATAGAAGATCAGCGGGAATGCCTTGTCGCTTTCGACGGCGAGCAGCACCAGCGAGGTCAGGCGGGCCGGGTCGGTGACGATGCCCTGGGTGGCAACGCCTTCGCGCTTCATCTGCTCCAGCACGAAGCGGCCCATCTGCTCGTCGCCTACGCGGGTGATCAGTCCGGAGCGCAGCCCGAGGCGGGCGGTGCCGATCGCTATGTTGGACGGCGAGCCTCCCACCGACTTGGCGAAGGAACCGATGTCTTCCAGGCGCGAGCCGATTTGCTGGCCATAAAGATCAATGGAGCATCGGCCCATGGTGATGACATCGAGGGCTGCCGGTTGCGCTGCCATGGCGGGACGATCTCCAGTGTTTCGGGACTGACCCGAAGCGAAACATTAATTCCACATGAATGTCAAGTGGAACGTATATTCTATCTAACGGGCACGCCGCTCGGCCGTGGCGATGGTGAGGCTGATCGCCAGCGTGATGGTGGCCGCCATGGAGCGGAAGCCCTCGAAATTCGCTTCCTGCACCTCGAACCAGACCCTGGCGATGGATGCGAGGGGGGAGAGCGGCGAATCCGTGATCGCCACCACGGGAACCTTGCGCTCCGCCATCCGCTTCACCAGCGACACGGTCTCGCTGGCATAGGGCGTGAAGCTGATGGCGACAGCCACGTCCTTCGCTGTCGCGAAACCCGTCTGCTCGTGGCCGAGGCCGCCAAGGCCGTCCACCAGCTCATAGCGGATGCCGAGCTTGCCCAGCGCGTAGGCCATGTAACTTGAAATCGGGAAGGAGCGGCGGAGCCCGATCAGGTAGATCGTTTCGGCGCCAGCCAGCATGTCGGCTGCTTCCTCCAGCTGCGCCGTGTCGAGCCTCTCCCGCATCCGCGCCAGTGATTGCTCGGCAGCGCCCGCGAAGCCATCGAACACGAGGCCCGCCTTGCCGGATTTGCGGGTGTGCTCGCGCAACTGCACGATCCGCTCGTCATAGTTCAGGACGCGGTCGCGCAGGCGCGACTGGAACACCTCCTGCAATTCACTGAAGCCCTGATAGCCGAGGCTCTGGGCAAAGCGCACAAGGGTGGAGGGTTGCACGCTGGCCGCCTGCGCAATGCTGGCGACGGTGCCGAAGGCAATGTCGTCGGGGTTTTCGAGGGCGTAGGTCGCAACCTGCGTCAGGCGGCGCGGAAAATCCGCGGCGCGTTCCACGATCAGGCTGCGGAGGGCGGGAAAATCCCGCGGCGTATCAACATCGGACATGGTGGCAGACAACCACGGATGGCGGCCCGCGGCAACGTATCCGGAACGTTTGTTCCGCGACTATTGGTCAATGGCCGGGGCCTTGCCATGCCGCGGCGCGTCCGGCTTGCCGACCTGTGCGCCGGTGTCGGCGCCGTTCTCGCCGGCCAGCGCCCGGCGCAGGCGGCGGATGATCACCGCCTTGCTCCTGGCGTCGGCCGCGCCCTTCAGTTCCTCGCCGATGTCGAGGATGAGGGATTGCAGGTCATTGTTCCAGTCGAGCTTGGCAACGCTGGTGGGGTCGATGCGCGGCTTGGTCTCCTCGCTGAGAAGGGCGCAGGCGTTGCCGGTGAGATCATAGACATCGTCAAGCCGGGGGCGGATGATGCAGTCGTCTGGAACGAGGCCGCGAATGTCTTCGGCCAGCGCCACCTGCGCATCCTCTTCACCATGGGTCAGGAAGATGCTGCGGCCCACGGGCAGGCGCTCCTTGATCCACTGCACCAGCTCCGGTCCATCGGCATGGCCCGAATAGTCCTCGATGCGGCGGATGGTTGCCGCCACCTTGATCTGGTCGCCCATGATGGTGACCTGCCGGGCACCTTCCTCGAGAAGCGAGCCGAGCGAACCCTTGGCCTGGAAACCCACCAGCAGCACCGTGGTGGAGCGCTGCCACAGGCGGTTGCGAAGGTGATGGCGGATGCGCCCGGCCTCGGCCATGCCGGAGGCCGCGATGACGACATGAAAGCCGTTGAAACGATTGAGGGCCTTGGAGTCGTCCACGCTCTCGGTCGATTTCACATAGGGTGAGGCGAAGGCGCGCGCCAGGGCGGCACCGCCTTCAAGCTCCTCTGCATGCTTGCGGAAAACGGCTGTCGCCTTGTTGGCGAGCGGCGAGTCGATGAAGATGTTGGCCTTGGGTGCGAGGCCGCGCTCCATCACTGTGACGAGATCCGTCACAACCTCCTGCGTGCGTTCCACGGCGAACGACGGGATCAACAGCACGCCGCCACGGTTCGCGGCATCGCTCACTTCCTTCGCCAGGAGTTGAAGGCGCTTTTCAGGCTCGCGCTCGAAACGGTCACGCCCGCCATAGGTGGATTCACAGATGACGAAGTCGAAGCTGTTGGGTGCTTCCGGATCCTGTTCCAGCAGCTTGTTGTCGGGGCCGATGTCGCCGGAGAACAGCAGGCGGGTGGGCTTCCTGCCGTCCTGCTCGACCTCGACCTCGATGGAGCAGGACCCCAGCAGGTGGCCGGCGTTCCAATAGCGCATCCTGATGCCGGGGGCGGGCGAGAACCACTGTTCCATGCGATGGGTGGTGAAGTGGTTCATGGCCGCAAGCGCATCGTCCATGGTGTAGATGGGTTCCACCTCCGGAAGCCCGCGCTTGGCATTGCGCTCGTTCAGGCGCTTCACTTCGGTTTCCTGGATGAAGCCGGAATCCGGCAGCATGATCGCGCAGAGGTCGCGCGTGCCCTCGCTGGCATGGATGGGGCCGGTGAAGCCGTGCTTCACCAGCTTCGGCACCAGTCCGGTGTGATCGATATGCGCGTGGGTGAGCACAAGCGCGGTGATGGATTTGGTATCATAGGGAAAGGCGCGGTAGTTCAGTTCCGACTCGGTCCTTGCGCCCTGGAACATGCCGCAGTCGATGAGGACGCGGGCCTTGCCTGTCTCGATCAGGTAGTTCGAGCCGGTGACGGTGCGGGCGGCGCCGTGAAAGGAGAGTTTCAGCATCATCAGTCCTTGGGAATGGGAAGGCCGGTGTCGAGAAGCTTTTTCCAGGCTTCTTCCGGCGTGTCGGCAAAGGTGAAGAGGTCGAGGTCATGGGGGCTGACCAGCCCGGCCTCGACAAAGCTCTGGAAATTGATGGTGCGCTTCCAGAAAGCGGAATCGTAAAGCACGACCGGAAGGGGCTTCGTCATCTTGCCGGTCTGGCGCAGGGTCATCAGCTCGAACAATTCATCCATGGTGCCGAACCCGCCGGGGAACACCACAAGCGCAGCGGCGCGCATGGCGAAGTGCATCTTGCGCATGGCGAAATAGTGGAAGCGGAAGGTGAGGTCGGGGGTGGAATAGGCATTGGGTTCCTGTTCCATCGGCAGGGTGATGTTATAGCCGATCGACGGGGCACCGGCATCATGCGCACCCCGGTTCGCGGCTTCCATGATGCCGGGGCCACCGCCGGTGGCGATCACGTTGTAGAGGGGCTTCACCTTGTGCTTGGCACCGCCCGCGTCGGAACAGATCTTCCCGAAGGCGCGGGCGCCGTCGTACCAGCCATCGGCGGCACCCGGCTTCACGCGGGCCGAACCGAACACGACCACGGTGGTCTCGACGCCCCAGCTCCGCAGGCTCTCCTCGGCCTTCTGGTATTCAAGCTGGAAGCGGATGCCGCGGGTGGAATCACCCAGCAGGAATTCGATGTCCATGGCCGGAAGACGATAGGCGGCGCTCTTCATCTGCGGCAGGTTCGAGGGATGGGTCACAGGCGTGTCCTTGAACGTGATTTGCTCTCTCTTGAGGCTTGCCGGAAAGGGTGCTTTCAATCAAGGGCGGGCAACCGGCCCGGCCTGCAAGAGAGAGAGAGAGAGTTCCACACCATGGCAAAAACCTTCGCCGAACGCTTCCGGGTGACCCCGGGGAAACCCTTCAGGCTTGCCGCCGTGGACCCCCGCGCCACCGACCCCTTCGGTGACAAGGACGAGACAAAGACGGCAACGGCCAGGGATGCGGAGGCGATCGATGCGCTTCAGGACAGGCTCTTTGCGGAAGGCAAGCGGTCATTGCTTGTCGTGCTGCAGGGGATTGACTGCTCCGGCAAGGACGGCACCGTGAGGGCCGTGTTCAACACCTGCGGCCCCATCGGCGTGCGGGTCAGCCCGTTCAAGGCGCCGACACCGCCGGAACTGGCGCAGGACTACCTGTGGCGGGTCCATCAGGTGGCGCCGCCGCGCGGCATGATCGGCATCTTCAACCGCTCGCATTATGAAGACGTGCTTGTGGTGAAGGTGAAGGGCTACGCCTCCCCGGAGGCCATCGAGCGGCGCTATGACGAGATCAATGGTTTTGAGAAACTCCTGAGCGACAACGGCACGCGCATCCTCAAGTTCATGCTGCACATATCAAAGGACGAGCAGAAGCAGCGCCTGCAGGAGCGTGTCGATGATGAAAGCAAGCGCTGGAAGTTCAATCCCGGCGATCTCGAAGACCGCGCCCTGTGGGACAGCTATGCGGAAGCCTATGACATCGCGCTCAACCGCTGCTCCACCCCGCATGCGCCCTGGCATGTGGTGCCGGCAGACCGCAACTGGGTGAGGAATGCCATCATTTCGAGGATCGTGCGCGAAACGCTGGAAGAGATGAATCCGCAGTATCCGCAGCCGAAGGACTGGGATCCGGCGAGCATCACGATCACCTGACGCCGCGCAGGCGGGCGCGAATGTACTGGAAGAAGCCGGGGTGATACCAGACGGCAGACTCGCCTGTGGCTTCCGCGGTCTTGAGCGTTCCAGCCACGCAATCGCGAATGGCGCGCACGAGGAAGGGCAGCGCCGCTGCGATCTGCAGGTAGGGATAGGTGATGTAGCAGTCCATCGCCATGGGCGAGATCAGCGCCTGGGCGATGATGTTGCCGGTGTCGATCCCCTGATCGACCAGATGAAGCGTGACGCCGCAGTGGTCGGGGTCTCCCTGCTGGAGCGCCCAGTAGCCGCCATGGGCACCACGGTAGCGGGGGGTAATGCCCTGATGGGTGTTGATGAAGGTGGCGGAGGTCGATTCCAGCACCTGTCGCTTCAGGATGCGTGTTCCGTTCACCACCACGACATCCGGCCTTGCCGCCGAGATGTATGCCACTGCATCCGGGCCGTTGATGTTTTCGACGCGACGGATGGCGGGGGTGAGCGGCTCCTGGGTTTCGAGATCGTTGACGCGGCAGATTTCGCGCAGGCGGCGGGACGACCGGTAGCGCAGGACCGGCCGGATCAGGGCCACGAAGGCCATCTGGGAGAGAACGGCGGGCCACCCCAGCTTGCGGGCGCGATTGCGCACCAGCACGCCCTTGTCCACGGTGTTCTCGATCACCGCTTCGAACAGGCCGAACTCCCGCACGAGGCGGTTGTAGACAATCCAGGTTGTCGGATTGTCGCTGCCGATCAGCAGGAGCCTGGGCGATGTGGGGGGGAGGTCCATCGTTGCCCTTCATAGTTGCAGCGGGGCAAGGAAGCGTTAATGCCGGGGTCCAAACGGGGATTTGGGTTAACCGCGTCCGGGAATGATTCCCCGCAGCAGGATATCGAGCACGGCGCGCCGCACCCGCTCACGATCGGGCGTGCCGATGATGGCCTCCACCTGCACGGCGAAGTCGGCATAGTGCTGGGTCACGGCCCAGATGGCAAAAATGAAGTGCGTGGCATCGACGGGCCGAAGCTTGCCCTCTGCCACCCAGCGGCGGATGACGAGCGCCTTTGCATCCACCAGTTCCTTGAGCGGGCCTTTCAGGAAACGCGCGACGTGGGGCGCACCGTGCAGGATCTCGTTGGCGAAAAGGCGGGACGCCGCGGGGCGCCCGAAGGTCAGGTCGAGCTTGGCTGAAATGTAGCGGGTCAGTTCGGTGGCGGGATCGGCAGCGGGGTCGAGGCTGCGCAACGGTTCCAGCCAGTCGGCCAGGGTCCGCTCCAGCACCGCCTTGTAGATGTCGTCCTTGCGGCGGAAATAATACAGCAGGTTGGGTTTCGAGAGGCCGCAGCGGGCGGCGATCTGGTCGATGGTGCCGCCCCGGTAGCCATAGGCCGAAAACACCTCCAGCGCCGCATCGAGAATGATCTCCTCATTCTGGGACTGGATGCGCGTTTTCCGTTCAGGCTTTGCCTGTGGCTTGGGCATGCGTGCAGCCTGATAAATCTTGATCAAATGGTCAAGTCCGGTTAGCCTTTCCGGCAACAAGAAAAAAATCCAGGACGTGTTCGGGGAGAATGCCGTGGCGGCAGCCGTAATCGAGGCGAAAGACCTCAGCTTGACCTTTCAGACGGCTGACAGCCCGGTCTATGCCCTGTCCAAGGTCAACCTCACGGTCGAGGATGGCGACTTCGTCTCCTTCATCGGTCCTTCCGGTTGCGGCAAGACCACCCTGTTGCGCGTGATTGCCGATCTCGAACAGGCTACGTCGGGTTCCATCACCGTCAACGGCCTCACGCCGCAGCAGGCGCGGCTGGCGCGGGCCTATGGCTATGTGTTCCAGGCACCGGGACTGTTCCCCTGGCGCACGGTGGAGAAGAACGTGGCCCTGCCGCTCGAGATCATGGGACTCGGAGATGCGGCGGAGCGGGTGAAGCGCAATCTCGAACTGGTCAATCTCGCGGGCTTCGAGAAGAAGTTTCCCTGGCAATTGTCGGGCGGCATGCAGCAGCGCGTTTCGATTGCGCGCGCCCTTGCCTTCGATCCCAAGCTCCTGCTGATGGACGAGCCTTTCGGGGCGCTTGACGAAATCGTGCGCGACAAGCTGAACCAGCAGCTCCTCGATCTTTGGGCGCGCACGCGCAAGACGGTCGTCTTCGTCACCCACTCGATTCCAGAAGCAGTGTTCCTGTCCACCAAGATCGTGGTGATGAGCCCGCGCCCCGGCCGCATCATCGACGTCATCGAGACCGGGCTGCCGCGCGACCGTACCCTCGACTTCCGCGAGGCGCCGGAATTCCTCAAGCTGGCGCACCGGGTGCGCGAGGGCCTGAAGGCAGGGCACAGCTATGAAGACTGAACGCGGCCAGGCCCTTCCTGTTCTCGTTGTCTGCCTCGTGCTCGTCGTGGTGTGGTACCTCGCCTGCATTCCGATGAACGCGGTGGTGGCGCAAGCCAGGATCGATGCGGCAGGAGGCGGGCTTTACGCCACCCTGACGGAAAGCTGGAACCACACCCGCCCGGTCATTCCCGCTCCCCACCAGATCGTGGTGGAGCTGTGGAATACCGTCTTCATGATTGCGCCCTGGAAGGTGAAGTCGCTGCTCTATCACTGCTGGGTGACGCTCTCCTCCACGCTTCTGGGCTTTGTGCTGGGGACGCTCTTGGGCATTGGCCTTGCCATCCTGATCGTCCATTCGAAACTGCTCTCCAAGGCCCTGATGCCCTGGATCATCGCCTCGCAGACCATTCCCATCCTCGCCATCGCCCCGATGATCATCGTGGTGCTGGGGGCCATCGGCTTCACGGGCCTTCTGCCCAAGGCGCTGATCTCCACCTATCTCTGCTTCTTCCCGGTGGCGATCGGCATGGTGAAGGGCCTGATGTCGCCGGATGTCATCCACCGCGACCTGATGCGTACCTACAATGCCTCGGCCGGCGAGACCCTGTGGAAGCTGCGCCTGCCTGCGTCGGTGCCCTATCTTTTCACCTCGCTCAAGATCGCCATCGCGATTGCCCTCACCGGGGCCATTGTCGGCGAGCTGCCGACAGGGGCCATTGCGGGCATCGGGGCGCGTCTGCTTGTCGGCTCCTACAACGGCCTGACCATGATGATCTGGTCGGCGCTGGTGGCAGGCTCGGCCATGGCAGCACTCCTCGTCTGGCTGGTGGGCCATGTGGAACGCAAGACCCTCGCCCGCATGGGAGTGCGCACATGAAGGGCCTGCGTGATCTCCTCGCACCGGCCCTTCTCGGTGTCATCATGATTGTGGCGTGGGAAGTGGCGTGCCGCGCCATCCCCATTCCGCAGGTGCTGTTGCCTGCCCCTTCCGTGATCGCCGCGAAGATCGGCGGCGAGGTGCCGCTGCTGGCCTATGACTTCTTCAAGACCGTGTTGCAGGCGGTCATTCCCGGCTGGATCATCGGCTGTTCGGCGGGGCTTGCGGTGGCCTTGCTCTGCGACCGTTTCGATTTCCTGAGGCGGGGGCTGCTGCCGCTCGGCAACTTCTTCTCGGTGCTGCCGCTTGTGGGCGTGGCCCCCATCATGGTGATGTGGTTCGGCACCGGCGTCGCTCCCAACATTGCCGTCGTCGTGATCATGACCTTCTTTCCCATGCTGGTGAATGCCATTGCCGGGCTTCAGGCCTCCTCACATCTGGAGCGCGACCTGATGCGCTCGTACAATGCCTCATGGGCGCAGGCGCTCACCTCGCTCCGGCTTCCCGCCGCCATGCCCTTCATCTTCAACGCCCTCAAGATCAATTCGACACTGGCGATGATTGGTGCCATCGTGGCCGAGTTTTTCGGCACGCGCATCGCTGGCATGGGCTTTCGCATGCAGACCGGATTTGGCAGCATGAGCCTCGATCTGGTCTGGGCGGAAATTGCCGTTGCGGCGCTGACGGGTTCCATCTTCTATGCGCTGCTTGTTCTGGCCGAACGGGCAGTGACATTCTGGCATCCATCCTACCGGACGTAGGACGGTCTTTGGTGAAGTAGAGAATGAAATTGAAAAACAGGGAGTTACAAAAATGAAGAAATATCTGCTCGGTGCTGTTGCCGCGGTTGGCATGATGACGGCCTCGCTCGCGGCCCATGCCGAAGCCGTGACGATCCAGCTCAAGTGGGTGACGCAGGCGCAGTTTGCCGGTTACTTCGTGGCGCAGGCCAAGGGCTTCTACAAGGAAGCGGGCCTCGACGTGACGATCAAGCCGGGCGGCCCCGACGTGAACCCGCAGCAGGTGCTTGCAGGTGGCGGCGCGGATGTCGTGGTTGACTGGATGCCGTCGGCTCTCGCCACGCGCGAGAAGGGCCAGCCCGTCGTCAACATTGCCCAGCCGTTCAAGCGTTCTGGCATGATGCTGACCTGCCGCGCCGAAACCGGCATCAAGGCGCCGACTGATTTCAAGGACAAGACGCTGGGTGTCTGGTTCTTCGGCAACGAATATCCCTTCATGGCCTGGATGGCGAAGCTCGGTTACAAGACCGATGGTTCCGCCGGCGGCGTGAAGGTGATCAAGCAGGGCTTCAACGTCGATCCGCTGATCCAGAAGCAGGCCGACTGCATCTCCACCATGACCTACAACGAATACTGGCAGGTGATCGATGCGGGCATCGCCGCTGATCAGCTCGTCACCTTCAAGTATGAGGACCAGGGTGTCGCCACCCTCGAGGACGGCCTCTACGTGATGGAAGACAAGCTGAAGGATCCGGCCTTCGTTGACACCATGGCGAAGTTCGTCAAGGCCTCGATGAAGGGGTGGGACTATGCCCGCGCCAACAACGACGAAGCCGCCCAGATCGTGGTGGATTCGGATGCGACCGGCGCTGCCGCCATCGACCACCAGAAGCGCATGATGAGCGAAATCTCGAAGCTCACCGAAGGCTCTGACGGCAGCCTCGACACCGCCGCCGCCGACCGCACGGTGGAAACGCTCCTCTCCGCAGGCGGCGAGGCTCCGGTGATCACCAAGAAGCCGGAAGGCGCCTGGTCCACGGTTGTCATGGACAAGGCCAAGGGCATGTAAGCCGCCCATCAGGCGTGACCACGAACCGACGGCGCTCCCCAGGGGGCGCCGTTCCTGTTTGTGCCTCACGCCGCCTCTGGACGCGCAGGAAATTCCGGTCCAATCTCTGCTTTATCCAATTGGTCAAAAAATTCCGGAGGACAGCTCATGGCCACCACCCTCATCCGCGGCGGAACCGTTGTGAATGCCGATTGCTCGGAACGAGCCGATGTCCTGATCAAGGATGGCAAGATCGTTGCGGTGGGCGAGGGGCTTTCGGGCGACACGGTGATCGACGCGGGTGGCTGCTACATCCTTCCGGGCGGCATCGATCCGCACACCCACATGGACATGCCCTTCATGGGCACCTCGACGGCGGACGATTTCGAAAGCGGAACCATGGCGGGCCTCGCGGGCGGCACCACCATGACGGTGGATTTCTGCCTGCCCGCGCCGGGCGAGAGCCTGCTCAAGGCCTATCAGGCCTGGCGCCACAAGAGCGAGAAGGCGGCGGCTGACTATTCCTTCCACATGGCGATCACGCAATGGTCGCCCATGGTCCACGACGAAATGGAAACCGTGGTGAAGACCTACGGCATCAACACCTTCAAGCACTTCATGGCCTACAAGGGCGCGCTGATGGTGAACGACGACGAGATGTACAATTCCTTCAAGCGGTGCGCCCAGCTTGGCGCATTGCCCCTGGTGCACGCCGAGAATGGCGACGTGGTTGCCCGCATGCAGGCCGATCTCCTGGCGCGCGGCGTGACGGGGCCTGAGGGACACAGCTATTCGCGCCCGCCGGAAGTGGAGGGTGAGGCCGCCAACCGCGCCATCATGATCGCCGACATGGCGGGCGTGCCGCTCTACATCGTGCATGTCTCCTGCGAGCAGACCCATGATGCCATCCGCCGCGCCAAGCAGGCGGGACAGCGGGTCTATGGCGAGCCTCTGGTGCAATACCTGGTGCTGGATGATTCCGAATACCAGAACAAGGACTGGGACCATGCCGCAGGCCGCGTGATGAGCCCGCCCTTCCGCAACAAGAAGCACCAGGATTCGCTCTGGGCGGGATTGCAGTCGGGCACGCTCTCGGTCGTTGCCACCGATCATGCCACCTTCACGCGGGCGCAGAAGCGCATGGGCGCGAAGAACTTCACCCAGATCCCGAATGGCACGGGCGGGCTTGAAGACCGCATGCGGGTCTTGTGGACGGCGGGCGTCAACACCGGCCGCCTCACCAAGGAGGAATTCGTGGCGGCCACCTCCACCAACATCGCCAAGATCCTGAACATGTATCCGCGCAAGGGCGCGGTGCGTGCCGGTGCCGATGCCGACGTGGTGATCTGGGATCCGAAGGCCACGCATACGATCACGGCGAAGAAGCAGTTCAGCCGCATCGAATACAATGTCTTTGAAGGCTTCCAGTGCACGGGGGTGGCCCGCACGGTGATCTCGCGCGGCAAGGTGGCCTTTGAACAGGGCGAGATGCGGGCCAAGGCGGGTGACGGTGATTTCGTGCCGCGCAAGCCCAATGCGCCGGTCCATCAGGCCTTCTCCGTGTGGAAAGGCATCACCCAACCCAAGGGTGTGCAACGGATCGAGGTGACGCCCTGAGGGCTGCGGCTTGCAGGGGGCACCGAAACCGGGTTTGACTTGCCCCTGCGGCGCAGGAGAATTGCTGCCGATGAGTCCAGGTGCGCGTCTGCTCCCGGGTTCAATGCGTGAGATCATTCCCAGGGGTCTGTCTTGACAATACGCCACACCGTGCTTGTGCGCTTCAGCCGCGAAACCGATGTGCCCGCGGTCTTCGCGGCGCTCAAGGCCTTGCAACAATCCATTCCCGGCATTCTCGCCATCTCGGCCGGGGCCGATGTCAGCCCGGAGGGCCTGCAGCGGGGCCATACCCATGGCTTCACGGTGGACTTCCGCGATGCGGCGGCGCGTGATGCCTATCTGCCCCATCCCGAACATCAGAAGGTCGGCGCGATGATCGTCGCCGCCGCCGTGGGCGGACTCGAGGGTGTCACCGTTCTGGATTGGGAGATGTAGCGCAATGACGATACGCCATGCTGCCATCTTCAGGCTCAAGCACCCGCACGGCTCGGCGGAGGAAAAGAGCTTTCTCGCGGCGCTGGACCGGCTCCGTCAAATTCCCGGCGTGGGCAGTTTCGAGATCGGCCGCGAGACCAGCCCCAAGAATGATTTCGACTATGCCGTTTCGATGGTCTTTGCCGACCAGGCGGCATACGACGCCTACAACGGCCATCCGGATCATGTGCACTTCGTGCAGACCCGCTGGTTGCCCGAAGTCGCGGCCTTCATGGAGCATGATACGGTGCGGATCGGCTGAGCGCCGGGGGCGCAAGTGCGGCTCACCGTTCCAGCCAGTCGTGCTCAAGCGCACGCAACTTGCGCATCAGTGAAATCAGGAATGCGGTGGACCAGCCGAAGAGGATCAGCCCGTTGGCGCCCTCGATGGCGCTGAGGATACGCCATTCGGGATCGAGCACGATGTCGCCGAAGCCCAGCGTGGTGAAGCTGACGGTCGAGAAATAGAGCGCCGGCTCGAAGGCGTCGAGCGCACCCACCGCGACATAGACGAAGGCGTAGGACCAGATCTCGACGGTATGGAGGGCGACAATGCCCATCACGGCGAAGATCAGCAGCAGTATCTGGCGCAGCACTTCCGAATAACCATCGACATGGTGACTGTGGGCGCTGAGCAGGCGAAGCAGGAAGACGATGCCGAAGAAGTGGACCGAGACGGTCCAGGTCATCATGATTGTCGCAACGAGGAGGTTGAGAAAGAGGCCGTGCATGACCGGAGGTTACATCAGCGCCGGGCGGGCGCAATGGCTCATGCGGCGCTGCGCGACTTCGCCTCGCCATCTTCCTTGGCGATCACCACGTTGACGCCGCGCCCGCGCAGCATGTCGAGCATGGCGGGTGGTGCGTCCTCGTCGGTGATGAGGGTGTGAACCTGCGAGAGCTGGCACAGGACCATGCTGCCCCTGGTCTCGAACTTGGTTGAATCGGCAAGCACCACAAGCTGCTCGGCGCGGGTCAGCATCTTGGCTTCGGCACGGGCAATGAGCGGGTCGCCTTCGATGATGCCCATCTGGCTGATGGCATGGCAACTCATGAACATGCGTGAGGCGGTGAAGTGCTGGATCGCGTCCTCGTCGAAGGGCGAGAGGATGATGCCCTGCTCGCGGTAGACCTCGCCGCCGGGCAGCACGATGCGGTTGCCGCTGGTGCCGATCAGTTCCTGGGCGATGGGGAAGGAATTGGTGAGGATCTGCAAGCGGCGCTCGCGCAGGTACTCCGCCATGAAGAAGGTGGTGGAGCCGGCGTTGATGATGATCGACTCGCCGTCGATGCAGAGGTTTGCCGCTTCCCGCGCCAAGGCCCGCTTCTTCGCGGTATTGAGATTCTGGGCCACGTCGAAGGGGCGGGCGGTGAGATGGGATTGCTGGTTGGCCTCCACCACCTCGATGCCGCCATGGATGCGACGGATCTGGCCCATCTCTTCGAGCTTGGTCACGTCGCGGCGGAGGGTGGCGGGCGAGGCCCCGGTCATGCCGGCAAGCTCGCGCAGGCGCATGACCCCGCGGCTACGCACCTGGGTGAGGATCAACTGCCATCGTTCGCGCTCATGCATGGATTGGACCGTAGGCATGATCGCTCAAAACCGTCAACGGATTTTCGCTCATATTGCATCGCAAAACGTCACCGCAGCGCAATATCGCACATGCAATGACGATTGATGATTGACCCTGAGCGAATGCCTTGCCTATGCTTTCAACATGAGCAACATCCTCCTCCAGTCCCAATGGGACGATGCCCATGCGAAGTCTCTCGATGAGCCGGGCCAACTTCTCTACCGTTCCAACCTTCTCGGTGCCGATCTCCGCATCACCAACTTCGGTGGCGGCAACACCTCGGCCAAGGTCACGCACAAGGATCCGCTGACGGGCCAGGACGTGACCGTCCTCTGGGTGAAAGGCTCCGGCGGCGATCTCGGCTCCATGAAGCTCGACGGCTTCGCCACCCTCTACATGGACAAGCTCGAATCCCTGAAGTCGCTCTACAAGAGCCTCGATCAGGAAGATGCGATGGTGCACGCCCTCAACCATTGCATCTTCAACCTCAATCCGCGTGCACCCTCGATCGATACCTGCCTGCATGGCTATGTGCCCTGGGCGCATGTCGATCACGTGCATTCCGACGCGGTCATTGCCATTGCCGCGTCTGCCGATTCGGAAAAGCTGACCCGCGACATCTTCGGTGACGAGATGGGTTACCTGCCGTGGCAGCGCCCCGGCATCGATCTCGGCATCAAGCTCGGTGCCATGGCGGCGGCCAATCCCCGGCTCGTGGGCGTGGTGCTGGGAGCCCACGGCCTCTTCACCTGGGGCAAGACGGCGAAGGAATCCTACGAGACAACCCTCCGCATCATCAACAAGGCGGCAAGCTGGCTCGACAAGAACGTCAAGCGCCCGGTGTTCGGCGGCGAGGTCGTTGCGTCGCTGCCCGCCGAAGAGCGCAAGGCGACCGCCCTTCGCCTGTTGCCGGACATTCGTGGCCGCATCAGCAAGGGGGAATACAAGGCAGGCCATTTCACCGACGCGCCGGAGGTTCTGGACTTCGTGAACTCGAAGCAACTGGCTGAACTGGCACCGCTCGGCACATCCTGCCCGGACCACTTCCTGCGCACCAAGATCAAGCCGCTGATCGTGCCGCATGATGCCGATGGCGCCGCCCTCGATAGCCTCCTGGAGGGCTACCGCAAGGACTACGCCGCCTATTACCAGCGCTGCAAGCATCCCGACTCACCTGCCATCCGCGATGCCAATGCCGTCATCTATCTGGTGCCGCGCGTCGGCATGCTGTCCTTCGCCAAGGACAAGGCCACGGCCCGCATCGCCTCGGAATTCTATGTCAACGCCATCAACGTCATGCGCGGCGCGAACGGCGTGTCGAAGTACCGTGGCCTGCCCGAACAGGAAGCCTTCAACATCGAATACTGGCTGCTTGAAGAAGCCAAGCTGCAACGCATGCCCAAGCCCAAGCCGTTGCAGGGGCGCATTGCGCTGGTGACCGGCGGGGCAAGCGGCATCGGCCTTGCCATCGTCGAGAAACTGCTCTCGGAAGGGGCCTGCGTCACCATCGCCGACATCAACGATGACGGCATGAAGGAGGTCAGCGCCACATTGGGCAAGCGCTTCGGCAAGGACAATGTCTTCACCGTCAACATGGACGTGACCAGTGAGGCGGCCGTCATCAAGGGCTTCGCCGATACGGTGCTGCGCTTCGGCGGGCTGGATATTGTCGTCAACAATGCCGGCATCGCCATTCCCATGCCCGCCGACGAGACCACGCTCGATGTCTGGAACAAGCAGATGGCCATCCTCGGCACCGGCTACTTCCTCGTGGGCCGTGAAGGCTTCCGCCTGCTCAAGCGCCAGAAGAATGCCGGCTCGATGATCTACATCGCATCGAAGAACGGCATGGTGGCCTCGCCCGGCACCTCCGCCTATGGCGCGATGAAGGCGGCGGAAATCCACCTGGCGCGCGTGCTGGCGGCAGAGGGCGCGCCGCTTGGCATCCGTGTCAACACGGTCAACCCCGATGCGGTGCTGCGCGGCTCCAAGATCATGTCGGAAGGCTTCCGCCTCAGCCGGGCGCAGTCGCTCGGCATCAAGCCGGAAGACCTGGATGACCACTACCGCAAGCGCTCGCTGTTGCAGCGTTCGGTCTATCCGGAAGACATCGCCGAGGCGGTTTACTGGTTCGCCTCCGACGCTTCCGCCAAGTCCACCGGCAACATCCTGAACGTGGACGCCGGCCATCTCGCATCCTTCACGAGGTAACAGCCATGAGCTTTGCGATTTCTGCCGATTTCCTGTCTGCCGGGAACGCAAGGTCTCTCGCGGCCCACAAGGAAGACTATGCCCACCTCGGGCGGCAACTGGAGCGGCGGGGCATCGCCATCGAGGCCATGACGGAACGGGCCATGGCCTATCAGGTCGCGGTCCCGACATGGGGCGTGGGCACGGGCGGAACCCGATTTGCCCGCTTCCCCGGTCCGGGCGAGCCCCGCCATATCCACGACAAGCTGGAGGATTGCGGCGTCATCCATCAGTTGACGCGGGCCACCGGCAGCGTCTCGCCGCATTTCCCGTGGGACAAGGTCTCCGACTACAATGCCCTTCGCCAGGAAGCGGCGCAGTACGCGCTGGGTTTCGATGCGGTCAATTCCAACACCTTTCAGGACCAGAAGGACCAGAGCCTCTCCTACAAGTTCGGTTCGCTGTCCCATGCCGGGAAGGCCACCCGCCAGCAGGCGATCGAGCACAATCTCGAGTGCATCGAGATTGGCCAGAAGCTTGGCTCGACCGCGCTGACCGTCTGGATCGGCGACGGCACCAATTTTCCGGGCCAGCAGAACCTCGCGAAGATGTTCGAGAACTATCTCTCGGCCTGTGAGGCCATCTACGCCG
>JAEUMJ010000031.1 GCA_016792865.1 Hyphomicrobiales bacterium | reverse complement strand
CCCCGGAATCATGCCATAGATTCCGGGGATAACGGCGCAGATGCGGGCCTCATGACACTTGCCTATCGTCCGGAGATTGATGGCCTGCGCGCAGTCGCGGTGGTGTCGGTCATTCTGTATCATGCGGGGTCGCCGCTGTTCGGCGGCGGCTATGTCGGTGTCGATGTCTTCTTTGTCATCAGCGGCTACCTCATCACCTCGATCATCCTTGCCGACCTCGAAAGCGGTACCTTCAGCTTTGCCCGTTTCTATGAGCGACGGGCACGACGCATTCTCCCGCCGCTTTATGTGGTAATGGCGGCCAGCCTGCCGGTGGCGCTGTGGCTGCTGTTCCCGGCAGATCTCAAGAGCTTCCTGTCGAGCCTAGGCTCGATTTCCGTCTTTTCATCCAACTTTCAGTTCTGGAGCGAGAGCGGCTATTTTGATGTCGATGTCGAACTGAAGCCCATGCTCCACACCTGGAGCCTTGCGGTCGAAGAGCAGTATTACTTCCTTTTCCCCCTGTTCCTTGTTGCCATGGTGCGCTGGAAGCACTGGCCCCTGGGGTGGGTGTTCATGTGCGTGGGAACGGCAAGCCTGCTTCTCTCGCAATGGCTTGCGACTGCTGCGCCTGCTGCAAACTTCTTCCTGCTGCCGACGCGCTTCTGGGAACTGGCCATCGGCAGCGGCCTTGCACTGGAGGGCGTGCGGAACGCGGCGGCGCGCTTGTCGAAACCCGCCCGGGACGGCTTGGCACTGGCGGGCCTGATGGCGATCGCCGCTTCGGTTTTCTATTTCGACAGCCTGACGCCGGTGCCCTCGTTTCATGCGTTGCTGCCGACGCTCGGAACAGCGGCCGTGCTTCTCGCCGCTACACCGGAGAGCATGACGGGCCGTGTCCTCGCATGGCGGCCACTCGTTGGCCTGGGGGTGCTGAGCTATGGTGCCTATCTGTGGCATCAGCCCTTGTTTGCCTTCACGCGCTATTGGTCGCTGGCCGAACCTCCGGCGGCCGTGAAGGCGGTGCTGGTACTGGCATCCTTTGCGCTGGCCTATCTTTCCTGGCGCCATGTCGAAAGGACTTTCCGGTTCAGCAACAGCTTTTCGCGGCAGGCGGTCTTTCGGCTGGCGCTGGCCGGAGTCTTCGTGTTCGTGGCGCTGGCTGCGGCGGGACGCTCCAGCAACGGACTGGTGCAGCGTCTCGATGAACGCGCCAGACTCATTGCGGACACCTTCCACAGTCCGATGCTCGATGACGGGGCTTGCCGCATTCATGCCGAGGCGCTGTCAGACGTGGTGATGAAGCGTTTCGACGACTGCGCGAGCCGACATGGCGCGGCGCTGGTGGTGCTGGGAGATTCCCACGCCATGAACCTTTTCAACGCGGTCACGCAGACATCGAAACGTCCTTTCATCCTTGGCCTTTCCCGCGGCGGCTGCCGCCCGCATACACCTCTGCCCGAATGCCACTATGACGCCTTCCTGGCCTTCATTGCCGGGCGCGAGGAGAAGATCTCGTCCGTGATCTTCAATCAGGCGGGTTTCTATCTGCTCCGTGATGGCAAGGGACGGCAGGGGACGCGCGAGATGTTCAAGGCGGCAAGCCTCCCGGTGTTCGATGTCCACACCGAGAATGTTGCGCGGGTGCGGGATTACCTCCACGCGGTTGCGCGGCATGCACGGGTGACGTGGCTTGGGCCATGGGCCGAGCCGCATCTCAATGCCCGCGCCTTGCTGCGCCTTGCCACATCCTGCGAGATGGTCGTGCCGCCCATCCAGCCCAACTCAGACACGGCATTTGCCCGCCTCGACGGATTTATCGGAGACAGCGTCAGGAACGACCCGGCGATTGCCTATGTTTCGGCGCTCAAGCTGCTGAATGTGGATTGGTCCCGCGATCTCTACGATTGCAATGGCACCTTCTGGGCCGATGCCGACCATATGAGTCCGTTCGGCGAGCGCCGGTTCGGGCCTAGGATCTGGACCGGCCTCGCCACTGCGGCAGGTGGCTGAAGCCGCCGGGATGCGGCGTGTGGCTGCATCCTGTGGCGCGTTAACCTGCGGGGTTGCAGCCTGCATCATGTTTTCGTTGGGTTTTCGCAACTTTTGCGGATGAAACCAGCGCGAGCATTATCCAAGTTCACTCAAGGTTTCGTGGTAAATTGCAGTGAAATTTACGGCAGCTTAAGAGATGCGCAGATAAGTCTGAATGCGCGAATCGAAAGGATTGGGCGCTATGAATAGACGTGACATGGCTTGGGGCGGCGCACTGGCGGCATTTGCGGTTGCGGCCGGAACTCTCGGATCAACCTCGGCATTGGCCGACGCGACGGGTGAGGTCCTTCAGGCGATTGAAGAATTCCGCAAGGCGATGGTCGACGGCAACGGCGCCCGCCTGCTTGAACTGTCTTCCGACGACATGTCTTTCGGCCATGCCGGTGGCGTGGTGCAGACGAAGGTCGGATTCGTGAAGACCGTGGTGGACAAGGAAGAGGTCTTCCACTCCATCAAGCTCTACGATCACAACATCAAGGTTTCGGGCGATCTCGCCATTGCGCGTCACACCTTCGACGCCAACATCTTCTATCAGGGCAAGGATCAGGATTTCCTGCTCAACGTGGTGCAGGTCTGGCGCAAGGAAGATGGCCGCTGGCGCCTGTTCCTCCGTCAGGCATTCAAGCTGCCGACGTAATTCGCGCCTTTCTCAGAAGATCCATTCAGGACGGCAGTCCCCCTGCGGGGCTGCCGTTTTTCATTGCGTGGCGGCGGTCGTCACCTTGCCGATGCGGACGGAGATCTTCTCCAGCGAGACCATGGCAACGGAACCCTTGCCGGTCTTGCTCACGAAGGCGAGGGCCGTGACCGGAAAATAGGAAGGCAGGGCGCCTTCCGGAAGCTGCATGGTGATTTGCTCACGGAACTTGCCGGTGTGGGTATCATCCGACGGCCAGGTGATGCTGCGATGGGAGTTGCCCACTTTCACATCGATGCGCACCGTCGAGTTCTGCGTCTTCACGATGTGTCCGGTCAGTTCGATGACCATATAGGGCGACGTGACCGTTCCCGGCTCATCGACCACAAGATTGCCTTCCACACTGACACCAAGCTCGTTCTTGGCACCATCGGCATTGGCGATCAGCGGACCCGGCGACCAGGTCAGCAGCCGTTCGCTTGCCGACGCCTGCTCGATCACCTGATCGGGCTGGCCCGTGCTGGCCACGGAGGGCGGCTCAGGTGTGATTTGCGCGGGCGCAATCTTGGTGGGTAATTTCTTCTGAGGTTGCACGACTGCAACAACAGGCGGGTTGGCCGGTTTCACCCTGTGCGGGCGCGACTGCGCCACCTTGGGTGCACGGTACACCGACGAATCCGGGAGATCCGCGGCCCCGGCAGGCGAGCCGAGCCACACTCCACACGCCAACACGGCAATAACAACGCGAATCATCTGTCCAAACCCAATTGCTTAATAATTGGTAAATGACAGGAGTTGCCCCTTCAACGTGCGCGTGAATTTATCGCCGGCCTGTGCATAACTGCAACAATGTGCCGAGGCAGGGTGGTGCAGAACCAAAGCTGCCAGAATTCCGAGTCTCCAGTGCCCGAATCGATGATCTTCCAGCCGTCACCATCCGGCTGCAGGGCGAAGGTGTTGAGTCCGCTCACGATTCCGCGTCCCATGGCTTTCAGCCCTGCTTCCTTGGCGCACCACAGGGTTTGAAAAAGGCCGCTTCGCAAGGGAGCAGGTGTTCCTGAAACCAGCTCGGCCTCATCGGGCGTGAAAAAACGGCGGGCGAGGGCCTCGACATTTGCGATGTCGCGCCGCTCCTCGATATCGACACCGAGCCTTGCCGAAGGCGCTGCCGCAGCCACACACACCGCGCCGCTGGATGAGAATGAAAGGCTCAGGCCGGGTGCGTCGCCACAAACGGGTGGCCTGTCGGTGGCGTGGTGAAGTGCCAGCGCGGCGGGAGACTGCTGCCAGCCGATTGCCCGCCCGACAAAGAGTCGCTGAAAGCTGCGCCGGAACAGGATGTGGCGGTGTTCGGCGGCATCGCTTCTCCGGTCGGCCTCGGCCAGTTCCGCGGCACTCAGAACCTGTCGCAGGTCATCGTTCGCCAGGCTTCCGTCATCCAGCGCCGACATCAGCCGGATCTCCGGGAGAGGGACTTCCAGCAAGGTTAGGAGAGGACTGAAACGTTCGCTCAGGTCCGAGATTTTGCCCTTACAGTTCATAAACCAAGCACCTTGATACGCATCTATTTCCCTTGCTTGTTCCCCATCGGAATGCGGCTGCCAACCCCATTTTAACAAGTCACACGTTATAGCAGTTGCAGAAACGATGGAAAAACCCGCACAGCTTGATCACGTGCAGGTTGGGGATTTCGAAGGACGAGTTGCACACATGAAGCTCTATCAGTCTCTGATGCCGGCGGCCCTTCTTCTGGCTGCGTCCACTTCGCTCTCTTCGGCGGCGGAAACCTGGGACATGCCGACGGCCTATCCCGCGTCCAACTTCCAGACCGTGAATGCGCAGGACTTCAGCAAGTGTGTTGCCACCGGAACCAATGGTGACATCAGCATCGTCGTGCATCCCAACGGGTCACTGTTCAAGGGCAACGACATCAAGCGCGCCGTCCAGACCGGCCAGACGCAGATGGGCGAACGCCTGCTCTCCGCGCACGAGAACGAGAATGCGCTGTTCGGCACTGACTCCATTCCATTCATCGCCACGTCCTATGATGACTCGGTGAAGCTCTATCACGCGGCCAAGCCGGAGATGTCGAAGCTTCTGGAAGAGCAGGGAATCAAGCTGGTCTATTCCGTGCCGTGGCCTCCGCAAGGCCTTTTCTTCAACAAGGACGTGAATTCCGTTGCCGACATGGGCGGCGTCAAGGTGCGTTCCTACAACAAGGCCACCGCGCGTCTTGCCGAACTCACGGGCATGGTGCCCATTTCCATCGAAGCCGCCGAGATCAGCCAGGCCATGGCTGCCGGCGTCATCAACTCGCTCATCACCTCCGCCGTAACCGGCCAGGACAGCAAGGTGTGGGAACAACTCACCCACTTCTACGTGGTGCAGGCATGGATGCCGCGCAACGCCGTCATCATCAACAAGACCGTGTGGGACGGCCTCTCGCCCGACAAGCAGAAGGTGATCGATGATTGCGCCGTCGCTGCCGAAGCCGCCGGTATCGAAAAGTCGAAGGCTGCGAACGACGCTGCCGTCGCCGCGCTCAAGAGCAATGGCATGAAGGTGCTCGATCCGTCGTCCAAGCTCGCCGGGGAACTCGATGACATCGGCGCCAAGATGGCCGCCGAGTGGGTTGCCAAGGCGGGCGATCCCGGCGCCGCGGTGCTCAAGGACTTCAAGAAGTAATTGCCCTGGAATGAACAGGAAAGCCCCGGCCCCCGCGCCGGGGTTTTTCATTTTTTCTCAGGCTGTTGCCGTGAGTGGCTGAAGCCTTCTCTCATAAAGGAAAGGCTCCCGGAACCGGGAGCCTCGTGTTGCTGGCATGAGCAGGCGTCTCAGGCGGCGTTGCGCTGGCATTCCGGCGGAAGCGCCACGATCTCGATCCAGTAGTGACCAACGGTCTTGACGATGTCCACCAGCTTCTCGAACGACACCGGCTTGCAGATGAATGAGTTCACGCCGAGGTTATAGGTCTTGATGATGTCCTCTTCGGCCTTCGATGTCGTGAGGATCACGATCGGGATGCGATGGAGGTCGGGATCGTTCTTGATCTCCTTCAGCACCGTGCGGCCATCCTTGCGCGGCATGTTGAGGTCGAGCAGGATGAAGCCGGGGAAGGGCTGGCCCGCGAACTTGGCATATTCGCCCTCGCGGCGCAGGTACTCCAGAAGCTGCACGCCATCTTCCACGAAATCCACTGGGTTGCCGAGCTTCGATTCCGTGAACGCGTCCTGGATCATCATGCGGTCGTCGGCGTCGTCATCCGCGACGACGATGCGGACGGTGAAGTTGCTGCGGCTCATGCTGCGCGTTCCTTGCTGTTGTTCTGTTCGATCGGAAGAGTGACATGGAATTTTGCCCCGACGCCGGGCTGGCCGTCGGCGACGATGGAACCGCCGTGGCGTTCCACGATCTTGCGCACGGTGGCGAGGCCGATGCCCGTGCCTTCGTATTCATTGCGACTGTGAAGCCGCTGGAAGATGGTGAAGATCTGGTCGCGGAACTGGTTGTCGAAGCCAATGCCGTTGTCCTCGATGGTGAGGACGATTGTGGGATGCTCGCCTTCCGCATGGGTTGCGGCCGAGACACGGATGACCGGTTTCACGTCCGGCTTGCGGAACTTGAGGGCGTTGCCAAGCAGGTTCTGCAGGAGCTGGCGCATCTGCATCGGTTCGCAGTCGATCACGGGCAGTTCGCCGAATTCAACGGTTGCCTCGGTCTCCTCGATGCGGATCTGGAGATCGGACACGACCTCCGCCAGGATCTTGGACAGCGACGCCTTCTGGAAACCCTTCGCATCGGTGGTGACGCGCGAATAGGAGAGCAGGTCGTTGATGAGCTTGCGCATCCGGCCGGCAGCATTCTGCATGCGGTCAACAAACATCTTGCCGTCGTCGGGGAGGATGCTGGCATAGCGTCCGACAAGGCGTTCGCCAAAGGCTTCGATCTTGCGGAGCGGCTCCTGCAGGTCGTGCGAGGCGACATAGGCAAAGTCCACCAGCTCGCGGTTGGAGTGTTCCAGCTTGCGGGTATATTCGAGCATCATCGCGGCGCTGCGCTCGATTTCCGTGATGTCCTGGTA
>JAEUMJ010000113.1 GCA_016792865.1 Hyphomicrobiales bacterium | reverse complement strand
CGCAACCGGGGCCGCAACCATCCATGCGTCGTAGATGTCGAGCAACCCGCCCTGGATCGTCAATACGGCGGGGTAGTCCTTCACGCCTGCACGACGTTTGGCTGCTGATGCCGTCAGGTCTCCGACCACGGCGGCGACGGTGCTTGCCGACGCGATGGCGATCACGGTTGCCGTGGGCATGGCAATGATGAGCGAAAGCCCGCCTCCCGCCAGCATGGCGGCGGCAAGGCCGACGGCAAAGCCTTCCCATGTCTTCCGCGGGCTGAGTTTTGGCACCATCAAGTGCCTGCCGAACAGCCTGCCGCCGAGAACGGCGAAGCTGTCGAACACCTCAACCGTCAGAAGCGAGAGGAGGAAGACGACCGCCACGTCGAACCACAGTGCGGCGAGGGCGAACAGGACGAAGGGCAGGGCGGGGAAGAGGCTGAAGCGGTGAAGCCACGACGCTCCGGCAGTCCGCGCCACGAAAGGGGCGATGGGGACCGCGGCAAGGGCAAGCCATGGCAACGCCGACTGCATGGCCGTGGGTGGCCCCACCAGCCACACCATGGCCGTTGCGGCACCCAGCGCAACCGCCCCCAGAAGACCGGCCCCCCTGCTTGTTCCGCCACCATTGACCGCACCGCTCTCAAATCCGATGCGCAACCCGGCCAGCAGCAACGCAATGCCCAGAAGGCCGCGCGGCAGGAACCAGAGCAATGTTCCCGCAGCAAGGATGGCCGCCTCGGAGATCATGAGAGGCCACAAGCCCTTCACCTGCTGTCGGGTCTTGGGAAAGAGCGTGAGTGCCGCCAGCAAAAGACAACCGGCGCACCATAAGGCGAGCAGCACAAGGGCGAGATGCCGGAGATCGGTTGGGCTGTTCATGGGTGAAGTTTGCCGCGGGCTTCCTGCAAGGCGGAAACCACATCACCCAGCGAGTAGATGAAAATCCAGAGGACGAAGCCGTTCAGGCTGTTCGTTGCCCACGCCAGCACCGCGAGAAGCGGGAAGACAGTATCCAGCCCGGAGAGAAAGGAGAATGCGGTAAAACGCGGACCTTGGGCTGCAGGTGCTGAAGGAGGCGTCAGCCGCTCGATGTTGAGGCGTGCCAGACGCGCAACCACGGCCAGCCAGGCCGAAAGGGCGAGAATGGTTGCCTGGCTCAGCGCGCCGGGCCAGGGCGAGAGTTGGTCGCAGACGTAACCCACCGCCGTGTAGGCGATGCCGCGATAGATGACATCCGCCACCAGATCCCAGTATTGGCCCTGGATGCTCGACAGGCCCTTGGCCCGTGCGAGGGTGCCGTCGGTGCAATCGAGGATCTGATAGAGGACGGCCAACGTCACCACGGCTCCGAATGCTGCCAGCGGCGACATCATTGCGGTGGCGAGGATCATGACGACAAGCAGCACAGAACCTAATGCGGTTATAAGATTTGGTGTTGCCGATGTTGCCGTGAGAAGCCACGCCAACACCATGCCGGGGTGCCTGTAGATCAGGGCGCTACCCCAATCGGTGCAAAACTCATTTGCAAATTTGTTACTGTAGTAGTCTTGATAGATGCTGCGTAGTGACTGCAAGTGATGTGCCCCGTGCGTATCGTGTTTCTGGTCTCTGCTTATAACATGCTGCTATCCCAAATATTGGCGGAGACACAATGAAGATTTGCACGGCGCTCATTCTTGCTGCGGGGCGGGGAACGCGCCTCGCCGGTTCAGGGGAAGAAAGCCCGAAAGGGCTTGTGCAGGTCGGTGTCGAAAGTCTCGTCAGCCGCTGCATCAGGCAACTGCAATCCCGTGGCATAGACGAGATTGTCATCGTGACCGGGCATCAATCGGAGCGGTACGATGAGTTTGCTGCCGGGCGTGGCGGCATCCGCTGCGTCTTCAATGAGAACTTTGCGCGGCTGGGTTCGCTGGAGAGCCTCCGCCTCGGTCTGCTGGCGGCGAAAGCGCCCGTACTCGTTTTTGATTCCGACGTGATTTACGAAACGCGCGGACTGGACGCGCTGATCAACGAGCCTTGCGAGAATGCGGCGCTTGTTTCCGGGCCGACGGGCTCAGGTGACGAATACTATGTCTGGGGAGATGTTGAGCGCCGTCTCGCCTTTTTCTCGAAGCAGTTGTCCGACCATGCCGCGGCCCCGCTGGGGGAACACGTCGGGATCGTCAAGATTGGGGAGAGTCTGCGCGCTGACCTGTTGAAGCAAGCTGCGGGCCGTCTCGATGAGAAGCCGCTTGAGCCTTATGAGAGCCTCGTCGTCAGCCTGCTGCCCGTGCACAGGATGACAGCCGCCTATGTGCGCGATCTTGCATGGTCCGAAATCGACACGGCGGAGATGCTGGACACGGCCCGCAACGTGATCTGGCCGAAGCTCATGGCCTTGGGCGATCTCTAAACACTAGCGGGAAAGTGGACGGCGATGGGGGTGGGAAACCCTGCGTCGCCTCCGGCGCGGCGGTGCCGGCTCGAACCACGTTCTGACATTGCGCCATGCCTTGGCAGTCATGAGCGACATGCGCTCCATCGGCAATCCGGACCGTGTGTCCTGGATCACGAGCAAGCTCACCGCAGCAATGACAAGCAGGAAAAAGACCGGCCATATGGTAAGGACGGGGGATGCGCCGGTGTGATCGGTCAGAAGGCTACCGAATTGCACGATCTGCTGGTAGGCGATCAGGAAGCCAAAGGCGGTGATCCCCTGAAAGGCATTGCGCCCGCGCAGGTTGGAACGGGCGAAGGACGTGGCGAGAAGGGGCAGGAACAGGCTCGACAGGATGATCACCAGCTTGCGGTTCAGCTCCGACGACATTTCCTGCTGCACGGTACCCGGTGGCGGCGTGCCGGAGAGCCGGTACAGGCTGAGAAGGGATAGTTCCTGCTCGTCATCGCCCATTGGCCGGAAGGTCTTCTGTTCGGACGTGAGGGGGAACGTCAGCGTTTCAAAATCGACATACTCTGGGGACGGAATGCGTCCGTGAGGTTGTGGCTTGATGGTGAGGCGCGTGCCGTTTTCGAGGAGCAGTGCCACCCGGCCATCGCTGGTCACCACGCGACCCTTCTCCGCCAGGATTTCCGTCGTCGTTCCGTTGTCCTTGGCTTCGAACAGGAAAATCTTCGAGAAGTGTCCCAGAGCCTTGTCGATGTGTTCCACGAGCAGGGTCTGCTTCCCGATCTTCATGAACTGTCCCTCGGTGGCCGCGAGATAGGGCGAGACATTCTCGACATGAAAGCGGATCTCGCGATACACATAACGTGCCCAAGGCTCCATCCAGCCAAGCACGCCGATGTTGAGGGCCGTCACGGCAATTCCCAGCACCAGAAGTGGCCGGTTGAAGCGGGTGAGACTCATGCCGCTGGCAAGCAACGAAGTCAGTTCGGAGTTGAGCGACAACCTGCGCACCACCGAATAGGTGCCCCAGAACAACGAGAGCGGCAGCATGAATCCCAGGTAGTGGGGAAGGAACAGGACGGTAAGCTTGACGAGGATGGGAAACTCGCGGGCAAAGCTGGCTCCGGACTGGACAAACAGCAACATGCGCGCAAGCGACAGCAGGAGACAGCCTCCGGCCATGGTCGCGAGCATAACTCCGGCCACGCGCCGCATCACATATCTATCGATGACGCGCAGCACTCCGCCGGTCCCCTTTGCCTTCCCTCAAGTGCTTCACTTATATGCTGGCGGGCGCAGGTTTCAATCGCCAACCCTCTTTATCCATTTGAACTTATGTGGAAATTAGCGCTCCCGCCAACGCGCCACCGCCGCGCCAGATAACCGGTCACGATGGAGTTGTGCCGCCGTGCATTGCCGCCCGGACCCCGATTGATGAGGCCCAGGCTGGTGCGGCGATAGAAATCACGCAGGAGCTTTGGCTGGTAATTGTATCGGCGCGACGGAGTGACGAAGCGGTCAACATTGCAATGCCCGCTGATCCAGACATCATCGACGAAGAAGGCTTCCGGCGGAGCACCGGAGTAATCAGTCAATTCCGCGAGATCGAAAAAGCGGGGACGGAGGATGTATCCCGACAGGCCCTGCAGGATGTCGATGGCGAAAGGCGTGCCGAGGCGGCGGGCGCGAACGGGAGCAGGCGGCAGCAGCATCAGGTTCGACCAGATGGTCGTCGGCTTGTCGATGAAATCCTCCGGCACCACCCATCCGCTCATGCCGAAGGCTGCGTCCCTTTCTGCCAGTGCCGCATCTTCCAGATCGGCCACCAGACTGGCGGGGTAGATGCGATCGTCATCGACGATGATCACAAGTTGGTCCGGCGCTTCGCGCAAGAGTGTCGGGATGGCCTTGGTCGCCGGTCCCATGTCTTCGCATCGGGCGATCTTGACGGATTTGAGCTGGGTCAGGAACTCCGGCACGACATAGGGCACGCCTTCGCGCTTGCTCAAGCGAGGAAGGTTGAGAACAATTCGCTTTGGCGCACGCGTCTGCCGCATCAGGCTCTTGAGGGTCGGGGCCAGCAGCGAGATGCGACTGGGAATGGTGGTGAGGCTGATCACGCAGTCGGAGCGGTTGCTGTTG
>JAEUMJ010000188.1 GCA_016792865.1 Hyphomicrobiales bacterium | reverse complement strand
GGCCCCGGCACTGTCGCGGCTGTCCACGACAACTCCCACATGCACGCCGGCGGCCTTGAGATCCCGCGCCGTGCGATAACCTGAATCATTGTTGGTGAAGACCATGACATTGCTGCCCGCCGCCACGCCATAACGATTGGCGTAGTGGCGCATTGCCGAGGCCGTCATCACGCCCGGAACATCGTTGCCGCCGAAGGCAATCGGACGCTCCTCCGCCCCGGCGGCGAGAACGGCCTTCCGGGCAAAGACGCGCCAGTAGCGTTGCCGCGGTTCAAACAGGGAAGGTTCGGCAACATGATCGTTGACGCGTTCCACCGCTCCGAAAATGTTTCCGTCATACCAGCCGAAAATCGTGGTTCGCGGCATGAGCACGACATTGGGCATTGCCGACAGCTCGGCGAGAATGCCGATCGCCCAGTCCAGGCCCGGCTTGCCGTCGATCTCCTCGTTCTCGAAAAGCAGCGAACCGCCGAGGCGCGCACCTTCATCGGCGAGGATGACGCGGGAACCACCCCGCGCCGCCGCAAGTGCTGCCATCAGGCCAGTAGGGCCGGAGCCGATCACCAGCAGGTCACAATGGGCGTAGGCCTTCTCGTACTTGTCGGGGTCCGCTTCCCGTGAGGCAGAACCCAGGCCGGCAGCGCGGCGAATGATGGGTTCGTAGATCTTCTCCCAGAACTTCGCGGGCCACATGAAGGTCTTGTAGTAGAAACCCGCGACGAACATCTTGGATGCCAGCCCATTGATCGCCCCCACATCGAAGCCGAGGGACGGCCAGCGGTTCTGGCTTTTCGCCACCAGCCCATCATAAAGCTCGATCATGGTGGCGCGGGTGTTGGCTTCCCTGCGCCCGCCTTCGCGCAATTCGACAAGCGCGTTGGGTTCTGCCGCACCGGCCGTGATCACGCCACGAGGCCGGTGATACTTGAAGGAGCGTCCCATGAGGGACACGCCGTTCGCCATCAAGGCGGAGGCGAGCGTGTCGCCCGCGAATCCGGTGAAGCGCTTGCCATCAAAGGTGAAGTCCAGCGGTTGCGAGCGGTCGATCAGGCCACCGGATGAGAGACGGAAGGATGTCATGCGCCGCCCCTTCCACGCTTCCGGGCATAGTCCCGCGCCGTCACGGCACCATGCACCTCATGGGTTTGCGTATCGCGGGTCACGACAAGCCAGGCGCGGCACCCCCCCGAATGATGCGCGTACTCGTCGAGCTTCCCGCGCGGGTTGTCGCGCAGGTAAACATAGTCGAACCATTGATCCATGCTGGACGGATCATTGCTCGTCGGGCGCTGTGGCTTCGCGTCCCCCAGAAAGGTGAATTCCTCGACCGGGCGCATTCCGCAATGTGGACAGTTTATCAGCATGGTGTCAGTGCAGGTTGGGCGTTGCGCCCTGCCCCTTCTCGTCAATCATGTAGCCCCGGCGGAACCGATCCAGCCTGTAGGCAGCGTTGAGTTCATGAAGTTCATTCTTTGCGATGGTATAGGCAAAGCACCAGCCGGATGCCGGCGTGGCCTTGAAGCCGCCGTAGCACCAGCCGGCGTTGAGGTAGAGACCCTCGATCGATGTCTTGTCGATGATGGGAGACCCGTCCATCGACATGTCCATGATGCCGCCCCAGGACCGCAGCACGCGCACGCGGGCAAGCGCTGGGATCATGGCGACGCCCGCCTCGATCACATGCTCGACCATCGGGAGGTTTCCGCGCCGGGCGTAGGAGTTGTAGCCGTCGATGTCGCCCCCGAAGACGAGCCCGCCCTTGTCGGATTGGGATACATAGAAGTGCCCTGCGCCGAAGGTGACCACGCCGTCGATGTACGGCTTCAAGCCTTCCGACACGAAGGCCTGAAGGACATGGCTTTCGATCGGCAGCCGCAGGCCCGCCATGGCGGCGGTTTCCGAGGAATTGCCCGCCGTCGCAAGACCGAGCTTCCGGCAGCCGATGAAGCCCTTGCTGGTATCGACGCCCAGAACCCTGCCGTTCTCGATGCGTATGCCCTTCACTTCGCAGTTCTGGATGATGTCCACGCCACGCATGTCGGCACCGCGGGCATATCCCCAGGCCACGGCATCGTGGCGGACCGTGCCGCCGCGCCGCTGCAACAGGCCGCCCTTGATGGGAAAGCGCGCGTTGTTGAAATCGAGGAAGGGATACATCGCCTTCACGTCATGCGCATCCAGCAACTCGGCATCGACGCCGTCGATGCGCATGGCATTGCCGCGCCGCGCAAACGCATCGCGCTGGGCGTCGGTGTGGCAGAGATTGAGGACACGGCGCTGCGAGACCATGGCGTTGAACTTGAAATCCTGCTCCAACCCTTCCCACAGCTTCATCGACCATTCGTAGAAGGGGTTGTTGCCGGGCAACATGTAGTTGGAGCGGATGATGGTGGTGTTGCGGCCGATGTTGCCGGAACCAAGCCAGGATTGTTCCAGAACCGCGACGTTGGTGATGCCGTGCTCCTTGGCAAGGTAGTAGGCCGTTGACAGACCGTGACCGCCACCCCCCACGATGATCACGTCATATTCCTTGCGCGGCTCAGGTTCGCGCCAAGCCGGTTGCCACTTCGTGTGGCCGGACAGCGTGTTCTTCAGAAGCGAGAAGACAGAGTATTTCATCATCGTCCCTAAGGCTCCGCGACGGGCACCGTGCCCGCCGCAGAGAGATTGCGATCAGCAGTCCAGCGTCGTGTCCCGCTCCCACTGGGTGAGATGGCGGCAGTACTGGTTCCACTCGTTGTGCTTGAGCTTCAGGTATCCGGCCGACACTTCCTTGCCAAGGGCTTCTCGCAGGTAGGTGTCAGCCTCGAAGGCACGCAACGCATCGAGCAGGTTGAGCGGCAGCTTCCTGGCGTCCTTGATCGTGTGCCCTTCGGCATACATGTCGATATCGAGGCGCTTGCCCGGATCCATCTTCTCCTCGACGCCGTGCATGCCCGATACGAGGATCGAAGCCAGCAGCAGATACGGATTTGCAGCACCATCCGGCAGGCGGTATTCCGCCCGGCCGGCGTCCGGAATGCGCACCATGTGGGTGCGGTTGTTGCCACCATAGGTGATCGACGACGGCGACCACGTGGCCCCCGAAATGGTGCGGGGAGCGTTGATGCGCTTGTAGCTGTTCACCGTGGGATTGGTGATTGCGGCCATGGCGGCGGCATGGTGCATCAGGCCGCCGAGGAAGTGATAGCCGAGTTGCGACACGCCGAGTTCGCCCTTCTCGTCCTCGAAGAGGTTGTTCTTGCGGGCATTGTCCCAGACCGAGAGGTGGACGTGGCAGCCGTTGCCTGTGAGGTTGATGAAGGGCTTCGGCATGAAGGTTGCCCGGAAGCCGTGCTTCTCGGCAATCGCCTTGACCATGAACTTGAAGAACGCGAGCTGGTCGGCGGTGGTGAGGGCATCATTGAAGTTCCAGTTGATCTCGAACTGGCCGTTCGCATCCTCGTGGTCGTTCTGGTATGGCCCCCAGCCGAGCTTCACCATCGTCGAGCAGATTTCGCCGATAACGTCGAGGCGGCGCATGATGGCCGACTGGTCATAGCACGGCTTGTCCTGCGTATCCTTGGGATCGGAAACTGCACTGCCGTCCGAGTTGATGAGATGGAACTCAGGCTCCACGCCCGCCATCAGCTTCATGTTCTTGGCGGCATATTTCTCCGTGAGGCGGCGGAGCACGACGCGCGGGGCCTGGGCAAGCGGCTCGCCGTTCATCCACGGGTCACCGGCGACCCAGGCGACATCCGGGCGCCACGGCAACTGGATCGCAGAAGCTGCATCCGGCATCACCAGGATATCGGGATGGGCGGGCGTCTGGTCCAGCCAGGTGGCGAAACCCGCGAAACCCGCCCCTGCCTTCTGCATCTTCGCGGCGGCTTCGACAGGCACCAGCTTGGCGCGTTGCGTTCCGAAGAGGTCAGTGAAGTTGAAGAGGAAGAACCTGACCTCTTTGTGTTCCTTGGCAAAGCTGGCGAGATCGCCCATCGTTAGTCTCCATTCCCTATGACTTTTTTGTCTTGTTCAGTGTGGAGCGCGGCGATCAGTAACCGCCGCGGCCCGGTATCCAGTTGGTGCCCGCAAGGGGAACGCCAGCCATCGCAGCGGCCTCCACGGTGAGGGCACACAGGTCTTCCGGCTCAAGGTTGTGAAGATGGCTCTTGCCGCAGGCACGCGCAACGGTCTGGGCTTCAAGCGTCATGACCTTGAGATAGTTCGAGAGGCGGCGACCGGCCTTCACCGGGTCCAGCCGCTTGGCGAGGTCCGGATCCTGGGTGGTGATGCCGGCGGGGTCACGGCCCTCGTGCCAGTCGTCATAGGCACCCGCCGTGGTGCCAAGCGCCCTGTATTCTTCTTCAAGGTGCGGATCATTATCACCCAGCGCGACCAGTGCGGCGGTACCGATGGCAACGGCGTCGGCGCCCAGCGCCATTGCCTTCGCGACATCTGCCCCATTGCGAATGCCGCCGGAGATGATGAGCTGCACCTTCCGGTGCATGCCCAGATCCTGGAGCGCCTTCACCGCAGGGCGGATGCAGGCCAGCGTCGGCAGGCCGACGTGTTCGATGAACACTTCCTGTGTCGCTGCCGTGCCGCCCTGCATGCCATCGAGGACCACGACATCGGCACCGGACTTCACGGCCAATGCAACATCATAGTACGGGCGGGTGCCGCCCACCTTCACGTAGATCGGCTTTTCCCAGGATGTGATCTCGCGCAGCTCGTGGATCTTGATTTCAAGGTCATCCGGGCCTGTCCAGTCAGGGTGACGGCAGGCCGAACGCTGGTCGATGCCCTTGGGCAGGCAGCGCATCTGCGCGACGCGATCCGAGATCTTCTGGCCGAGCAACATGCCGCCGCCACCGGGCTTGGCACCCTGCCCCACCACGACCTCGATGGCGTCGGCCTTGCGAAGGTCGTCGGGGTTCATTCCGTAGCGCGACGGCAGGTACTGATAGACAAGATGCCGGGACTGGCCACGTTCTTCCGGCGTCATGCCGCCGTCGCCCGTTGTCGTGGAGGTTCCTGCCATCGAGGCGCCCCGGCCGAGCGCCTCCTTGGCCTGGGCCGACAGCGAGCCGAAGCTCATGCCCGCAATGGTGATCGGAATCTTGAGCGCGATCGGCTTCTTGGCGAAACGCGTGCCAAGCAGGACGTCCGTTCCGCATTTCTCGCGGTAGCCTTCCAGCGGATAGCGCGAGATCGACGCGCCGAGGAACAGGAGATCGTCAAAATGCGGAAGCTTGCGTTTCGCGCCAGCGCCACGGATGTCATAGATGCCGGTCGTCGCGGCGCGGCGGATTTCCGAAAGGGTGTAATCGTCGAATGTCGCGGATTTGCGCGGCACGGTGCGTGGAATGTTGGTGTCCATGGAATGCCTCAGTAAGCGTCGGCGTGATCGACGTTGAAGTTGTAGAGCTTGCGCGCCGAGCCATAGCGCCGGAAGTCCTGCGGGCGGTCATTCCGCTTGGCGCGCTCGAGAAGCTTGGCAAGATCCTCAAGGTGTTCGGCCCGCATCTCCTTCTCGATGCAATCGGCACCGAGGCTTGCGACCTTGCCTTTCACGTAAAGCCGCGCCTCATAGATGGAGTCGCCAAGGGCATCGCCGGCATCGCCGCAAACGACAAGATTGCCGCGCTGGGCCATGAAGGCCGACATGTGGCCGATGGACCCGCCGACCACGATGTCCACGCCCTTCATGGAAATGCCGCAGCGGGAGGAAGCGTCGCCATCGATGACGAGCAGGCCGCCGTTCGCGGTGGCACCGGCCGATTCCGAGGCGTTGCCCTTCACCCAGACCGTTCCCGACATCATGTTTTCTGCAACACCGACACCGGCATGACCATGAACGATGATGTCGGCATGCTTGTTCATGCCGCCGCAATAGAACCCGACGTGGCCCTGAATCTCGACGGTGAGTGGTGCATCAAGGCCACAGGCGATGGCATGTTGACCCATGGGATTCCGGATCACCCAATGGCGCTCGTTGCTGTCTTTCGGGAGCTTGTAAAGGCGCTGGTTGACGCCCGTCACTCCTTCTTTCTTCAGGTCAATTTCGCTCATGCGTGGCCACCCCATGTGTAGACTTTTTCAGGTTCCGGTTCCCAGGTTCGCGCCGTTTCGGAGCCAGGCAAATGGGCAATGGCCCGCCACTCCGTTGCCATGGCGACCCAGTCATCGGTCTCGGCCATCACGGCATGCTTGCAGGCGATCGGATCACGCACCACGGCGAAGCCGTCGGCGGTTCCGACGAGGAAGGTGAAGAAGCCATCGAGATCGCGCAGACCGTCTTCCATGGCCTGCTTGAGGGTGGCGCCGTTGCGGAGCTTCCAGGTCATGTAGGCGGCAGCGACCTCGGTATCGTTCTCCGTCTGGAATTCCATGCCTTCGCGGCGCAGGTTTTCGCGCAGGCGGTTATGGTTTGACAGCGAGCCGTTGTGCACGAGGCACAGGTCGGCGCCCGTTGCAAAGGGGTGGGAACCGGCCGTCGTCACCGCGCTTTCAGTTGCCATCCGGGTGTGGCCGATGATGTGGGTGCCTTTCGCCGATGCAAGGTCGAACTTGTCATAGACGTTTTCGGGCAGCCCGGTTTCCTTGAAGATCTCGATGGTGTGGCCGGAGCCCACCACGCGCACTGCAGGATGATTTTGCTTCAGCCAGCCCAGCACTGCATCCTCCTTGGCGTTGGTCACCAGGATGCAGTGATTTCCGATCTTCCTGATCGTCGCCTCGCACTTGAGGGCGCGTTCCAGCCCCGTATCGACCTTCTTCCAGTCATAGTCGGCACTGTCATGGGCCAGCGAGAACTTGACCTCGTTCTTCCTCACCGGATTGCGATAGATGGCAACGCCAGCGGAATCGGGACCGCGGTTGGTCATCTCGATGATCATCGGCTTGAACATCGCGCCGAGCTTTGGCTGGAGCTTTGAATTCTTGAGATAAAGTCCGACAATTCCACACATGGGTCATGCTCCCTTCCGTTGTGGCTGTTGGGAATACCCTAACAGCGGAAAAGGCGCTGTCAACTATCAGGAATTATTTATTCACCTCAGGAATGAGGCTATTCGTCCCGGCGATAGCTGATGATCGAGAGGTAGCGCGCCGGAAGCTTGCGCAGTTCATCCGGGCCGTGGGGTGCCTCGGCATCGAAGAACAGGGCATCGCCCGGATGCATGTCGTAGGTCTTGTCGCCGTGGCGATAGACGACATTCCCCTCCAGCATGAACAGGAATTCGAGGCCGGCATGCTGGAAGGTGGGGAAAACATCGGTCTCATGCGTGAGCGTGATCAGGTATGGCTCGACCATGACCGGGCCATGGGGACTGTGCCCCAGGAGTTGGTACTGATGCCCTGCACGGGTTCCGCGCCGCTCAATGGTGAGGCCCTGCCCCGCCTTCACGAAGGTGGCGTCCCGCACTTCCTCGAAGGAGCGGAAGAGCGCCGTGAACGGAATCTGCAAGGCCCGACTCAGGGCTTGCAGAGACGCCAGCGACGGCGAGGTTGCACCGTTTTCGATCTTCGACAGCATGCCCGCAGAGAGTCCGGACTGCTTTGCGAGGTCTGAAATGGTGAGTCCAAGCTTCTCTCGGAATCGGCGGACCTCACGGCCAATCGCCTCTTCCAAGTAGCGGTTATCGCTTGGATTGACAGCGTGCGGGTTCTGGAAGTCGTCCATTTCTTTCCCACCGATATTGCGGTGCAGCACTTTTTGTTCACTGCCGCCCGCTTGACAAGAGGCGAGTTCAGGCATTTCCTGACAGAAAATAAAGTTGCCCCGTAGCAAACAAAAACACAAGGGGCAGCCGGGCATGCGCGGGGAATCAAGGCCCGGTCTGCGGGAGGAAACGAGATGTCTGACCTCAATCAGCGTATTGAGGCCATGTACCGCAGCGACGTTCGCGGCGCATGGACCTTTGTGGCGGTCCTGTGGATCGTCGTTCTCTTCGTGCTGCTCATGTCGTGGCCGCACATCCCCGATGGCGGCGTTCGCATTGTGGCGCTCCTCGCTGCTGCGGCCGTGCTGATCTTCAACACCGCATCGGTGGGCGCCATGGTCCGCAACTACGCAGCCGACAAGGAATTCATCTACGGTCTCGACATCAAGCATCTCGACCAGATGCATGGGGAGAAGTGACAATGGCCAAATACACTCCACCCAATCAATCGAAGGCCCTCCAGTGGCTCGATATCATCTTTGTCGTTGTTGCAATCTTTGCCGCCCTCTGGCTTCCGCTTCAGGCAGGCTGGGCCGGCGTTTCACGCGCCATCGTGAAGATCGAAAACCCGACATGGGAAGCTCTCGGCCAAACCCCGGCGCAAGTCGAACAATGGGTGAAGCTGGGTTTCGCTGACGCCGCCGCAGCCCACGACATCATCCAGAACAAGTTCGACTACACCATCGACTGGGTGCAGTTGATCATCATGACCATCGTCATCGTGGGATACTTCCTGTTCCTGTTCAAGGCATCGGACAAGGAATACCGCGAAGTCATCGACGAAAAGTTCAACGGCAGGAAGTAGGAGCGGGCAATGTTGATCATGATTGCAAACATCGGCTGGGCCGCCGCTGCACTTCTCGCAGCATGGATGGCCTACGATTGGCTGAAAACCGATTCAAGTTACTCCGAGGAAACCCTCACCTCCTCGCGTGAGGGCGAAATCGAAGCCGTCTCCGAACGGCACAAGATCTAGGAGCGAATGATGTCCAGCACTCTCACTGAAAAATCTACGGTGCAGAAGGTTTCGCTCCTTCGCATTCTCGGCCCTGCCCATGTCTGGGCACTGGGCGTCGGCATCGTTCTCGTCGGCGAATACACCGGCTGGAATTTTGCCGCAGACAAGGGCGGCACACTCGCTGCGCTGATCATCTGTTGGGTGATCGGGCTTCTCTACACCTCTGTCGCAATGATCGACTCGGAAGTGACCTCGACGGTTGCCGCCGCCGGCGGGCAATATGCCCAGGCAAAGCACATCGTCGGGCCATTGATGGCGTTCAACGTGGCGCTCTACCTGGTCTTTGCCTACACGATGCTTGAAGTCTCGAATGCCATCCTGATTGCCGACACCGTCAAGGCCTACGCAGGGGAAGGCTTCGGCGACTGGCATTACAGGGGCGTGATTGCAGGCGTGATCGTTGTCCTCGCCGCGCTGAACTATCGCGGCGTGCTGATGTCGCTCAACGTCAACTTCGTCATCACCGCCGTGGCCTTCATCGCCATCATCGTTCTCTTCTTCTCGGTTCAGCCGTGGAGCCAGGGCACGGTGCTGCGGCTTGGCGAGATGGTGACCCCCGACAACGCCCTGCCCTATGGCTGGATCGGCGTCATTGCCGGTTTTCACTGGGGCATCTGGTATTACCTCGGCATCGAGGGAACGACACAGGCGGCAGAAGAAGTGCGCTCGCCTGCCCGTTCGTTGCCCTACGGCACGATGGCAGGCATGATCACGCTTCTGATCGGGGCATCCATCACCTGGTATGTCTGCGCCTCGCTGATGCCGTGGCAGTATCTCGGATACACCTATTATCCGCTTCTTGATGCCGGCAAGCTCACGGGCAGCAAGGCGCTCGAGTCCATGATGTTCATCGCCACCATCCTGGCGGCGCTGGCGTCAGCCAACGGTTGCATCAATGATGCGGCCCGTGCCTGGTTCTCGCTGGGCCGTGACCGTTACCTGCCGACCTGGTTCTCGGCGGTCCATCCCAGGTACCGTACACCCTATCGTTCCATCGTCTTCCTGGTACCGATCGCACTCGCCTTTGCCTTCATCGCCAACCTTGGACAGGCCATCACGTTCTCGATCCTGTCCGGCGTGCTGCACTACACGTTCATGAGCATCAACATCATGATGTTCCGCAGGAAGTGGCCGCTGGGAAGCATCCGGCGGGGCTATACGCACCCGTTCCATCCGCTTCCGGCAATCGTGCTGTTCGTGTTGTGCGTGGTGACGTTCTTCGCGATCTTCCTCGGCTACGGTGCGCAGCTCACGGCAATGGTGGTGTTCTACATCATCATGTCGCTGTGGTTCCACTTCTACCGCTACCGCTATGTCCGCCGTGGTGACCAGTTCACCATGCCGTGGCCGAAGCCAGCCGGTTATTGAGACCCTCCGAATGGCCCGCTCCGGCGGGCCATTTGCTCTCTGGACGCCGCCATGACCCTTGTTGCAACGGCAGTTGCCATCGTGCTGCTCTACCTCCTGTTCCGCGACTTTCAGCGGCGGCGGGCGGCAGTGCGCGAAGAACCCGGCAAGCTGTTTGCCGCAATCATCCCCATGCTGGAGGGGGCCACATTGCACGCCGGCGAAGCGGCGGGGATGCACCGGCTGGAAGGCTCTTACCAGGGCCACGCCGTTTCCGTACGGACGGTGGCCGATACGCTGGCCCTGCGGAAACTGCCGAGCCTCTGGCTGATGGTGACACTGGTGCGGGAGCAGCCCTTTGCCGGAACGTTCGACCTGATGATGCGACCCGCGGGGCCAACCACGTTCTCGAACTTCGACTTCCTGCCGCAGACCATCGCCACTCCACCCGGTTTCCCGGAGGACGCCATGCTCCGCAGCGATGATCCTGCCAACATGTTGCCGCTGGCCGTGGCAGCGGCCCATGTGCCCGCGCTCTTTGCCGATCCCCGCATGAAGGAACTGCTGGTCACGCCCAAGGGCATTCGCCTCGTCCGGCAAATGGCCGAGGGTGATCGCGCCCGCTACGGTGTGTTCCGGCAGGCCGATTTCGGAGGCGCGGCGGTTGATCCGCACCTGCTGCGCGGAATGCTGGACAGCCTGATCGCCCTGCAGCACGATATCGACCGGCAACACCCGCAACGAGGGCCAGTGAATGACTGACAAGGTGATCCATCCGCTGAAAGTGCTGGCGATATCTCTTATTCCCGGTGCGGGCCATGTGCTGATCGGACAGGCCCAGCGCGGACTAACCTTCCTGTTCTTCATGGTGGTGCTGGGCTGGGTGAGCTACCGGTTGATGCCGGAGACGGCAAGTTTCATCGGTCGGCACATCGGCGGCGTCTTTCTCTATGGCCTGTCGATTCTCGATGCCTACAAGACAGCCCGCATTCGCCATGCGGTTGCCCACTACAAGCCGACTGCCGGACCTGAGTCCGGCGCCTGACGCATCACGGGGCCAAGCTGCCGGCCAGAGGCCAGGCAGTGTCCACAGGCACCCGATGTTGAAACCACACAGGAATTTCGTGCGCGTGTGGAGTCCCCCATGACTGGGGTCCGGCCGGGTCCATACGGAAGCATGTTGGAATTCATCCGACCTTAACCGGGGCTTCCAATTCACGCCTTCGGCAGTGGGCGCAATAGTTCCGCGCAAGCTTGATAGAGCACACCCTCGGTTGCACATGCATCCAAAGGGCGACTGATATGGAAATCTGCAACTGTACCGCAGCCGAAACCCCGAACCGAGACCACCAGTATTCGCGACGCAGCTTCGTGAAGCTCGGAAGTCTTGGGCTTGGCGCAAGCCTTTTGTTTTCACCCAGCCCTGCCCGGGCCGGTGCGGCTGACGCCCTCCTCCTCAGTTGCATGGACTACAGGCTCGTGGACGATCTGGTGCGCTTCATGGACTCGAAGGGACTGACGGACAAATACGACCATGTCATTCTCGCCGGTGCGGCGGCAGGCGCCACGGCAGAGAAGTTCTCATCATGGAACAAGACCTTCTGGGAGCACCTGCAGGTGGCCATTGACCTGCACAAGGTGCACAAGGTCATCGTGGTCGATCACCGCGACTGCGGTGCCTACAAGATCGCCTATGGCCCGGAACACACAAAAGACCCTGCATTGGAGCGTGCGGTCCACGCGGCGGTCCTGCTGCCCCTGGCCCTCGAAATCCGGCAGAAATACAAGGACCTCCACGTCGAGACCTATTTGATGGCCCTCGACGGAACAGTTGAGCCGATCGGCGAACACGCCTGACGCCCACCCACAACAGCATCACATAAATCGGAATCACTGCAGTGAAACTCTCCAGCTTATCCGTCCTCTCCAAGATCCTCGTTTGCCTCGGTCTGCTCGCCGCAGTCACGCTGGGCGCCATGGCCTTCACGTCGCTGGCCATGATCAAGATTGACGAAGGTTACATGGACCTCGTCGAGAACGAGGCCAAGGCCATTGAAGACAGCCTCGAAGCGGAGGTCCAGATTGCGCATTTCTCCGGCGCCCTTCTCGGACTTGCTGCCGCAACTGACCCGAAGGAACTGAAGCTGCTGTCGGAAGAGCTCAAGAAGGAATCCGCCAGGTTCCAGCAGAAGCTGGAAGATGCGAAGAAGCATGAGCCGAGTTTCGCCGCGCGCTTCAACGATCTTGAAGACCAGTTCGAGAAATCGAAAACCCGTCTCACCGAGCTTGAAGGCGCCGTGATCGTGGGCCAGGACAGTCACACCGTGAAGCTCGCGCTGGAAATGCGTGAGAAAGTGGAACAGGTCGCTGCCGGACTGGAAAAGATCTCCGCCGACTTCCGCAAGGACATGGAGGAACGGGTCGCCAAGGAACAGGCCGCAACGTCCTTCACGATCTTCGTCAGCTTCATCAGCGTCATTTCGGCCCTTGTCCTGATCACCATTTTCGCAGTCGCCATCGCCAGGTATGGCATCAGCACCCCCATCCTGCGTATCGTCCAGGTCATGGCGAAGCTCGCGAACAAGGAAGCGGTCGAGAAGATTCCCGGCACCGAACGCAAGGATGAAATCGGTGAAATGGCGCGGTCGCTCGAAATCCTGCGTCGCGCCGAACAGGAAGCCATCGACAGGGAGCGGGCCCTGGTGAGCGACTCCATCGGCGACGCCCTGCACCGGCTTGCAAGCAAGGATCTTACCTACCGGCTGGAAAGCAACATGCCCGAAGCGTATGAATCGCTTCGCCGCAACTTCAATGAATCAATGGCCACGCTGCAAAGTGTGCTTCAGCACGTCGCGGCGAGTTCCACCGACATCGACGGCAACACCAGGGAAATCTCCATCGCCTCGAACGACCTCGCCCGCCGGACGGAATCCCAGGCCGCGGGTCTGGAGGAGACAGCAGCCGCTGTCGCTGAAATCACCAAGCGGGTCAACGACACCGCCACCGGCGCCAAGCAGGCCCGCGACAGCGTGGAGCTGGCCGCAAACGCTGCCAAGCAGGTAGGCAACGTGATGAAAGAGGCAATCGCCAAGATGGGTGTGATCGAGAACTCGTCGAAGCAGATCCAGCAGATCACCAGCGTGATCGATGAGATCGCCTTCCAGACCAATCTTCTCGCCCTGAATGCGGGCGTGGAAGCGGCCCGCGCCGGAGAAACCGGCAAGGGCTTCGCTGTGGTGGCTTCCGAGGTGCGCGCGCTGGCACAGCGTTCGGCCCAGGCGGCCAAGGAAATTGGCGGGCTGATCTCAAACTCAACGCAGCAGATCAGCGAAGGCGTCCAGTTGGTGACCACGGCAGGATCGTCCATCGATGGCGTTCTCAGCCGCGTCTCCGAGGTCAACGGCCTTGTCGCATCGATTGCGGAACGCGCCGATGAACAGGCGCTTGGCCTGAACGAAATCAACGAAGCGGTCGTGCAGATGGATCAGACCACGCAGCAAAACGCTGCCATGGTGGAAGAGGCAACCGCGGCCACCGTGAACCTTGCAACCCAATCCAGTGAACTCAACAGCCTCATCGGCCAGTTCAAGACCAAGCGGGCCGCCTGACCCGCTGACTCGGAGGCAAAAGTCGGACGTCCGACTATCCGACTGTCGGATGTTCGTCGGACGTTCTTTGTCCCGGGTTTTGTGAATTCGGGTTTTTGCCAGGAATATCAACACGTTAGGATGGTGGGCGATGAAGGACTCGAACCTTCGACCCGCTGATTAAGAGTCAGATTCTGGGGTTAAACATGTTGGAACATGAACTCACATATACCTAGAAATAGCCCACCATTTCCGCTATTTAGATGCTCACAGTAGAACATCGCATCACCCCACTACGCAGCGGAAATGTGAGACTAAAGTGAGACTAACAGACCTGCTGATCAAAAATCTGAAGGCTCCCGAACGCGGGCAGAAAACGTACTTCGACGACACCCTAAGGGGCTTCGGCGTGCGCGTCTCGCAAGGCGGCTCTAAGACATTCGTTGTCATGGTGGGCCGGGACCGAAAGCTAACCACGCTTGGCCGCTATCCCGACACCGCCCTAGCCGATGCCCGCAGAAGGGCCAAAACGGTCCAGGGCGCGTACAAGCCTAGCGATCCTTCTAAAGCCCCATCCCTGACCTTCAGCGAGGCTGTGGGGCGTTTTGTGTTCGATACAGGACTTCGGGCCAAGAAGCGCACCGTCGAGGAATATGAGCGGCTCTTGAAGCGGCATTTCGCTTTC
>JAEUMJ010000167.1 GCA_016792865.1 Hyphomicrobiales bacterium | reverse complement strand
TATCGCGCGATGATGTTGGCGAATTGCCAGGGATCGCGCTTGTCGGGTGCCACATCGAAGAGGTCGATCCGGGACTTGAGCGGATTCCAGTCCGTGTAGATGCCTTCCACCGGACCCAGATACGGCTTCTGCACTTCAAGGCAGCGGGCGTAATCCATCTCGTCGGTCTCGACAATTCCGGCTGCGGGGTTCTCGATGGCCCAGATCATGCCAGCGAGCACGGCAGAGGTTACCTGCATGCCGGTTGCATTCTGATAGGGCGCCAGCTTGCGGGCTTCCTCGATGCTGAGGCGCGAACCATACCAATAGGCATTCTTCTTGTGGCCATAGAGCAGCACGCCGAGTTCGTCCTTGCCGTCAACGATCTCGTTCTCTTCGAGGATGTGGTTATGCGTCTGGCGCTTGCCACCCGCACCCAGAAGCTCGTGCCACGACAGAACCGCATCATTGGAGGGATGGTAGGCATAGTGGCAGGTCGGGCGATAGGAAACCGTACGGCCACTCTTCACCGTGAAGTAGTCGGGAATCGAGATCGCCTCGTTGTGGGTCACCAGAAATCCGAAATGCGGTCCGGCCTCAGGCGTCCACGTGCGGACACGCGTATCGGCACCGGGCCTTTCAAGATAGATTGCGGCGCCACAGCCGCCCTTGTGGCGGCGTCCTTCGGGCGGGAGCTTCTTTTCGTGGGTGCCCCAGCCGAGTTCCGCGGGCTGCAAGCCTTCCGAGACGAAGCCTTCGATCGACCATGTGTTGATGAAGGTATCCAGCGGCTTCGGCTTCTTCGCCCGCTGCGTATCGCGTTCGGCAATGTGAATGCCCTTCACCCCGACCTTCTTCATGAGCTTGGCCCAGCCGTCGCGCGTCCTTGGCACGTCATGGGAAATCTTGAGGTCGGTGGCGATGTTCAGCAGCGCCTGCTTGACGAACCAGGAAACCATGCCGGGGTTTGCGCCACAGCAGGAAACGGCTGTGGGGCCTTCGCCCAGCTTGCGCTTGAGCGCCAGCAGGCTCTCTCGCATGACGTAGTTCGAGCGGGCGGCAGAGCCGAGCTTCGGATTGTAGTAGAAGCCGGGCCATGGCTCGATCACGGTATCGATGTAGAGCGCCCCGGCGTCGCGGGCGAGGCGCATCAGGTCAAGGCAATCCACATCGACCGACAGGTTGACCAGGAAGGCAGGCGAGGGGCCGGCAGCGAGGAGCGGCATCAACTCCTTCTTGTAGTTCTCGCGCGTAATGCCCTGCTGCACGAAGCGAATGCCAAGCTCATCGGCAATGTGCTTGGATGCGTTGGACGGATCAATGATCGTGATCCTGCTCTTGTCGCAGTCGAGATGGCGCAGGATGAGCGGCATCACGCCACGGCCAATGGAGCCGAAACCCACCATGACGATGGGGCCATTCCACGTTGCGTGCCGGGTCCAGTTGCTCATGTTCAATCTCCTCGTGTCTTCCGTCGCGGGGGTGAAATGGGCCGCTAGGCGCGGCTGGCTGAATACGGCTTACACGCTGTGATGCAAGAAAAATTTTGTGTGACAGAGGCTCCAAAAATTGCCATCCCGGCGGTGGCGAAAACCCTCCCTCCCGGCGACCGGCAAAGGCATCTCACGCAGTTTGAGATTTGCGGCCCAAATCGCCATATTGCGCCCAACGATTCGTGACGTTTGAAGCAGGACCTGATGGCAAAAGCCCCATCCAAGACAAGTGACGACCTTTTCGGCGAAGTACCCCAGGCGAAGAAGCCCGCTCCCAAGATACCGGCAAAATCCCGTGGCGAGGACAGCTATACCGCTGCCGACATCGAGGTTCTGGAAGGTCTGGAGCCGGTTCGCCGCCGTCCCGGCATGTATATCGGCGGCACTGATGAAAAGGCGCTGCATCACCTTTTCGCCGAAGTCATCGACAACGCGATGGACGAGGCCGTGGCCGGTCATGCCACGCGCATCGAGGTGGAGTATGATGCCGAGGGTTATCTCGCCGTCACCGACAATGGCCGTGGCATGCCGGTCGATAACCATCCCAAGTTCAAGGACAAGTCGGCGCTCGAAGTCATCATGACGATGCTGCACGCGGGCGGAAAGTTCGACAGCGGTGCCTATGACACGTCGGGCGGCTTGCATGGCGTCGGCGTGTCGGTCGTGAATGCCCTGTCCGAGCACGTCATCGTTGAGGTGGCGCGCGGGCAGCAGCTCTACAGGCAGGAATTCCGGCGCGGCAAGCCGGTCGGCAAGCTGCAAAATCTGGGCAAGGTGTCCGGCCGTCGCGGCACCACCGTGAGGTTCAGGCCCGACGACCAGATTTTCGGCAAGGGAACAGCCTTCAACGCCGCACGTCTCTACAAGATGGCGCGGTCGAAATCCTATCTGTTCGGCGGCGTCGAGATCCGTTGGCGCTGCGCTCCGGTGCACCTCAAGGACAAGGAAATTCCGGAAGAGGCCGTCTTCCATTTCCCCGGTGGCCTGAAGGACTTCCTGGCCGAGCGCCTCGAAGGCAGGACGCGGGTTGTCGATGACATCTTCTCCGGCAAGGTGGAAAAGGAAGGCGGACACGGCAGCGTGGAATGGGCCGTGGCCTGGTTCGGCGGGGACGATGGTTTCATTTCGTCCTACTGCAACACCATCCCGACCCCGGAGGGCGGAACCCATGAAATGGGATTCCGCACGGCGCTCACCCGTTCGCTCAAGAACTATGCGGAGCTTGCGGGCAACAAGCGTGCGGGCGTCATCCAGACCGATGACGTGATGGTGCAATCCGGAGCCATGCTTTCGGTCTTCATCCGCGAGCCGGAGTTCCAGGGCCAGACCAAGGACAAGCTGGCGACGGTGGAAGCCGTGCGCATCGTGGACCGCGCCGTTTCTGACCATTTCGATCACTGGCTGACCGGCCATCCCGCCCAGGCTGACAAGCTGCTGGACTGGATCATCGAACGTGCCGAGGAACGCATCCGCCGACGCGCCGAAAAGGAAGTGGGCCGCAAGACGGCTGTGCGCAAGCTCCGTCTGCCCGGCAAGCTGGCTGATTGCTCGGCCACGCAGGCGCAAGGTTCGGAACTGTTCATCGTTGAAGGTGACTCGGCGGGCGGCTCGGCCAAGCAGGCGCGCAATCGTGAAATCCAGGCGGTGCTGCCGCTGCGTGGCAAGATCCTCAACGTCGCCAATGCCGGCAAGGACAAGATGGCGCAGAACCAGCAATTGTCCGATCTCATTCAGGCACTGGGCTGTGGCACCGGTGCCTCCTACCGCGAGGAAGACCTGCGCTACGACAAGATCATCATCATGACCGACGCCGACGTTGACGGTGCCCACATCGCGTCGTTGCTGATCACGTTCTTCTTCCGGCAGATGCCGAAGCTGATCGACGAGGGCCATCTCTACCTCGCAGTGCCGCCGCTCTATCGCATCAGCCAGGGCGGGAAGAATGCCTATGCCCGCGATGATGCCCACAAGGAGCATCTGCTGAAGACCGAGTTCTCCGGCCGGGCCAAGGTCGAAGTGGGCCGTTTCAAGGGCCTCGGTGAAATGACGGCACCGCAGCTCAAGGAAACCACCATGGACCCGAAGAAGCGCACGCTGCTTCGCGTTTCGCTGTCGGAGACCGCCCGCACCGGCACGGCCAAGGTGGTCGAGCAGCTGATGGGGAACAAGGCCGAGGAACGCTTCAATTTCATCTCGGAGCGTGCCGCGTTCGTCAGCGAAGAGGGCCTGGATATCTGAGGCGGGCCGGGCTCAGGTGATCCCGCTGACGCGGACGTATTCTCCGGGCGCATCACAGATGACCGGCAGGGCGCCGTCGCCGGGAGCGGGTGCCGCGATCTTGTCACCCGATCTTGCCGTCACCCATTCCAGCCAGTGCGGCCACCATGAACCCGCATGTTCCGTCGCTGTCTTGAGCCATTCGGAGTGCGACGAGCTGGACTTGCCATCGGTCCAGTACTGATACTTGTTGGCAGCGGGAGGATTGACCACGCCCGCGATGTGACCCGAGCCTGAAACAACCAATGTCGTTTCACCGCCGAAATATTTGCCGAGCCGGAACACGGATGGCAGGGGGGCGATGTGGTCGTCCTTCGCGGCGAGATTATAGATCGGGGCTTTCACCTTCCGGAGATCGATCCGCACATTGTCGAGGACCAGCTTGCCGTGCGAGAGCTTGTTCTCCAGATAGCATTCGCGCAGATAGAACGAGTGAACGCCCGCTGGCATGCGCGTTGAATCGCTGTTCCAGTACAGCAGGTCAAACGGCGCGGGATCCTTGCCGAGAAGGTAGTTGTTCACGACGTAGGACCAGATGAGGTCGTTGGAGCGGAGCAGGTTGAAGGCGTCCGCCATGCGGTTGCCCGGCAGGTAACCCTTGTCCTGCATCCGGTCCTCGATCCATTTGACCTGCTCCTCATCCACATAGACGAGAAGGTCGCCGGCCTTCTCGAAATCCACCTGCGTGGTGAAGAAGGTGGCAGAATTGATGCGGTCATCGCCCTTCGCCGTGAGATAGCCCATGGTTGAGGCGAGCAGCGACCCGCCGATGCAGAAGCCCACGGTGTTGACCTTCGGTGCGCCCGTTGCCTTCTGCACCGCATCGATTGCGGTGAGAATGCCCTCGCGCATGTAGTCGGAGAAGCTCTTTCGGCCGAGCTTCTCATCGGCATTCACCCAGGAGATGATGAAGACGGTCAGACCGTTCTCCACACACCATTTCACGTAGGACTTCTGCGGCGTGAGGTCGAGGATGTAATACTTGTTGATCCACGGCGGCACGATGAGCAGGGGTGTTTCATAGGTTCGCGCCACCTGCGGGCTGTACTGGATGAGTTCGAACAGCTCGTTGCGGAAGACGACCTTGCCGGGCGTTGTGGCGATGTTCTCACCAAGCTTGAAGGTGCTGCCGTCAACCTGGCTGATGCGCAGGCGGCCCTGCACCTGATTGAGGTCTTGCTGGAATTTTTCCAGGCCGCGCAGGAGATTTTCCCCGCTGGTGGCAAGGGTGGTGCGCAGCACCTGCGGATTGAGCAGGACCGAGTTCGTGGGCGACAGCGCGTTGGCGATGTTCTCCACGTAGAAGCGGGCCTTCTGCTTGGTGTGTTCGTCCAGGCCTTCGGCGGAGTTCACCAGATCGAGCGCCCATTTCGTGGAAATGAGATACACCTGCTTGATGAAGTCATAGACGGTGTTTTCAACCCAGTCCTTGTCCTTGAAGCGCTTGTCGGACCTGGAAGGCTCCACCACGGGTTCGACGGGCATTCCCATGGCTCTCGCCCAGGACCGGTTCCAGACTTCGGTGTATTGTGCCCACAGGTGGTTCTGCTTCTCCATGAAGCGCTTCGGGTCGGCCATCTGGGCTTGCCATACGTCTCCCAGCGTCTTGCTCACCTGCGCCATGGGAATGATCTGGGTTTCCGCCTCCAGCTTGCTGGCCTCCGGATGAGCCGAAAGAGTTTGAGCGAGAACAGCAGCTTGCTCGGCCAGCTTCGCGAGGTTCTGGGCGAAGCGCGCCGGGTCCGGGAGGCTGAAATCGGCAAGTTGGGCGGGCTTTGAATCGCTCATGGGGACCTGTCGCTGGATTGTTCAATCAATTTAGGCACGTGGCGACCGAGGGCAAGGGCTTTCCTTGCCAAATCGGGGTCCGGGGGCCATAAGTCCGGCAAAATTGCTGAAGGCACAAGACATACAAATGACCAACGCGCTCAGATTGGGGATCGCCGGACTCGGAACCGTCGGAACCGGCGTCCTCGACATCGTCAAGAAACATGGCGGGCTTCTGGCCCAGCGGGCCGGTTGCCCGGTGGTGGTGACGGGTGTCTCCGCCCGCAACAAGGGCCGGGATCGTGGTCATGACCTGTCGGCGTTTGCCTGGCATGATGATCCCGTTGCACTTGCGAAATCGGCTGACGTTGATGTCTTCATCGAGTTGATGGGGGGTGACTCCGGTCCGGCCAAGGCCGCAGTGGAGGCTGCAATTGCAGCCGGCAAGCACGTGGTCACGGCCAACAAGGCGCTTCTCGCCCACCACGGAACGGCGCTTGCAAGGGCGGCAGAAGACAAGGGCGTGATGCTGAACTTCGAAGCCGCCGTGGCGGGCGGCATTCCGGTGATCAAGACCCTGCGGGAAGGGCTGGCCGGGAACGGCGTGCGCCGCATTTTCGGCATCCTGAACGGCACCTGCAACTACATCCTGACCAAGATGGCCGATGAGGCCCGCAGCTTTGCGGATGTGCTCGCCGAAGCGCAGAAACTCGGATACGCCGAAGCCGACCCGACGTTCGACGTTGGCGGGTTCGATACCGCCCACAAGCTTGCCATTCTCACGTCGCTTGCCTTTGGCACGCAGGTGAATGTGGACAAGATCGCAATCGAAGGCATCGAGGCGATCACGCTGGAGGACATTCGCAATGCCGCCCAGCTTGGCTACAAGATCAAGCTCCTGGGGGTTGCGGTCGAGCACGAGGGTGGCGTGGAGCAGCGCGTGCACCCGACGCTGGTGCCGAAGAATTCTCCCGTCTCCGAAACAGATGGCGTGTTCAACGCCGTTGTCATCCGGGGAGACTTCGTGGGCGACCTGATGCTGGAAGGCCGGGGAGCCGGTTCCCATCCCACCGCCTCCGCCGTCGTCGGCGATGTGGTTGACATTGCGCGTGGCAACAGGAGGCCGGTGTTCGGCATTCCGGCAAGGGATCTGAAACCCTTCAAGCAGGCACCGCAGAAGGCCCACGAAGGCGGGTACTACGTTGCGCTTCGCCTTCTCGACAAGCCGGGCGCTGTCGCTGCCGTCGCCCGCATTCTTGCCGACGAGCGGATCTCGATCGAGAGCATCGTGCAGCGCGGCACCGCGACGGGCGAGCAAACCCGCGAAACCGCCCCGTTCATTCTCATCACCCACAACACGCTGGAGCAGTCGATCCGGAGCGCCATGGGCAGGATCGAGAAGGATGGCCATGTTGCGGGCCACCCGCGCGTCATCCGCATCGAGCGCCTGTGAAGGGGCTGCGCGTGTGGAGCAGTTGCCCGCATTCCTGAACGTCTCTCGCTCTGCCAAGGGCCTCCGCTGGCAGTCGAGACTCGCCGACCAGCGCATTGCCGAGGCGATGGCACAGCGTCACGAGTTGCCGGAAATCCTCTGCCGCGTGCTCGCCGGTCGCAATGTCCCGCTGGAAGAGGCGGAAGGATTCCTCAATCCGACCCTGCGCACGTTGATGCCGCAGCCAACGGCTTTCCGCGACATGGAAAAGGGCGCGGAAAGGTTGGCCGCAGCCATCCGCTCCGGCGAGAAGATCGGCATCATCTCGGATTATGACGTGGATGGCGTATCTTCGGCGGCGTTGATGCTCCGCTTCCTTCACGCGGTCGGCAGTGATGCGCGGGTGCATATTCCCGACCGCCTGACCGAAGGTTATGGCCCCAGCGAGGCGGCCGTGCGCACGCTGGCGGGCGAGGGCACGAAGCTGCTGTTGACGCTTGATTGTGGTGTGCTCTCCCATGATCCCCTCGCACATGCCGCCGGGCTTGGCATGGAAGCGATCATCGTGGATCACCATCAGGCGGGGGCGGAGCTTCCGCAGGCCCATGCCGTGATCAATCCGAACCGGCAAGACGACCTGTCGGGGCAGGGGCATCTCTGCGCGGCGGGGGTGGCGATGATCCTCATCGCCGCGACGAACCGCATCCTGCGCCAGCAAGGCCATTACGGAGACGGTCGCGCCGAGCCGAACATGTTGCAGTGGCTCGAACTTGTGGCGCTTGCGACGGTATGTGATGTGGTCCCGCTCAAGGGCCTCAACCGGGCCTATGTGACCCAGGGGCTGAAGATCATGGCGAGGCGCGAGAACCTTGGTCTTGCCGCACTGGCTGATGTGGCGGGGTTGAAGCGCCGCCCCGATGTCTATGCTCTCGGCTTCATGCTGGGACCAAGGCTCAATGCGGCGGGACGCATCGGTCATGCGGACGAGGCACTGGCGCTGCTGATGGCAGGCGACAAGGGCGAGGCCGCGCAACTGGCCCGCAATCTTGATGAGCTGAACCGCAAGCGGCAGGCAATCGAGCTGCGGGCGGTGGACGAGGCGGTCGCCATGGCCGAGCTTGAGCTTGGCAAGGAGTCAAAGCCTGCGGTCATCCTCGCCGCGGCGTCGGGGTGGCATCCGGGTGTTGTGGGGCTTGTGGCAGCCCGCCTGAAGGAACGCTTCCGCCGCCCGGCTTTCGCCCTGGCCATCAATGACAAGACAGGCGTGGCCGTGGGGTCCGGCCGTTCCGTGACAGGTGTCGATCTCGGCAGCGCGGTGCGCGCCGCCCTGGAGGCGGGGCTGCTGAGCAAGGGCGGGGGGCACGCCATGGCGGCTGGCCTGACGGTGGACAAGGCACGATTGGCCGACTTGCGCCAGTTCCTCGGGGAGCGCCTGAGCGCCGCCGTGGAGGCGGCCCGCGACGAGGCGCTTCTGGTGGACGGTGCGTTAACCGCAACGGCGGCAAATCTCGATTTCATCGAGTTGCTGGACCAGGCGGGGCCCTATGGTTCGGCCCATCCATCGCCGCTCTTCGTCTTCCCGGCCCATCGGGTGATCTATGCCGATGCGGCGGGAAGTGACCATGTCCGCTGCACGGTGGTGGCCAGCGACGGCACGCGGCTCAAGGCCATTGCCTTCCGGGCAATGGGTACGCCGCTGGGTGAACTCCTACTTTCCGAAAGGCAAATGCCGCTCCATATCGCCGGCCGGCTGGTGGCGGATGAGTGGGGCGCAAAGCGCGTTCCCTGCCTTCAGATCGAGGATGCGGCCCCCTTGTCCTGAGGGTTTCCGGAGAAGTAACCCCCTGCGGCAGAAAGCTTGTTCTTGGTGCTTGCCAAGCCGGAAATCGCCACCTATAGAGCGTCGGCCTTCAGTGATTTGTCACTTGCAAGGTTCTCCAGTGCGCCCTTCGTCTATCGGTTAGGACGGCAGCCTTTCACGTTGCAAAGACGGGTTCGACTCCCGTAGGGCGCGCCACTTTCTCTCCCGCTTTCCGTGGAGCTTTCCAATGTATGATGATCTCAAGGGCAAGTCCGTTGTCGTGACGGGCGGCGTCACGGGTATTGGCGGTGCCGCCTCGCTGGGCTTTGCCGCCTGTGGCGCAAGGGTTCTCGCCCAATACTTCGGAGGTGGCGACGAGTTGAAGGCCATCGAGGCGGCGGGAATCCGGACGGTGAAGATGGATCTCACCGAACGTGGCAACCCGGAGAAGCTCATCGCCGAGGCCGTCAGGGAATTCGGCCGCATCGATGTTCTGGTCAACAATGCCGGAAGCCTTGTCGCCCGCACTGCGCTTGCTGATCTCACGGACGAGTTCATCGACAAGGTGTTCGATCTCAATTGCCGCCAGCTCGTGCATTGCACGCGACTTGCCGCAAACGAGATGATGAAGCAGAAATCCGGCACCATCATCAATGTCACGTCGATCGCCGCCCGCCAGGGGTCAAGTGCGGGGGGCAGCGTCTATGCCGGTGCGAAGGGTTTTGTCTCCTCGTTCACCAAGACCATCGCCAAGGAACTGGTGACGCACGGAATCCGGGTGAACGCCGTCTCGCCGGGCACCATCCATACCGCCTTCCACACGCGCTTCTCCAATGCCGAGAAGCTTGCGGCAACGGCCAAGGCCATTCCCATGCAACGTCTGGGAACTGCCGATGATTGCACCGGCACGTTCCTGTATCTCGCCAGCGAGAAATCTTCCGGTTACGTGACCGGGCAGGTGATCGAGGTAAACGGCGGACAGTTGATGCCGTGAGCGCCGCCGGGGAGAAGCCTCTGCCGGAGACACCCGATGTTCTCGCCCCCGATGGGTCGGAAGTCCGCATCCTCGTGTCAACGGCGCGTGGCTCCATGGCGCATTTCCGTTTGCAGCCGGGGCAGGTCGCTCAGGCTATCGTCCATCGCAGCGTGGACGAGGTCTGGTATGTGACATCGGGCCGGGGTCGCATCTGGCGGAAGAGCGGCGACACCGAGTCCATCACGGAACTATTTCCCGGCCTTTCGCTCACCATTCCGGTGGGCACGTTCTTCCAGTTCCGCTGTGACGGCACCGAACCGCTCGACATTGTTGGCGTGACAATGCCGCCGTGGCCCGGTGCCGATGAAGCCATTTTCGTAAAGGGTCGTTGGTAGCCTTACCAGGTGCCGGTGTTGGGCATGCTCAGCCAAGGCTCGGCAGGCGTCAACGCACCGCCCTTGTTGAGGATCTCGATCGAGATTCCATCCGGCGTCTTGATGAAGGCCATTCGGCCATCGCGGGGCGGACGGTTGATGGTGATGCCCGCAGCCTGAAGTCTTGCACAATAATCGTGAACGTTATCCACCTCGATCGCGAGGTGGCCGAAATTGCGTCCGCCGGTGTAGACTTCAGGATCCCAATTGTAGGTGAGTTCGACCGGGGCATCCGGACTTTCCGGCGCGGCCACGAAGACCAGGGTGAAACGTCCCTTCTCATTCTCATAACGGCGCTGCTCGACGAAACCCAGCTTGTTGATGAAGAAGTCGAGCGACTGCTCCAGGTTGGAAACGCGGATCATGGTGTGAAGGTATTTCATCGCAGGTTCTCTCTTTGAATGAGTCGGGCAAAAATGCAGTGAGTTGATTCGCTTGTCCAGACAGCAAACCAAACATGATTTGACCATCAGCAGGCTAAGGGCGAAGTCGAATCGAGCAAAGCAAGCCATCAAGTATCTCAATTTGCCTTGCTTTTTCCCGTGACTGTTGACGACGTTGCATTGCGGCAACGCCGGAACAGCAAGTTATCAACGCGGTGCAGACAGCCACTGTACAAATCGTTAATTTTTTGTTCAAAGTTTCTTGCGGGCCGGGGCTGTTGCCCGCAGGGGTTGGTATGTAATGGCGGCAAAAGAAGAAGGCGCGGCAATTGCCGGGCATGTCACGCAGGGCGCGGCAGAAGCGGGTGTGAACATCATTCGCGTCGATGGCCTTGTGAAGTGGTTTGATGTGGGCCGCGGCTATGGTTTCATCATCCCGGACAATGGGCTTCCCGATATTCTCCTGCATCTTTCGTGCCTGAAGCGGGATGGCTTTGACGCCCCGCTCGAAGGAACGCGGATCGCTTGCGAAGTGGTTGCCCGCCAGAAGGGCTATCAGTGCCTCAAGGTGCTGTCGGTCGATCACTCCACGGCCATTCATCCGGTCGAGAGGAAAGCGCGCACCCATTCCGAAGTGGCACCGTCCACGGGCTGGGTCCGGGCCAAGGTGAAGTGGTTCAACCGTGCCCGCGGCTTCGGTTTCGCCACCGAGGGAGATGGCCTCGGTGATATTTTCGTGCACATGGAAGTGATGCGCAAGACCGCTGTTGCCGAACTGATCCCCGATCAGTGGATCTATGTCCGCTACGGAGACAGTCCGAAAGGCAAGATGGCGACAGAAGTGCGCCTCTCGCTCGACTCCGGTCCTGCACACACAAATTGATTTGCCAGGGGCATGTTCCCCTCAGCCGCATTTTTGCTGCAATCCCCGACGACACGGTTGCCATGAGGTTGCTTCGCGTTTTTCTGTGCCTGGTCGCGGTTGCGGTCCTGTCAACATTGTCAGGCCTGGCCCGCGCGCAGGAGATTGCCCGCATCGAACCCGTCACCGTGGTGACGCAGAAGCAGGCCGCGGTTTTCGATGCGGAAGTTGCCGACACCGATGACTTGCGTGCCCGTGGCCTGATGTTCCGCCACAAGCTGCCGGAAGATCGCGCCATGCTGTTCGACTTCGGCGAGCCACGCCCGGCGGCCATGTGGATGAAGAACACCTACATCTCGCTCGACATGCTGTTCATCCGTGCCGATGGCTCGATTGCGGCTGTGGCCGAGAATACCGAACCCATGTCGCTGCAAACGATCAGTGTCCAGGAGCCGGTCAAGGCCGTTCTTGAGGTGGCGGCAGGAACGGTGAAGCGGCTCGGCATCCAGCGTGAGGACAGGGTCTTTCACGCCATGTTCAAGGATGAGGAAGACCAGACCGAGGCATTGCCCAGCCCGGCCGGCGCGGCCCCTCAGGCCCTCGTTCCGGTAGCCCCCTGAGTCCCCGGAATCCGGGCTTTGCCCGCAGTCCAGCCAAGTCGATTGGGCATCAATTGCGTGGGCTTGCGGAGCAGGGGGTAACCCGTTATTGCCTGCCACGGAAGGCAAGTCGGGGCGTAGCGCAGTCTGGTAGCGCACCTGCCTTGGGCGCAGGGGGTCGCGAGTTCGAATCCCGCCGCCCCGACCATCCTTCGCTGCCCCAGCGCACGTCTGGGCGGCCCGGCAAGTCAAAGAGGTTCACATGCCTGCTCGCATCTACAAGCCTTCCCGCAACGCCATGCAGTCCGGCAAGGGCAAGTCAGACTACTGGGTGTTTGAGCATGAACAGGAAACGAAGCGCACCGCCGACCCGCTGATGGGCTGGACCTCCACCGTCGATACGGTGACTCAGGTCAAGCTGACCTTTGACACGCTTGAGGAAGCGGAAGCCTACGCCAAGAAGAATGGCATTCCCTATGTCGTGCAGGCCCCTTCGCCCGTGCGCCCGCAGAAGAAATCCTATTCCGACAATTTCAAGTTTGGCCGCAGTGAAAACTGGACGCACTGAGGTTTGAGGCGTCCAGCGTAACGACCCCGTAGCTCAGCTGGACTAGAGCAAGTGCCTTCTAAGCACTAGGTCGCAGGTTCGAATCCTGCCGGGGTCGCCATTCCCAACGTTTTCGCGGTTGAACTGTCAGTGGACGGTCACACATTGCCGCACCTGTCAGGAGAGTGGCCGCCGCCGACGCAGATTGGCGGAACGCGCAGCGGTGCTGTCGCCTTGCCATGCCGAACATCATGAAAAAAGCCGGCGCCTTGCAGCGCCGGTTCCGTTGCCCCTATTGCCCCCGAATTCAGGACAGGCGGTATCAGTAGCGGTAGTAAAGACCCGCACCGAAGATCCAGGGGTCGATGTTCACATCGCCCTTCACGATTCCGGCGCCCGTATCGACGCGTACCTTGGTGTCAAGGAACAGCTTCTTCACATCGAGGTTCACACCCCAGTTGTCGCCGGCGGCGATATCCACGCCCGCTTGAAGGGCCCAGCCGAAGGAATTCTTGTAGTCAACATCGACCATGCCGCCATCACTCTCGCCATAGAACAGCGTGTAGTTGATGCCGGCACCCACGTAAGGCTTGATCGAGTCCGTGAGGTTGAAGTGATACTGCGCCGTCAGCGTGGGCGGCAGCAGCCAGACATCGCCGAGATCGGCGGTGGAGATTGTGCCTTCGCCATGAACATCATGGTTCGTCGTCGCGAGGATCAGCTCGGCTGCAATGTTCTTCGTCAGGAAATAGCTGATGTCGAGTTCAGGGACGACTGCATCGCTGATGCTTGCATCGGCACCTGCCGCATTCAGGTCGGTGCTTTCATGCGGCATGACGTAGATGCCGCGCAGACGGAACATCCAGGGGCCGTACGCGTCGCCTTGGCTCACGCTCACATCGGCCGCAGTGGCCGAAACGCTCAGCGCGGTCATTCCCGCAGCCAGTCCGAGAGCCAACAGGCTCAGAGTTGCCTTCTTGTTCATTATTTTCTCCTTCCAACGGACTCACGACGACTTTCGTGCGCCCCCGGAACCCGGTTAGGCCGGTGGAAGGAGTGACGTTTGATCTAGATCAAATCAACCTGCGACAGTTGTGCGCGGAACGCATGGCTTCTCCAAATTGTTGTTTTTGTGCAACGATTCTGAAACCTGCGCAGTAACCGATGGTGCGCGATGTGCCTCACTGGTCGAGGAAGTCGCTGCACTTCGGAGTCGCGGTGGATGTACCCCATGGCATGATCGGCACGGCGGAGGTGGAGTTCTTGGGGCTGCCCTCGATCAGCTTATCCGTATATGAGAGGTACACGAGCACGTTGTTCTTTGGATCGCAGCCGCGCACGATCTGCATCTTCTTGAAGAAGAGCGAGCGACGCTGGCGATAGATTTCGTGCCCTTGCGCAAACTTCCCCTTGATCACGATAGGGCCGGTCTGGCGACAGGCAATCGAAACGTCGGACACCTCTTCGGCAAAGCCAGCCCAACCCTTCCATCCACCGATTTCTGGAACCGTGAAGTAACATGATACGCCGTCCACGCCGGGGTCGTTGATGGAGTAGGTCGCAAGCTTCGCATCCGGAGAAAGCATCCGCCATACGGTGGTCTTCTTGAAGATGAGTTCAGGATCATCCTGCTGCTGCGCCATGGCAGGAACAGCGAGAGCGAGAACAGCGAGAATGCTGGCGGCAGATTTCTTCATTGACGGCGACCCCTTTGTTTTCAGGCCAAGAGATAGGATGTCCGCCAGCCATTGCAAGTGTTTAACGGTACGACACCGCTTCAGTAACGGGCGAGCACGGCGTTGATCTGGGCCTGCACCTTGGCAGGAAGCTCTGCAGGCGGTGGCGCCGCCAGCCTTTGGCGCAAGTCATCGTCGATGCGCAGCGAGAGGTCGCGCTCTTCCTTCCCCGAGGTGCTCAAGGGTTCGTTGCTGCCGAAGTAACGGCTGCCCCACATGCTGCTGCGGCAATGACGTGCGGTATGCTCATGCCCCAGGATTGTCCCGAAGAGGCCCACGTCGCGAAGCGGGGCCAGGGCGAGCGTGTCCTCGTCGATGACGGTGCCGTTCCACATGCTGCGCAGGAGGCCCGCATAGTCGTCGCACAGCAGCAGCGCGTGGAGTGAGAAGGTGATGCCCTGATCGAGCGAGCCGAGATAGTCGCAGGTGGCGGGGCGCGTGTGGAAGACCTGCGCCATCATCGCTGAGATCTCAAACACGGCGTCCTGATTGAAACGGCGTGATTTCGCTTCTCCTCCAAGACCGGTGAAGGAGGGGAGGCCGAGGTCTCGCCTGATCTGGCAGATGATCTGCTCGCCAAGCATGGTCTGTGGCATGTTGCCGATGCCGCCTGTCGCCGGTTCCATGAAATAGGGATTGGTGCTGCCAATGCAGAAGCAGCCTGGCTGGGCCGCCTGTCCGAGAACCATTCCGGCAAAATCCGTGGCGAGACACTGCACGATGCAGCCAGCCGTGGTGATCGGGGCCGACGCTCCGCCGATCGCAAGGGTGCCGACACTCACCGGAACACCGGCGCGGGCGGCCTCGATGATCTGCACGATGTGGGTTTCGGCATAGAAGAGGGGAAGCGGCGTGATGATGTGCAGGAAATAGGGCCTCTCGCGCAGGGCTTCACGAGAACCGCGGATTGCAGCGGCGATGTCGATTGCGGCCCGCATCGATTCCGGGAACTCGCACAGGTACTCCAGCGGCTTCGTCGTGTTGGTCGCCATGATGGCAAATTCACCGATCTCGCCTGCCATGTTCGAGTTGGGCACATCCTTGCAGGCCACGCAGACCGCGTCGATGTTGGGCAGTCCGTCGGCGATGCGGGTAATCATCGCAAGATCGTCTCCGGTGCTGTCGCGAGCCTCTCCAGTCTCCAGGTCGAAGACCTTGATGCAGGTCATGCCGGGCATGAACCAGGTATGCTCATCGTCGATGGAGAGGAAGGCGGTTGCGTCACGGTTCCACAGCCTGGTGCTGCGGGCCACGCTGGCGAGAGCTCGCTCCGTCACGTGCCGGGGGATGCGGACGATGCCGTCAGGTCCAACGTGGCAACCGGCAGAGGCGAGAAGCGCATCCGCCTCGGTGCCGCTTTCGAAGCGCACGCCGATCTCGTCCAGCAGGCTGTGCGCCGCTTCCACGATGGCGTGGGCGTCCTTCGCTGCCAGAGGGTTGTAGGGTTGCGTGCGGCCAATGTGGAGGCCGCGCGGGAGGGGCGGTGCAGGTGCCGGATGTTGCTGTTTTCTTGCAATGGCGCGTCGCATGGCCGGCCTCCGATATTGATTGACTGTTCAGTCAATATATTGCCCGAGGTGGCGGGAGAAAGGCAAGAGGGCAGGGTATCCCACCGCCCGGACCGGATCAGGGGTGGATAAGCAGCCCGAAATCGCTCGGCATGACGGCAAGCCAAGTGGATTGGCCTTGGGGGCTGAACGGCCGGGTCTCAGGCGAGAGGTGCAGTCCTGTTCAGCTTGCGGCCCTCAGGCGGGCAAACCCCGCATCGAGGTCGGCAATCAGGTCGTCCGGGTGTTCAAGCCCGACATGAATTCGGAGGCACGGACCTTCACCCTTCCAGTCCGTGGCCGTGCGGTGCGGCTTGAAGGGCACCACAAGGCTTTCATATCCGCCCCAGGAATAGCCCATGCTGAACAGGTCCAACCCGTCCAGCAGGGCGGTCACGGCCTTGACGCCGACCGGTTTCAGGACCAGCGAAAACAGCCCGCTGGCGCCGCTGAAATCGCGCTTCCAGAGGGAGTGGCCCGGTGCATTGCTGAGCGCGGGATAAAGGACCGTCTCCACCTCGGCGCGGCCACGAAGCCATTCGGCCAGGGTGATCGCCGATTTCATGTGCCGCTCCATTCGCACATCGAGTGTGCGCATGCCGCGCAATGCCAGGTACATGTCGTCGGGACCGGCAAACACGCCCATCGTCTCGTAAGCGTCCTTGAACTGTTCCCATGTCCTTGCGTTGCAGGTGACGGTTCCCATCATCGCATCGGAATGCCCGACAAGATACTTCGTCGCCGCCTGAATGGAGATGTCACAGCCCTTTTCGAAGGCCTTGAAGTAGTGGCCGCCGCTCCAGGTGTTGTCCAGCATCACGATGGCACCCTTGGCACGAGCGGCTTCCGCGATGGCGGGAACGTCCTGAATTTCCATCGTCTGCGAACCCGGACTTTCGCAATACACGACCCGCGTGTTCGCCTTCATCAGCCTGGCAATGCCGCCCCCCGCCAGCGGATCGTAGTAGGTGGTTTCAACGCCGAGGCGCTTCAGCACCTTGTCGCAGAATTCGCGCGCCGGATGATAGACCGTATCGACCATAAGGAGATGGTCTCCGGCACTGAGGAAGGCGAGGAGCGCGGTTGAGATGGCCGCAAGGCCGGAAGGAGCGGCCTTGCACGCATGTCCGCCCTCGAGTTCCGCGACGGCTGTCTCGAATGCCCGCGAGGTGGGGGTGCCGCGTCGGCCGTAAACATAGTCCTGCTTCCGGTTCACCAGCGTATCGACATCCGGGAAGGTGATGGTGGAGGCGCGATAAACGGCGGGATTGACCATGCCATGCTCGGCATACTGGCGGGCAGCGGTGGCGATACGGGTGGCCGGCTTCAGGGTCGCGCGGTCTTTCGGGTGTTTTGTCATGGCCGGACGAGAGACTATTCTTGCCTCGAAATCAATATGGTGAGAGGTTCTTTCCCATGGTCGAAATGTCACCTCTGGCGCGTATCTTTCTCAATGTCCTGCACAAGGGTTCATGGGCCTCCGCAGTGCTTCTGGGGCTGTTTGCGGGAATCCTGCTGTGGCAACGCTGGGACGGGAACAATCTGGTCCTGAAGCAGGGCGATACGGGCTTCCTGGTGGTGCTGGGGCTGCTGTTCATGCTTGCGGTTTACCTGATCCGCGCCATTCGCCGAGAACTGGGCGGCGGGGGTTGAACAATCCCTTCCGAAACGATACCACCCCACCAGATTTCTGCATTGGACGAAGACCATGGATTCCGCAAAGCGCATTGCCGACAAGAAGGACTGGATCAAGGGAGCATCAGGAGACTGGGAGGTGATCATCGGCCTCGAAGTCCACGCCCAGGTACTGTCCAAGGCGAAGCTCTTTTCGGGCGCTTCCGCCGAGTTCGGCGGTGAACCCAACGACCATGTTTCCACCGTGGATGCGGCCATGCCGGGCATGCTGCCAGTCATCAACAGGTTCTGCGTGGAACAGGCGGTGCGCACCGGTCTTGGCCTCAAGGCGCAGATCAACAACTACTCGGTGTTCGACCGGAAGAACTATTTCTATCCCGACCTGCCGCAGGGCTACCAGATTTCCCAGTACAAGCAGCCCGTCGTGGGTGAAGGCCAGGTGCTGATCGATCTCGACGACGGCAAGACCGTGACGGTCGGAATCGAGCGACTGCATCTGGAGCAGGACGCGGGCAAGTCGCTGCATGACCAGCACCCGAACATGAGCTTCGTCGATCTCAACCGGTCAGGCTGTGCGCTGATGGAAATCGTCTCGCGCCCCGACATGAGGTCGGCGGACGAAGCCAAGGCTTACGTCACCAAGCTCCGCCAGATCATGCGCTACCTCGGCACCTGCGACGGCAACATGGAGCAGGGGTCCATGCGCGCCGACGTGAACGTTTCGGTCCGCCGCCCCGGCGGCGAATTCGGCACGCGCTGCGAAATCAAGAACGTGAACTCGATCCGCTTCATGGGACAGGCGATCGAATACGAAGCCCGGCGCCAGATCGGTATCCTCGAAGACGGTGGGGCCATCGATCAGGAAACGCGCCTGTTTGACGCCCGCAAGGGCGAGACGCGCTCGATGCGTTCCAAGGAGGAGGCCCACGATTATCGCTACTTCCCCGATCCGGACCTTCTGCCGCTTGAACTGGAGCAGGGATGGGTGGACAGCATCAAGCAGACCCTGCCGGAGCTGCCGGACGAGAAGCGCGCCCGCTTCGTGAGCGATTATGGCCTGTCCGCCTATGACGCGACAGTGCTGGTGTCGGAACGGGCATCGGCCGATTTCTTCGAGAACGTCGCCAAGGGCCGTGACGGCAAGCTCGCTGCCAATTGGGTGATCAACGAGCTTTTTGGCCGCCTCAACAAGGAGGGGAAGTCGGTCGAAACCTCGCCCGTCAGCGCGGCGCAGATCGGCGGCATCGTGGACCTCATTTCGGCTGGAACCATTTCCGGCAAGATTGCCAAGGACCTGTTCGAGATCATCTGGACCGAGGGCGGCAATCCTGCCGAGGTCGTGGAAAAGCGCGGCCTGAAGCAGGTGACCGATACCGGCGCCATCGAAAAAGCCGTGGACGAGATCATCGCCTCCAACCCGGACAAGGTGGAGGCCGTCAAGGCCAAGCCGAACATGCTGGGCTGGTTCGTGGGACAGGTCATGAAAACCACGGGCGGGAAGGCAAATCCCCAGGCCGTCAATGACATTCTCAAGGCCAAACTGGGCTTATAGGGAAATATTCACCTGAATCAGGCGAAAATAACCATTTAAATACAATTGGTTGTTAACCATTGGCAGGATGCCGGGCTTCCGCTATAGTCCGTATGCTGACTTTCAGCATACGTACAATCAGGGGAGTGGGAGAAGATGGCAAAGCCAGCCAAGAAGGCGGCGAAAGGCAAGGTTGTGTCCAAGCCTGCAAAGACCGCCAAGGCCGCCAAGGTGGCAAAGGCTCCGAAGGAAAAGGGTCCATCTGCCGCCGAGAAGAACCGCTTCACCCTCTATGGTTTTGCCGGCTCGACCAGCACCTATACCGTGGCCCTGATGTTGTCGCTGTGCCGCCATCCGTTCTCATACATTCACGTGAGCCTGCGCGACGGCGCCCACAAGCTGGCCGATTATCTGGTCAAGAACCGCTATGGGCAGGTGCCTGCCTTGCGCGATGGCCAGGTCTTCCTTGTCCAGTCGGCGGCCATCCTGCTGCATCTGTCGGAATCCCTCGGCAAGTTCGATGGCAAGACAATGCTGGAGAAGGCCCGCATCCGCGAATGGCTGTTCTGGCAGTGGGACAAGCTCGCCGTGCCGGTGTACCGCCTGCGTGCCCGTAACCGCGGGTTCCGCCAGTTTGGTGACGAGGTGCGTGTCATGTACGACACCGAAGCCAAGGCCGCACTGGCGGTGCTGGAAGGCGAACTTTCAAAGTCGGAGTGGATTGCCGGCAAGAAGGCCACCGCCGCCGATGTCGGCATCTACAGCGTGGTGCGCTTCTGTCCCGACGCCAACGTGGACCTGGGGCATTATCCACATGTTTCCGCCTGGAAGAAGCGGATTGAGGCCCTTCCGGGCTTTGCAACGCCAGAACAGCTTTTGCCGATGGAGAGCCGTTTGGTGTAAGACCGACGCTTGGAATCGGGGGCCGATTTCAGGTGCGTGAACATTGAACAGGAAGCCAGACGATTTTCTTGACGACATTGCCGAACTTGACCCGGACCTGATCCTGGTCAAGCAGGAGCCTGAGAAACCTGCTCCCAGGAAGCGGAAACGCAATGTGGAGTGGGGCGGGGCGCTGATCGGCCTTTTGTTCGGCGTGGGGGGTGTCCTTGCGGGCCGACTCGGCCAGATCTGGCCGGCTTTCGATGTCTTCGCACAATTCACGGCGCAGTTCTTCTTTGTGACCGGTTCCTTTGCCGTTGCGAGCTTCATGCCGCGCCGGAAGGCCTTTGTCGGCCTGGTGCTGTCGATCCTCATGTGCCTCGGATACGGCCTGTGGTCCCAGTCCACGGTGGGTGAGGTTGCGTCCGGTCCCTGGACACTGAACCCCGGCGAAAGGGCCGTGCGGGTGGCGCACTTCAATCTCTATTTCCCGAACAGGGATCTGGACGCCATCGAAGCCGAAGTTCGCAGGCTGGATGCCGATGTCGTGTCGCTGGTCGAATTCACTGCCGACAAGCAGCCCCTGCTGGGACGGCTGCAATCGCTCTATCCCTATCAGGCCGAATGCTCGCAGGAACCTGCATGCCATCTGGCCCTCCTGTCCAAGCTGCCGATGAAACGCCTGGAGGCTGACGGGATTTGGGACGGCCCTCCCTTCATCAGCGCACGGATGGAAGGACCGCTTGACGGCCTGACGGTCTATTCCGTTCACACCACCCGCTTTCCCCATTCCCGTGCGCAGTTGCGGCAAGTGGATTCATTGATCAGGCATCTCGAGTCCGCTTCCGGCAAGATGATCATGATGGGCGATTTCAATGCCACGCCATTTTCCCGTGTCACGGCAACACTGGCGCAGGGGTTGGGCGTGAACCGCCTCACGCATCTTCCGACCTGGCCTTCGACGGTGGAACTGCCGCAACTGGCGATCGATCACATCTTCGCGTCCCAGGGTATCCGTGTGCTGGCGCCGCAGCAGATCGGAAAGTCCTCCGGTTCGGATCATTATCCGGTGGTGATGACGCTGGGCGTTGACGTTCAATAGGGCCTTCCGCGTCTCACGGTAAACCAGCCGTCAACGGCGGCATGGCTTACGGCCGCTTGCCGGACCAGCAAGCTCTTGAATCGAATTGGATTCATTCTTGCTTCACCAAGACCTACAGGATTCCCGTTCAAGACTTTTTAAGGACGCTGCTTAAGCGCGAATTTCAGGGCTTCGGCGAGATTGTCCCTCAACAGGGCGCCACGGTGGGTGGTGCCCGGCAGGCTCAAAAAAACAACAGGGCCTGTGCGTCAAACAGAGGGACTGAACATGATTTGGGATTCTATCGAGACTGCGCTCTCCAACAGCCTTCCGCAATCGGCGACCGCCGACGACATGCTGGCCATGGGATTGAAGTATTGCTTTGGCCGCGGCGTGGCGCAGAACTATGTCGAGGCACACAAGTGGTTCAACCTCGCCGCGCTCAAGGGCAGCGACAATGCCAAGTCGTACCGGTGCGAACTCGCCCGCGAGATGTCGGCACAGGAAATTGCCGAGGCGCAGCGTCAGGCCCGCGCCTGGATGACCCTGCACTGAGCCATTGCCGCTTGGACAAAGAAAAACCCGCGGGACGTTTGTCGCGCGGGTTCTGCATGAGAGCGGGCAGGGCCGGCCGGTCAGTAGTCGATGAAGTTACTGTCCTGCTTGAATTCGCTGCCGGACTGGAATTGGCGGAACTTGCTGTCGAACTCCGCCGCATCACGGTTCCGGTGCCAGACCTCCGTTTCCAGAACGTCAGTCGTGCTGTTGATCTGAGCCTGTTCGCTGCCGAAGCGCGGCACGCTGTCCACCTGGGTTGAATAGCCGGTCCCCATGGGAATGAAATTCTCATAGGCTTCTGCCTTCACGGCACCGAGACCCGCGATGGCGGCCATGAGCAAACCTGACAACACTAACTTCTTCATGGTGGCTCTCCTTGAGTCTCTTCTTTCGCATGATCTACCCTCAGACGCCAGAAGATTTGGTTAACCTCATGTAACCATTAGGACTGCCGCCTGAAGGGCTTAGTCGTTGAAATGAACCTCATTTACAAGCTGCGCCGCGATCTTCTGGTTCCGGGCCACTTCCGCAATATTCAGCGAGTCCGGCGTGAACGTACCCCAGGCCGCGACGGTTTCGGAGGGCTTGATCGAGGGGTTCACGGGGTATTCGAAGTTCTGGCTGGCATAGAGCGCCTGGGACTCGTCGCTTGCGAGGAATTCCATCAGTTTCAGGGCATCGTCACGGTGAGGCGCATTCTTCGCCAGCAGCATGCCGGAAATGTTCACATGGGTGCCCATTTCGGCTGAGGACGGGAAGATGAGGCGGGACGCGGCGGCCCATTCCTTCTGTTCCGGTTCCTTCTCGTTCGTCATCATCAGGCCCATGTAGTAGGTGTTGCCGATGGCGATATCACACTCGCCCGCAGCGACGCTCTTGGCCTGGGCGCGGTCGTTGCCCGACGGCTTCACCGCCAGGTTGGCCTTCAACCCTTCCAGCCAGGTCTTGGTTGCCGCTTCACCACGCTTGGCAATCATCGCGCTGATCAGTCCGAGATTATAGGGGTGGTCGCCGGGCCGGGTGCAGATCTTGCCCTTGAACTTGGGGTCTGCAAGCTCCTCATAGGAGATCGTGTCCCGCTTCACGCGGTCCTTCGAGGCATAGACCACGCGCGCCCGCATGGTGAGGCCGAACCACTGGTTTCCGGGGTCGCGAAGCGAGGCAGGCACGCTGCCGTTGATCTTGTCGGAGGTGACGGGCTGCGCCAGCCCCTTGTCGGCAGCTTCCACGAGACGGCCGACATCAGCGGTCAGCAGCACGTCGACAGGACTCAGGGTTCCTTCCTGTTCCATGCGCTCGATGAGGCCCTTTTCCGCGAAGACCATCTTCACCTCGATGCCGGTTTCCTTCTGGAAGGCATCGAACAGCGGCTGCACCAGTTGCGGCTGGCGATAGGAATACACATTGACCGTGCCGTCCGCGTTTGCGGCTGAAGCGAGCAGGAACGTGCTTCCGAGAAGGGCGGCGAGACGAGAGGCGAGTGACATGTCAGAGGCTCCGGTTATTCGGTTCGGCGACTGAAATGACGAGGGAACGCACGCTTGTCAAGCATTCCGAGTAAATAAGTCGGAATTTAGAAAGGCTCTAATCAATCGGGTGTTTTGCCGACGGTTTTGATGCACGACCGCGGAATTGGTTGATGCGGGTGCCGGTGCAGGTGATTGTGGTGACGAACTGCTTGCACCCACTCACAAATCACGGCAAAAGCCCGGCCACCGGAGACGTGGCCGAGTGGCTGAAGGCAACGGTTTGCTAAATCGTCATACGCTGTTAAGGCGTATCGAGGGTTCGAATCCCTCCGTCTCCGCCAT
>JAEUMJ010000161.1 GCA_016792865.1 Hyphomicrobiales bacterium | reverse complement strand
ACCGGTCCGGTCCTTCCTTTGACTTTTCGCCAGTTTGACCCTGCCCAAGGAGGCTGCTTAAGGTCCATCCGACACGAATTCGGAGTAGAAGATGCAGGAAATCCTTGAGAAGCTGGAACAGCGTCGCGCCAATGCCCGTGCGGGCGGCGGGGCCAAGCGCACCGAGGCCCAGCATGCCCGCGGCAAGCTGACGGCGCGGGAGAGGATCGAACTCCTTCTGGACAGCAACAGCTTCGAGGAATTCGACATCTATGTCGAACACCGCGCGACCGACTTCGGCATGGCCGATACCCGCATTCCCGGTGACGGCGTGGTCACGGGCTGGGGAACAGTCAATGGCCGCGTGGTGTATGTGTTTGCAAAGGACTTCACGGTCTTCGGCGGCTCCCTTTCCGAAACCCACGCCAGGAAGATCACCAAGTTGCAGGACATGGCGCTGCGCAACCGTGCGCCCATCATCGGCCTGTTCGATGCCGGAGGTGCCCGCATCCAGGAAGGTGTCGATGCGCTCGCCGGGTATGGCGAGGTTTTCCAGCGCAACGTGCTGGCGTCGGGCGTCATTCCGCAGATCTCGGTGATCATGGGGCCTTGCGCCGGTGGCGATGTGTATTCCCCCGCCATGACCGACTTCATCTTCATGGTACGTGACACCAGCTACATGTTCGTCACCGGTCCCGATGTGGTGAAGACCGTCACCAATGAAACCGTCACGGCGGAAGAACTGGGCGGAGCTTCCGTGCACACCACGAAATCCTCCATTGCAGACCGGGCCTTTGACAACGACGTGGAGGCGCTGCTGCAAATGCGCCGCCTGATCGATTTCCTTCCGTCCTCGAACACGGCTGACGTGCCGGTGCTGCCGCAACTCGACAGCGCCGAAGAGGTGGTCAGCAGCCTCGATACGCTGATCCCGGCGAATCCGAACCAGCCCTATGACATGAAGGAACTGATCCTCAAGACGGTGGACGAGGGCGACTTCTTCGAAATCCAGGAAGCCCACGCCCGCAACATCATCACCGGTTTTGCCCGCATCAAGGGCCGAACGGTGGGGATTGTCGCAAACCAGCCCATGGTGCTGGCGGGCGTGCTCGATTCCGACGCCGGGCGCAAGGGCGCACGCTTCGTGCGCTTCTGTGACTGCTTCAACATTCCGGTGATTTCATTCGTGGACGTGCCCGGCTTCCTGCCCGGAACCGCACAGGAATACGGCGGCCTCATCAAGCACGGCGCCAAGCTTCTGTTCGCATATGCGGAGGCGACCGTTCCGAAGATCACCATCATCACGCGCAAGGCCTATGGCGGAGCCTATGTGGTGATGGCCTCGAAGCATCTGCGCGGCGACATCAACTATGCCTGGCCGACGGCCGAGATTGCGGTGATGGGTTCAAAGGGTGCGGCAGAGATCATCTATCGCGCCGAATTGGGCGACAAGGAGAAGATCGCCGCCCGCATCAAGGACTACGAAAGCCGCTTCGCCAATCCCTTCGTGGCGGCAGAACGTGGTTTCCTCGACGACGTGATCATGCCCCATTCGATCCGTCGCCGGGTGGCCCGTGCGCTCGACATGCTGCGTGCGAAAAAACTCGATAACCCGTGGAAGAAACACGATAACATTCCGCTCTAACGGCCTGTTCCGCCGCATAAATATCCATCAGACTGCAACCTTGGCAGTGTCAGCTAAAATCTTACGGGTTTCCTGAACCGCGCCTTCATCTGCTTCAGATACCATACTGCCCATGGGAGATGTGCCATGAAAGCAGCAGTATTGGCAGTTGGGGCAGTTTTGGCAGTGGCCGTATCAGGCCCCACGGCCTTCAAGAAACCGACGCAGGTGGAGCGCATTGCCGACACGAGCGAGATCGTCGTGCCGGGGTGGCTCGAACTGCCGTCGAAGCCATTCATCAGCAGCATCGAGTATTCCGGTCAGGCCGGTGCCGAAGCTGCATTCGGTACCATCCTCTACAGCCTGCCGACCAATGGGACTTCGGAAGTCCAGTGGATCGAGAAGAACCTGAAGGCGAAAGGTTTCGCGGTCGATGACCGGACTGCCGCCATCGACAACTTTGCCGGTGCCGATGTGGTGATCACCGCAACCGAGCTTGTGAGCGGCCGGAAGATCAATCTCGTGGGAACCACCCGCATGGACGGGTCGGACATCCGCATCACCTTCGAAGACCCGACGGCCGGCTCCTACGTATCTCTGCTCTGAATGTCCGGCCCGGCGGGAGGGCCTTGCACCGGATTTCGTGCCGGGTGAAAACGGCGTGGATTCGTGTGGAGGGACTGATGCGGACTTTGCCCGTCACGGCTGCTTTCGGGCATGTCGTGCGTTCGACAATCAACAATGCCGGATTTGCCTGGAAGGTCAGCTGGCCGTGGATGGTTGTCATCATCCCGATCAACATTCTGGCACAGCTTTACGGATTCACAATCGAGCCGGGCAAGACAGGGGCTACGGGTCCATCCCTGGCACTTGGCATTCTCATCGGCTTGCTGACGCTGTTCGCCTTCGGATCGATCGCCGTGAGCTGGCACCGCTACATCCTGCTTGATGAGGTTCCCCACGGCATGGCGCGCTTGCGGGCGGACAATACGGTGTGGCGATATTTCGGCAACACGCTGCTGATCTTCCTGATCCTCATGGCGGGCTTCCTGCCTGTGGGCCTGATTGCCGGCGTGTTGATGGCGGCACTTGGCAACGCGGGCGCGATCATCTCGCTGCCGATCTATCTCGCCGCCATCATCTTCGGCGTGGCGGCATTCTATCGCCTGAGCGTGAAGCTTCCGGCGGTTGCGCTGGAGCGTTCCGACTTC
>JAEUMJ010000125.1 GCA_016792865.1 Hyphomicrobiales bacterium | reverse complement strand
GAACTCTACCTGACCGATGTCGTGGAGCTGATGCACCGTGCGGGGAACTCCTGTGCTGTTTCGCTCTGCCCCGAAGCCGACACGGCGGGCGTCAACGACCGTGTTCAGCTGGCGGCCATCGAAGCGGAAATGCAGCGCCGGTTGCGCGAGAAAGCCATGCTCAACGGTGCAACCCTGATTGATCCGTCCACGGTCTATTTCGCCGCCGACACCGTTCTCGGCCGGGATGTGGTGATCGAGCCGAACGTGTTCTTTGGTCCGGGCGTGAGCGTCGGAGATGACGTGCACATTCTCGCCAGCAGCCACATTGAAGGCGCCTCGATCGGGCGCGGTGCACGCATCGGTCCTTTCGCCCGCTTGCGGCCGGGTGCGGAACTGGGCGAGAACGTCCACGTCGGCAACTATGTCGAGATCAAGAAGGCACGGCTGGCAAAAGGCGTGAAGGCCAACCACCTGACCTACATCGGAGATGCGATTGTTGGTGCGGGATCGAACATCGGGGCAGGCACCATCACCTGCAACTACGACGGATATGAAAAACACCTCACCCAGATCGGCGAGAATGTCTTCGTCGGTTCCAATTCGGCACTGGTGGCGCCCGTCTCCGTTGGCGCAGGTGCAAATATCGCTGCCGGAACGGTCGTTTCAGCCGATGTCCCCCCGGATTCACTGGCGATTTCGCGGCCTGAATTGGACATTAGGGAAGGCTGGGCTAAACGGTACCGCGCCGTGAAACAGGCACGCAAATTGCAAAAAGCCAAGAAGTGATCTGAACGGTTAAGGCGAAGGGTTAAGGAGCGCATCCATGTGTGGCATCGTCGGCATTCTGGGCAAGGAGCCCGTGGCACTCTCAATCGTTGAGGCGCTGCGGCGACTGGAATACCGCGGCTACGACTCCGCCGGAGTCGCCACGCTCGAAAATGGTGGCATCGAGCGCCGCCGCGCGCCCGGCAAGCTGAAGAACCTTGAGGAGCGCTTGCGCGCGGAACCGATGCTCGGCGTTTCCGGCATCGGTCACACCCGCTGGGCGACCCACGGCGCAGCAACAGAGGCCAACGCCCATCCCCATACTGCCGGGGACGTGGTGATCGTTCATAACGGCATCATCGAGAACTTCCGCGAGTTGAAGGAGGAACTGGCCGCCAAGGGGCACAGTTTCCAGACCCAGACCGATACTGAAGTCGTTGCCCACGCAATTGCCGAGGAACGGGCGCAAGGCAAGTCGCCTGTGGATGCGGTCAAGGCCGTGCTGCCGCGTCTTCATGGAGCATTTGCCTTTGCCATGCTGTTCAAGAGCGAGCCTGATCTTCTGATCGGCGCACGCCAGGGTTCACCGCTGGCCGTCGGCCATGGCGATGGCCAGATGTATCTGGGGTCGGATGCTATCGCCCTTGCGCCCTTCACCAACAAGGTGACCTATCTCGAAGACGGTGACTGGGTTGTGGTCACGCGCGGCTCCATGCGGATCTACGACGCGCAGAACATGCCTGTCGCCCGCCCCATGAGTTTCAGCCAGGCGTCTTCGATGCTGGTGGACAAGGGCAATCACCGCCACTTCATGGCGAAGGAAATTTCGGAACAGCCGGAAGTCGTCGGACACACGCTCGCAGAATACATTGACTTCGCAAATCGTTCGGTGCGCGTGCCTGAGAACATGTCATTCGACTTCTCGAAGCTCGATCGCGTCTCGGTCACGGCCTGCGGCACCGCCTACTATGCGGGCCTGACGGCCAAATACTGGTTCGAACGCATTGCGCGCCTTCCCTGCGACGTGGATATCGCCTCGGAGTTCCGATACCGCGAAGCCCCGCTTGCCCGGAACGGTCTCGCCATTGTGGTTTCGCAGTCGGGCGAAACGGCGGACACGCTGGCGGCGCTCCGCTATTCCAAGTCCCAGGGGCAGCATACGCTGGCCGTGGTTAACGTGCCCGAGTCCACAATCGCGCGTGAATCGGAGATGGTGGTTCGGACCTATGCCGGGCCTGAAATCGGCGTGGCCTCCACCAAGGCCTTTACCTGCCAACTGTCTGCTCTTGCCGCACTTGCCCTTCTGGCCGCCAAGCAGCGCGGTCATCTGCCCCCCGACAAGGAGCAGGAGCTTGTGGGGGCACTTCTCGAAGCGCCGCGCCACATGGCCGAGGTGCTTCATCAGGAGAAACACATTGCCCAGGTGGCGAAGGACATCGCCCATTCCCGTGACGTGTTGTTCCTTGGGCGCGGAATCATGTATCCCATCGCCCTGGAGGGTGCCCTTAAACTCAAGGAAATCAGCTACATACATGCAGAAGGTTATGCGGCAGGTGAACTTAAGCATGGCCCGATCGCGCTCATCGACGAGAATGTTCCGGTGCTGGTTCTGGCCCCGCGCGATGATCTCTACGAAAAGACCATCTCCAACATGGAGGAGGTTGCGGCCCGCGGCGGCAAGATCGTTCTCATGACGGATGAGGCGGGTTGCCAGAACAGCTCCGGCAAGACCTTCCACTGCATTCCCATGCCGAAGATGCACCCGTTCATCAACCCGATGGTCTACGCGCTCCCGGTGCAGCTTCTTGCATATCACGCTGCTGTCCAGATGGGCACGGACGTGGACCAGCCGCGCAACCTGGCCAAGAGCGTCACGGTCGAGTGACGCATGGCGCATGACTTCTGACGCTTGCCGCACTTGCCTTTCGGGCAAAGTACCCTAAATAGGGTCCAGTTTGTGAACAACAGACGTTCGTTCTCAGGGCGGGGTGCAATTCCCCACCGGCGGTAAGCGGCTCAAATCCGCAAGCCCGCGAGCGGCCTTCGCCTTCAGGTGGAGGTGTCAGCAGATCCGGTGAGATTCCGGGGCCGACGGTATAGTCCGGATGGTAGAGAACACAGCATGACCGAACCGCCTTCCCGAAGGTGGAGTCGGCCATTTGCCGTTGCGCCCTGGGTACGCCGTCCAACAGGATCGAGCCGGGCCGCATGGATAAGCGATTTTCCAGTCTAGAGATTCCGCAAGGTGTCATTGCGAGTGCTTTCCAGTGCGCGCTTGATGCAGCGGAATCGTTCCGCGGTTCAACAGCTCCCAACCCGCCTGTGGGGTGCGCGGTGCTGGATTCACGGGGTGAAATCCTCGCTGTCGCCGCCCATGAGAGGGCCGGGACTGCTCATGCCGAGGCCAAGGCACTGGCTGCCTGCCGCGAGGCCCGGACACTCGCCCGTGCCCACACGCTGATCGTGACCCTTGAACCATGCAATCACAGCGGCCGGACGCCACCGTGCTGCGATGCCATCCTTGGCAGTCCGGTGCGGCATGTCTGGATCGGTTCGCGTGATCCCAATCCCGACGTGCCGGGTGGTGGCGCACAGCGCCTTGCCAATGCCGGGCTTGTCGTGTCGGAAATCAGCACGATTGCGCCGGACCTTTTCAGGAAGTCGGAGAGCCTGATTGCGCCCTTCGCAAAACGTGCCCGCACCGGATTGCCGTGGATTTCGATCAAGCAGGCGCTCGATGAAGAAGGTTCCATGGTGCCGCCCCCCGGCGAAAAGACCTTTACCTCGCGTGCTTCCCTGCTGCTGGCGCACCAACTGCGAAAACGCTCCGATGCCATCATCACAGGCTCGGGAACCGTGCTTGCCGACAGTCCCTATTTCACCGTGCGCCATGTGCCGGATCACCCGGAGAAGCGCCGTACACTGATTGTTCTTGACCGGCGTCGCCGTGTGCCGCGCTCGTGGCTGGCGCGCGCCGCGACGCGGGGC
>JAEUMJ010000100.1 GCA_016792865.1 Hyphomicrobiales bacterium | reverse complement strand
AGTGCCCGGCCACGGTGTCGAAGGCCGTGTCGAGGGCCAGCGCGTGCGCCTCGGCCGCAGCACATGGGTTGCCGAAATCGCAGGCTCCGGCCCGCCGAACGGTCATGGTGTCGCCTTCGCGATGGAGGGAGAAGCCATGGCACTCACCACGCTTGCCGAGCGCGTGCGCCCCGGAGCCGGTGACATGATCCGCTCCTTCCTCTCCCGCCACATCCCGGTGACATTGCTCTCAGGCGACGGGCGGGCGCAGGTGACTGCAATGGCGACCACGCTTGGCATTTCCGATTTCCACCCGGAGCTGAAGCCGGGCGACAAGCTGGCCTTCCTCACCGATGCCGCTGCCGCAGGCCGGAAGCTGCTGATGGTCGGCGATGGCCTGAACGATGCGCCCGCTCTTGCCGCCGCCCATGTTTCCATGGCTCCTGCCTCGGCCTCGGACATTGGCCGGACTGCCGCAGACTTCGTCTTCACGCACGAGTCCCTCTCGGCGGTGAGTTTCGCCTATCGTGTCGCCGGTGCCACGGGGCGGATCGTGAAGCAGAATTTCGCCCTCGCCATCGTTTACAACCTGCTGGCGGTGCCCCTTGCCATGACCGGGCAGCTGAACCCGCTCATTGCTGCCTTGGCCATGTCCTCATCTTCGATTATCGTTGTGGCCAACAGCCTCAGGCTTCATCTTCTGAAGCCCGCCGCCCGCGATGCAGCGCCGGACGACGTGCGCGAGGCACACCATCCCCTGGCCAAGGAGGCCGTCGCATGACCATGCTGGTTGTTCTCATTCCGGTTGCCCTGGGCCTTGGCGCCCTGGGCCTCGGAGCCTTCCTTTGGAGCCTGAAATCCGGGCAATATGAAGATCTTGACGGTGCTGCCGTCCGTATCCTCGGAGACGACGAGCAACCCCGCAGGTAACGCTGCGTTCATGCCGGCATCGACCGCCATTTGCATGGGAAGCCCGGCACGGCTATATTGACAGGACATGGAAAACAGGAAGCAACTTGTGGAAAGGTTACGCGCCGTGGGGCTTCGCCCGACGTTGCAGCGCATTGCCTTGGGCGAACTGTTGTTTTCCAAGGGGGACCGGCATCTCTGTGCCGAGGATCTGCACGCCGAAGCCCGCGCGGCGCTCGTTCCGGTTTCGCTTGCCACGGTCTACAACACGCTGAACCAGTTCAAGGCAGCGGGCCTGTTGCGGGAAATCGCCATTGAGGGTGATCGCAGCTACTTCGACACCAATACCTCGAACCACTATCACTTCTTCGACGACGAGAAGCATGAGCTGATGGATATCGAGATCGGTGACCTGACCGTGACCGGCCTTCCCGAAGCGCCCGAAGGCAAGGTCATCGACCGCATCGACGTGATCGTCCGCCTGCGCGACGCCTGAGCGTCCCGCTCAATCCACCACTTCACCGGGATAGACACCCCAGAGCCGGGCCTGTTCGGCATAGCCCTCATAGTCGCCGGTGGAAACCTCGCACCAGCGTCCGTCGCAGTTGCTGATCGCCGCAAGCACGCCGGGGGAGAGCCGGGCCGAAATGCCGCTCTGGTTCCGCGGGGCAGTGTGCAGGTCGAGGGGTTTGCTGTCCCCGCCCCAGCCTGCCACATAGGCGTTGCGGCGCCCTGACAGCATGCCTTGCAGGATCCAGCCCTCCGCCCCGTCGCTGTCCCGGATCTTGCGCCAGTTCTCGAATTCGGCCGTGATCTCGACGGGCATGCCCTTGCGCTGGAAGACGAAGGCGACAGGGTGGTCGCTGGAAGGACCGCGGCGGACATTCACCTTGTCGGCCTTGAGCGTGACAAAGCGCGGCAGAGGCAGGCCCGTTCCGGCCTTCTTGTCCTTGCCGGGGTTTTCCGCCGGGCTGACCGATGCGGTGATGTCGGCAGGGTTGGCGGCAGCCGCGTCGAGGCTGGCCTGGGCTGCGGCCTGAACTGCGGCCTGAACTGCGGCCTGAACTGCGGCATGGCGCATCATGACGGCCAGCCCATAGGACGAGGAACCGCTGACCACCGCAAGGCCCAAGAGGCCGGCAACAGCGAGCGCAGGACGAAAACGCGGTGACATCACGGACAAACTGACCCTTGCTGATCGGCCCTCGCGGACCTCAGGCGCCAAAGGACAGGCGGGAACGCAATTGAGTGAAGTTCAATCTTGTAGTCACCTCAGCCTTTGGGCTACTCCCTTATTGCCCTCCGCAGGGTTAAGATTGCGTCAAGATTGCTGTTTTCTGGATTCCGGATGCCCTCTGCAAAACCCACTGTCATCGTCACGCGCAAGTTGCCGGAACCCGTCGAAGCGCGCATGTCCGAGCTGTTCAATACCCGCCTCAATGGGGCTGACCAGCCGATGAGCCATGCCCAGCTGGTTGCGGCGGTGAAGGACACCGACGTGCTGGTGCCGACCGTCACCGACCGCATCGACAAGTCGGTGATCATGCAGGCGGGGCCGCGCCTGAAGCTGATCGCCAATTTCGGCAACGGCGTTGACAACATCGACGTGGAAACCGCCCTTGCACGTGGCATCACCGTCACCAACACGGCGGGCGTTCTCACCGAAGACACCGCAGACATGACCATGGGCCTCATCATTGCGGTGTCGCGCCGCATGATGGAGGGGGCGCGGGCCATCGGCGATGCCTCCCTGTGGAAGGGCTGGTCACCCACCTGGATGCTCGGCAACCGCATCTGGGGCAAGAAGATCGGCATCATCGGCATGGGCCGCATCGGCACCGCGCTGGCCCGCCGCGCCAAGGCTTTCGGCCTGTCGATCAACTATCACAACCGCAAGCGCGTCCATCCCAGGACCGAAGAAGAACTGGGTGCCACCTATTGGGAAAGCCTCGACCAGATGCTCTCCCGCATGGACATCATCTCCATCAATTGCCCGCATACGCCCGGCACCTTCCACCTTCTCTCGGCCCGGCGCCTGAAGATGATGAGGAAGGATGCGATCCTGGTGAACACCGCGCGGGGCGAGGTGATCGACGAGAACGCATTGGCACGCATGCTGGAGGCCGGTGAACTGGCAGGGGCCGGCCTCGACGTGTTCGAGCACGAACCCGCCGTGAACCCGAAGCTTCTTGCAAACAACCGCGTTGTCCTTTTGCCGCACATGGGGTCCGCCACCATCGAAGGGCGCATCGACATGGGGGAGAAGGTGATCATCAACATCAAGACCTGGGCCGACGGCCACAAGCCACCGGACCGGGTGTTGCCCGGCATGCTCTGACGCGACCCCCGATCACGATTTTCTGAATTCCCACAGCCGAGCCGTGACTTCCTTGCGGTGCAACATCGCCTATGACACTCTCGCCACAACCGGAGAGACATGATGCTGAACCGCCGCCGACTCCTGCTGACAACCGCAGCCAGCCTGTTCCTGCCCGTGCAGACGGGAACGGCACAAGCGGCTGACTGGCCCGCCATCGAGGCGGCGGCGAAGGGCCAGACCGTTTACTTCAATGCCTGGGCAGGTTCCGATCCGATCAACGCCTATATCAAGTGGGCGGCAGACGAGATGAAGTCGCGCTACGGAGTCACTGTCGAGCACGTCAAGATCACCGACACCGCTGAAGTGGTGAAGCGCGTGCGCGACGAGGTGGCGGCGGGCAAGCAGGACGGCTCGGTCGATCTCGTCTGGATCAACGGCGAGAACTTCCGCACCATGAAGAGCGAGAAACTGCTCTTCGGGCCATTCTCGGAGGCCCTTCCGAACTATGCACTGGTCGATACGGAGGGCAAGCCGACGACCCGGCAGGATTTCTCCGAAAGCGTGGATGGCCTTGAGGCTCCCTGGGGCATGGCCCAGCTCACATTCTTTGCCGATGGCGCGAAGGTGGCGGAGCCGCCGCGCAGCATTGCCGCCTTGACGCGCTTCGCCGCCGCCAATCCCGGCCGTGTGGCCTATCCTGCACCGCCGGACTTCCACGGCACGACATTCATCAAGCAAGTGCTCATCGAAAGCGCCATCAGCCCTGCGGCCTTCTCGAAGCCCGCTGACCGGATGCTGTTCTCGTCCTATCAACCGGTGTGGGAGGCGATGCTCGACGCACTCCACAAGTCCCTATGGCGGGAAGGCAGGCAGTTTCCGAAATCGCAGGCCGAAGTCACGCAAATGGTGGCCGACGGCGAGTTGCTGATCGGCCTCACCTTCAACCCCAACGAACCGGCAAACCTCGTGGCGGCCGGAACCATGCCTGCCGGCACCATCGCCTGGCAACATGAGAAGGGCACCATCGGCAACACGCACTTCGTTGCCATTCCCGTGAATGCAAGGTCAAAGGAAGCTGCACAGGTGTTTGCCAACTTCCTGATGTCGCCGGAGGCCCAGGCACGCAAGAACGACATCAAGGTCTGGGGAGATCCCACGGTGCTTGCCGTGTCCCGCCTCGCCGCCGATCAGCAGGCTTCCTTTGCCAATGCGGCCGCGCCGGGCAGCGTCAGCCTGCCGGGACCGGCCCTCCTGGAACCCCATGCCTCCTGGGTGCCGTTGCTCGAAGACGCCTGGCTGAAGCGTTATGGCAAGGGCTGAGACATGCGCGGCTGCAGGCGCCTGACATGACGGCCACGCGCCTTGTTGCGGTCCTGCCGCTGACACTGCTTTTTCTCCTGCCTCTTGTCGCGGCGCTTGTCCTCGTCTTGCCGGGTCTCCTCGATGCGACGGCGTTCGCCAGCATGATTGCGCATCCGCAATTTGCAGGGGCACTGTGGCTGACAGTGTTCACCGGTCTCCTGGGCACGGGCCTGGCGGTCCTGACGTCGCTCGCCATTGTCCACGCGGCGGGCAGCAGGGATCTCTCGCGCGGCAGCGGGCTGTTCCTTGCCGTTCCACATCTTTCGCTGGCGATCGGCCTCGCCTTTCTGATCATGCCGACCGGCGTGATTGCCCGCCTTCTGGCTCCGCTTCTGGGCTGGACCTCGCCGCCGCAATGGGTGACGACGCAGGATCCCTGGGGGTTTACCCTGATCGCCGCGCTTGTCCTGAAGGAGACGCCCTTCCTCGTCTGGGCCTTTGCCGCCCTGTTGAACCGCGACGACATGCGCCGCGCCCTCGACGGTCAGGTGGCAGTGGCGCGAAGCCTCGGACATGGTCCGATGTCCATCTTCCTGCGCGTGATCCTGCCGCAACTCCTGCCCCGCATGGCAGGCCCGCTGATTGCAGTGCTGGCCTATTCCCTTACGGTGGTTGACATGGCTGTCGTGGTGGGGCCGGGGCAGCCTCCCACACTGGCGCAACTGGCATGGACCGATCTCAATGACGGCGACGCCGCAACTGCGGCACGCGGCGGTGCCGGGGTGCTGATCCTGAGCGGGCTTGTGCTACTCCTGATTTTCCTTGTGGGGGCGGCATTGCCGCTCCTCGCTCCCCTGCGCCACCGTCTCCTTGCAAGCCCGCCCCGGCAGGACGCAAAACTGTTCCGCCTCCTGATTATCCTGTGGCCCGCGTGGTTCTGCATTTACGGTGCCGTGATGCTGGTGATGGCGCTGCAATCCATCGCGGCGCAATGGCCATTCCCTGATCTCTTGCCCCAACACGCCACGGCGGCTGCATGGCTGCGGCTGGTGCAGGACAGTGGGCCATTCCTCACGACCTTCGTTCTTGCCCTTGCCACCGCGATGTCGTCGGTGGCTGCCGCGGTGGCCTGGCTGGAATGGGCACCCCGCCGGGCTGACCGTATTGCGGCGCTGGTTGCCGTTTTCGCCCTGTGCCTGCCGTCGCTGCTGGTGGGACTGGGGCAATATCGGCTGTTCCTGGCGCTGGGCATCACGGGAACGGCACCCGCACTGTTCCTGGCCCATGTCCTGCCGGTTGCGGCCTACGTGTTCCTGGTGCTGGCAGGGCCGTACCGGTCGTTTGATCCGCGCTGGAATGCCGTGGCGGCCGGCCTTACGGCGCAACCCCTGCGCTTCCTGCTTCGCATCAAGTGGCCCATGCTGAAGGCCCCCATCCTGGCGGCTGCGGCCACGGGCTTTGCGGTTTCGGTGGCGCAATTCGTGCCCGCCCAGCTTGCCGCCGCCGGGCGCTTCTCGACCCTGCCCATGGAGGCCGTGACGCTCTCCGCCGGGGGCAACCGGCCATTGATCGCGACCCACGGGCTGGGCCTGATGCTCCTGCCGCTTGTGGCGTTTCTTCTCGCGGGGTGGTTCGGCCAGCCGCGCTGGAGAATGCGCTGATGCTCTCGCTCCGTCACATCGGCCTCGTGCTGAATGGAAAGCCGCTCGTCCGGCCGTTCTCACTCGATGTTGCGCCGGGCGAGGTGGTAACGCTGATGGGCGCAAGCGGCAGCGGCAAATCCTCGCTGCTCGCCTTCATTGCCGGTGACCTGCCACCCGCAATGACCGGGCAGGGCGATGTGGTGCTGAACCGCACGCGGCTGAATCCACTGCCGCCGGAACGGCGGGGATTGGGCCGCCTGTTCCAGGATGATTATCTCTTTCCGCACATGACTGTGGGCGAGAACCTGCTGTTTGCGGTTGCGGACCTGCCGCGGGCCGAAAGGTTGCAGCGCATGGAGCAGGCCCTGACGGACTGCGGGCTTGAGGGCTTTGCGCCCCGCCCGCCGCACAGCCTTTCCGGCGGGCAACGCTCGCGCGTGGCGCTGATGCGGGCCTTGCTGGCCGAGCCTGCCGCGATCCTGCTCGATGAGCCTTTCAGCAAGCTCGACAGGCCGCTGCGTGCGTCGATGCGCTCCTTCACATTCGAACACATCAGGAATCGCGGGATTCCGGCCCTGCTGGTGAGCCATGATCCGGAGGACGTTCCGCCGGGGGGTCGTGTGCTGGAAATCCTCGAAGACGGGTCTTTGAAAAATGCTTGATCGCCAGATGCTTGCCCTCAGCAAACCCGCCGTGGAGTTCATGGCGGCGCGTCTCTCCGCTGCCGGCATCACCGCAATCCAGGTTTCGCTGGCGGGCTTCGGCTTTGGCGTGCTGGCGGCGTTGCTCATCGGCGCGGGAGAGATCGGCTGGGCCATCTGGCCGCTTCTGCTCAATCGCCTGTGTGACGGACTCGATGGTGCAGTGGCGCGGCGTGGAACGCCCACGGACCTCGGCGCGTTCCTCGATATCACCCTCGACTTCCTGTTCTATGCGGGCATTCCCCTGGCCTTTGCCTGGTGCAACCCGCCGCAGAACGCGCTTGCAGCCGCCACGCTCCTGGCTGCCTTCATCGGCACGGGGGTCACGTTCCTTGCCTACGCCATCATGGCGGAGAAGCGCGGAGAGAAGAGCGCGGCCTTTCCGTCGAAGGCGTTCTTTTATCTCGGCGGCCTGACGGAGGGCTTTGAAACCGTTCTCTGCTTTGTCGCCATGTGCCTGTGGCCCGCGCATTTCCCGGAAATCGCCTACACCTATTCCGCGCTCTGCCTCGTCACCATCGTCACGCGCATGACGGCAGGCTGGCAGCGCTTCGGCGCGGAAAAGAATTAACGCGCGTTCACGAAAAACTTTTCCGCAGGGCGAGAAAATCCTTGATTGCGACAAGCGATTCAATCATATGCGCATCCGTCCAATATCGCACGTGCCGCTAAGGTGATCCCTACGCAATAAAGGAGATCCCCAAAGTAACGACGGTGAGGGCTTCTCGTCTCTGCTGGTGTGTCCAAACGCCAGCGTAACTTGGGGCAAACACAAGTCTGCTCGATGTGCGATTGGGCCATTCCCAATCAATCAGAAGCGAAAACCGGTCTGGTATCTCCAGTAGGCGTCTCCATCGCGCCCACTTGGGTTGCCGGTCTGGCATTGCAACATCTGCTGAAGGGATCACGGCCATGGCAACTGCAAAGATCATCGAATTCCTCCGACGCGAGCAGCCCGAAGGCCCCTGCCTTGTGGTTGACCTTGATGTCGTGCGCGACAACTACATGGCGTTTGCCCATACCATGCCGGGCACCCGCATCTTTTACGCGGTGAAGGCGAACCCTGCGCCCGAAATCCTGTCGCTGCTGGCCTCGCTCGGCTCCTGCTTCGATACGGCCTCTGTCGCCGAAATCGAGATGTCGCTGGCCGCCGGTGCCACGCCGGACCGCATCTCTTTCGGCAACACCATCAAGAAGGAGCGCGACATTGCCCGCGCCTTCGCGCTTGGCGTGCGCCTGTTTGCTGTCGATAGCCACACCGAGGTCGAGAAGGTCGCCCGCGCTGCCCCCGGTGCGCAGGTGTTCTGCCGCATTCTCACCGATGGTGCCGGAGCCGAATGGCCGCTGTCGCGCAAGTTCGGTTGCGAGCCCGCCATGGCCGAAACCGTGCTGCTCTATGCCCATGCCCTCGGCCTCAAGGCCTATGGCATTTCCTTCCATGTCGGTTCGCAGCAGACCCGCCTCGACGCCTGGGATGTCGCCGTGGGCGAAGCGAAGTCCATCTTCGAGCGCATGCTCTCGCACGGCATCAAGCTGGAGATGGTGAATCTCGGCGGCGGCTTCCCCACCAAGTACCTGAAGGCCGTGCCCGGCCAGTCCAGCTATGCCAATGCCATCCACGATGCGCTGACCAAGCACTTCGGCAACGCGCTTCCGGAAACCATCATCGAGCCGGGTCGCGGCATGGTGGGCAATGCCGGTGTGGTGAAGGCAGAGGTTGTGCTGATCTCGAAGAAGCACGCCAACGACAACACCCGCTGGGTCTATCTCGACATCGGCAAGTTCGGCGGCCTTGCCGAGACCATGGACGAGGCCATCCGCTATCCCATCACCACCGCCAAGGACGGCGACGTGAAGGAGCCTTGCGTGATCGCCGGACCGACCTGCGACTCCGCCGATGTGCTGTACGAGAAGACGCCCTATCCGCTGCCGATCACCCTGTCGGTCGGTGACGAGGTGCTGATCGAGGCCGCAGGCGCCTACACCACGACCTACGCGGCTGTGGCCTTCAACGGCTTCCCGCCGCTCAAGGCCTATGTGATCTGAGGCCGGGTCAAACCTCCTGAACAACCGCAAGGGCGGCTGCGCGAGTCCAAGGGCTTGCGCTGCCGTCGCCTGCTCCACCACCTCATTCCCAGTGGGAGACTTTCGATGGTCACCATTCGCAATGAAATCGCTGCCGACGTGGCCGCGCGTGAACTCATTCTCGACCGGGCCTTCGGCAAGGGCCGCCGTCGCAAGACTTCCGAACGCCTGCGCGAGGGCCGTTTGCCGGCCGAAGGTCTGGCCTTCACCGCGGTTGACGGCAAGGGCCGCGTCATCGGAACCGTGCGCCTGTGGAACGTGATCGCAGGCTCGGCAGGACCGGCATTGCTGCTGGGACCGATTGCAGTCGATGGCCGCCACCAGAACAAGGGCATTGGCCGCAGCCTGATGGCGCATGCCATCAACACCGCCCGGGTGCTCGGCCATGAAGCCGTGTTGCTCGTCGGCGATGCGCCCTATTACAGCCGCTTCGGCTTCGATGCCGCGCACACCCGCAGCCTGCACCTGCCGGGTCCGGTGGAGCGCGAGCGTTTCCTCGGCCTCGAACTGGAGCAGGGCGCGCTTGATGGCGCGGAGGGCCTTGTCAGCGCCGCCGGTGCTCTCGCCGACGACACCCGCGCCGTGGTCGCGGCGTGAGCGTCAGCGCCAGTTCCTTGCGCGGCTGACGGCTTCGGCGAAGCGCCCGCGCAAATCGTCCGTCAACGGATGATCTGGCCGATAGACGCGGAGTGGGGCGGGGAGTGGCGGAAGGGATCCGGCCCCCGCCCCGCCCATGGCCATGCGGGCTGTGCCCAGCGCCGTGAGTTCGGTGGACGAGGCCACCGTCACCGTGCGGTCGAGGGCATTGGCAAGAAAGCCCGCGAAGTAGGGGTTGTTGGCAAGGCCGCCGTCGATGGAGATCGTGCCGGACAGGGGAAGCATGCCCGCCATGGCCCGCATCACCTCGGCGGCGCGGAGAGCAATGCCTTCCAGCATCGCCTGCATCATGTCGGCCTTGCCGGTGTCGAGGCCAAGGCCGATCCACAATCCCGCCGCGGTGCGGTCCCAGTGTGGGCAGGCAAGGCCGGAGAGCGCGGGCACGAAGCAGATGCCACGCGAGAGGGCAGAAGGGGCCGCAAACCCGTTGATCTGCTCATGGCTGTCGAAAAGGCCGATGCTGCGGCCCCAGTTGATGGCGGAGGCAGCGTTGTAGACCGCGCCATCAAGCGCGAAATCGGCGACCGCACCTCGTCGGCGCCATGCCACCGTGGCGGCCAGGCCGGACGCGTTGCGGGGAGGCCGGGAGTCTCCGGCAATGCCGAGGGCGAAGGCTCCCGTTCCGAAGGTGATCTTTGCGTCACCCGGCACGGCGCAACCATGGCCGAACAGGGCTGCCTGCTGATCGACGAGGCTCGCCGTGACCGGAACACCGCCGTGGCTGCCGAACGGGCCGGTGGTATCGCGGATCTCCGGCAAGACCTCGCGGGGAACGCCGAATAGCTTCAGCAGGTCATCGTCCCATGCGAGCGTATCGAGCGACATCAGCGAGGTGCGCGACGCCGTGGTCACGTCCGTCGCATATTCGCCGGTCAGCCGATCGAGGAAGAAGGCGTCGCTGGTGGCGATGCGGAGCCGCCCCTGCTTCAGCAGCGCCTGTGCCTCGGTCACATGGTCGATGATCCAGCGCATCTTGGAGGCCGAGAAGTAGGGATCGAGCGGAAGCCCCGCCCGCGCCAGGGTCAGTTCCTCCGCGCCATCCGCTTTCAGGCGCCCGGTCACGTCATGGGTGCGGTCATCCTGCCAGACAATGGCCCGGTGAATGGGCTTCCCGGTTGCGGCATCCCACGCCACCAGCGTTTCGCCCTGATTGTCGATGCCGATGGCATCCACCTGCCCGGCGGCGAGAATGCACGCCCTGACATGGGACAACAGTTCTTCGGCGTCATGCTCCACCCAGCCGGATTGCGGGTAGTGCTGCGCATGCTCGAAGGCCCCGACCTTCGAAAAAGCTCCGCTGTCATCCAGCGTGAAGCCCTTGGTGCCGGTGGTGCCCTGATCGATGGCGAGAACCTTCATCGCAACGTCTTCTCCATCATGTCGGCCGCCGCCCGTGCCTGGGCGGCACAGCGTCCGGCGGTCTTGAGTTCGCCCTCGACATTGCCGACCCGCGTGACGGTTCCAGCCGCACCACCCGCCAGCAGGGTGTCTTCAGGAACAAACCTGCCGCTGACAATCACGCCGTCGCAGGCGATGACGCGCCGCCGCCCCTGGGCTTCGACCTCGACACCCGTGACGTGGCTTGTCCCCTGAATGGCCAGAAGCCGGGTGGCCTTGTGCACGGCCACGCCATAGCGAAGCCGCGCGCCCACACCGAACAGCCAGGGCGCATCGAGCGATGGCTCCGCAACGATCATCGCGGCGGGGCGAATGCCGGCGTGGGCGCAGGTCATGAGGGCCGAGAATGACACCCACTCCCCGCCGATGATCACGGGCCGCCGGAAGGGACTGATGCCTTTCAGATAGACGAGTTGTTGCAGCGTGCCCGTATTCATGACCTGCGGGAGCCTCGCCCCGCCAATGAGCCTTGCGGCCCGGCTGGATTCGCGGGCGCCGGTGGCCAGGACGACACGTTTCGCCGCAATCTGAACGATGCCCGTTGCAGCGGAATGAACCCGCATCAGGCCCGGACCGGCGAAGGAGAGGACGGTATGGCCGGTGCGGACATCGACGCTCGCGGCTTCTTCGCGCAGCCGCCCGGCAAATTCCGGCCCGCTCATCAGGCGGCGATGGCTTTCCCAGCCGAAGCCCCAGTGGCCGCAATGGCGCGGCACGCCTCCCGCCTCTTGTTCCCGTTCGAGGACCACGACATCATTGATGCCGCGCTCGCGCAGGCGCACTGCCATGCTGAGTCCGGCAGGACCGCCGCCGATCACCACGACCTGATGCTGTTCGCCGTTACGGGTTTCCATGCGACGCCCTTGCGAACATGGCACGCACTTCGGCACCGCAGTTGAAGCCCTGGCAGCGGCCCATCATGGCGCGGGTCCGACGCTTGAGTCCGCCGAGATCACCGGCGGGAAGCGGGCCTTGCAGGGCCTTCTCGATTTCGAGGCGCGTCACCCACTCGCAATGACAAACGATCTCGCCGCCGCTCCGGTAGGGCCGCGCCTCATGTTCCGCGAGCATGGGAACGGGGGTCCATACCGGACGGGGCGCGGGCGTGGGCAAGGAGCCGAAGTGTTGCACATAGAGCCGTTCAACCATCTGGGCGATGCCCAGCGATCCGGTGAGGCCGGTCGAGCGGATGCCGCCAACCGTGATCCAGTTTTTCTCCGGCAGGGCTTCGATCACGTAGTCCTTGCTGTCCGTGGCAGGACGAAGCCCGGCATAGATGGCATTCACCCCGATGCCGGCCAGGCCCGGCACCATTTCAAGGGCACGCGCTTTCAGGCTTTCCAGCGTGGCGGTGTCACAGGTCGCAGCTTCACGCTCGTCGCAGTCCTCTGCGGTGGGACCGATGGCAAGGTTGCCGAATATGGTGCGGAACAGGACCACGCCCTTGGTGCGCTCCGTCGGCACGGGCAGGAGGATGGTGCGCACGAGCTGCGACGCCTGCTTGTCAAAGACCACGAACTGTCCCTTGCGCGGCTTTATGGCAAAGGGTGAGGAACGCGCGAACGCCTCCACCCGGTCGCCGAACAATCCCGCCGCATTGATGACGATGCGGGCCGCAACATCACCCGAAGCGGTGCGCAGGTGCCATTCATCGCCGCTCCGCTCGGCAGCCGTCACCTCCGAGTTGCGGAGGATCTTCGCGCCATGGGCAATGGCCTGTTGCGCATAGGCGAGGGGCGATGACCAGGGATCAATGACGTGTTCACCGGGAACCAGGACGGCCTCCATTGCGGAGGGTGCGAGGTTCGGCTCCCGTGCCCGCATGTCGGCCCTGCTCAGGAGCCGCACATCCGTGACCCCGTTGGCGTGGGCCTTCTCCACGATGCCGGGCAGCTTGGCGCTTTCCTCCGCCGACCAGGCCACCACCAT